>CAZOQR010000087.1:0-11335 GCA_964581915.1 uncultured Ignavibacteriaceae bacterium | reverse complement strand
TCAAGGGAAATCGCTTTTTGTATTTTATATTAGGCATAACATAAGTATAATAACCGGTTTCATCTTTCTTCATTTTCAATTGTGATTTTCTTTAAGGGAACAGATATCATACACGTTAAGTATAAAAAGAAAAAATTTCTCAAACATATTCTAAGTGTGCTATGAAAAACCATAAATTGTTTTTGTCCGCCGTAATTGCTATTGCGCTGTTAATCTCACTTTCTTCGCTGAAGGCGTCAGCGGCGGTTTATGATTACGAATCCGGCTGGAGAGCGGTGGATTCGCTATACAACAACGGGCTGCCGGAATCGGCAATGAAAGTACTCGACGAGATTTTCGCGAAAGCAAAGAGCGAAAATAACACCGTCAACTACATAAGAGCCGTGATTTACAGGGTGAAACTGACCGAGTACAACGTGGAGGATTCATTCGAAAAGAACATCGCCCTGATGATTAACGAGGAAGCGGAAGCCGTACCGCCGCTAAAACAATTTATGGGTTCGATTGTCGCGGACATGTACTGGACATACTATCAGCAGAACCGTTACAACATTCTCAACAGGTCGAAAGTAGTGAATTTTAAACTCGAGGATATCAAGACCTGGGACGCAAGCAGGTTCATAGAGAAATCGATACAATACTACAACGCTTCGCTCACGGAGCCCGAAACTCTTCAAGGCATATCTGTTGAAAATTTCAACGATATTTTGAACAATTATGCTTACGATAAATTAATACCGAACGGCAGGAAATACAGACCGACGTTGTATGATTTTCTCTCCGATAAGGCGCTTAGTTTCTTCACAAATAAGGAAGCTGGAGTTACGAGACCCGCCGAACAGTTCATGGTGAACGACCCTGTTTTTTTCAGCGACGCGAAGGAGTTCGCTTCTCTTGACATAAGCACGAGCGACGTATCATCTTTCGATTATCAGACAATAATGATTTTCAAAAACCTTATCAGGTTTCATTTAAACGATCCGGACCCAGGAGCGCTGATAAACGCGGACCTGCGCAGGCTCGAGTTCGTGAACTTGAACTCCGCGAATCCTGAAAAGGAGAAATACTACCTTCAGGCTCTTCAGAACATGAAGGAAAGATATTCGGGAAATCCGAATTCGACATTCATCGATTATGACATCGCGATGATATACTACACGCGGGGGAACAAGTACAATCCCGAGTTATCCGAGGATTACAAGTACGACAAGAAAACAGCGTACGACATATGCCTGCAGGCATCGAGGAACTTTCCTCAATCCGAGGGCACAGGCAACTGTCTGTCGCTTATGAACTCAATCGAAGAAAAGTCCCTTTCCGTTACGCTCGAATCGTTCAACGTGCCGGGCAAGCCGTTCAGGACTCTAGCGACTTACAAGAACATTGGCAAACTTTATTACAGGGTTGTAGAAACGAGTTACGGCGAAATTAAGGAACTCGAAGAAGAACTCACGAAGACTTACAATTATACGAAATATCAGAAGGACCTAATTGAAAAATTCAGGAACAAAAACGCCGTAAGTTCTTTCAGCGTGAACCTGCCGACCGACGGCGATTACCAGTCGCACAAAGCGGAGGTTAAAATTCCCGCACTCGAGAAAGGGCTTTACGTTCTGCTGACAGGCACGGACGAGAACATCTCTTACGTTGAAAACGCCGTATCCTACTGCCTGCTCAGCATAAGCAGCATAGGTTACATCAAGAAGTACGCTCTTAACAGCGATTTAGAATTTTATCTTCTCGACCGCGATACGGGCTCGCCAATCGTGGACGCGGACGCGACCGTATACGTCGAGGAGTATAATTACAACAAGTCGAAATACGAATATTACAAGGGAGAGACTCTCACATCCGACAAGGACGGATATTTCAAGATCGTCCACGGGAATAAATACAGAAGATTTTTCCTCGAAATCAATCACGAGGGGCAGACGCTCCTGACGAGAGGCATTAACTTCGGTTACGGATACAGTTACCTGCAGGACGCTTTCTGGCAGAACACTTACACGGAAAACAAGGACA
The DNA here is from genome assembly GCA_964581915.1 of uncultured Ignavibacteriaceae bacterium. Lineage (GTDB taxonomy): Bacteria > Bacteroidota > Ignavibacteria > Tepidaquicellales > Tepidaquicellaceae > CAIKZJ01. The sequence goes on along the minus strand of CAZOQR010000087.1, from coordinate 9,313 downwards.
GGACGCCTTATACGTTTACATATTTTTTCTCTGACAGGTCCATATACAGACCCGGGCAGACGATATATTTCAAGGGAATTGTACTTGAGTACGCGGGAGAGGAGAAAAGAATAAAGCCTGACACGAGAATCACGGTACAACTCTACGACGTGAATTATCAGAAAGTGTCAGAGCAGACTTTAACGAGCAACGAGTTCGGCACTATCAGCGGGAATTTCACCGCTCCTTCAACCGGACTTAACGGACAGATGCACATACAGACTTCAGACAACAGAGGCACCTTGTACTTTTCAGTCGAGGACTACAAGAGACCGAAGTTCGAGGTTACATTCGAGCCGGTTAAAGGGAGTTACAAACTCGGAGAGATGGTTAACGTCAAGGGTCTCGCGAAGTCATATTCGGGAGCAAACCTCGACAACGCAGGAGTCAAATACAGAGTTGTGAGAAAAACCTATTATCCGAGATGGTGGTACGACTGGTATTATTATTACTATTACACTCCGATGAAATCAGAGGAGGTCGAAGTTACGAACGGAGTTTCAAAGACCAGCGTGAACGGAGAGTTCGAGATTAATTTCAAGGCGATACCCGATGAATCCGTATCGAAGGACATGAAGCCGTACTTCACTTATGAGGTAACGGCGGATGTAACGGACATTAACGGAGAAACTCATTCCACGAAGACGAACGTATCGGCAGGTTATAACGCTCTGATTCTAAACGTTGACATCAATTCAAACGTCGACAAGAATCTTGAGAACAGGTTTCAACTCATAACGACCAATCTCAACGGACAAAAAGAGCCAGCCGAAGGGAAGATTACGATATACAAACTGAAAGCGCCCGACAGGGTTTTCAGGAGCAGATTATGGTCCCGCCCCGACAAGTTCATATACACGCGGGACGAATACTACCGTGATTTTCCCGTCGACCAGTATGACGACGAGGCGAATTACAGCAAATGGGAAAGAGAAATCAAAGCGCTCGAAACCACGTTCAACACGTCGGTCGATTCCATACTCGACCTGAGCGCGATGAGAGGATGGAATCAGGGAAAATACGTGATAGAGATGACCGCGAAGGACAAATACGGAGAAACGGTCACTGAAAAAATCTATTTCAACGCTTACAGCACCGGCGAGACAACACTGCCTAACAGGACATTCGACAATTACATCGTAAAGAAAAACACCTGCGAACCGGGCGAGAGCGCCGAGTTCATTTTCGGCACTGGTCTGACTAACGCGAGGGTGCTTTTCGAGGTAATGCATAAAGACGAAGTAATAAAGCGGGAGTGGATTAATATTAACAATTCCCAGAGGTTTTTCACCATTCCCGTAACGGAATCATACCGCGGCAATTTCACGTACTCGCTCGCGATGATAAATTCAAACAGGGTGGTTATAAAGAATGAAAGCGTCAACGTTCCTTTCACGAACAAGATGCTTGACATTTCATTTGAAACTTTCCGCGACAAACTTCTTCCGGGCGAGAAGGAAGAATGGAAGATAAACATAAAAGGAAAGACAGGAGACAAGGTCGCGGCGGAGATGCTCGCCGCGATGTACGACGCTTCTCTTGACGCGATAAAGCAGCATTACTGGAGTTTCAACATTCTCAGTTACAATTACGGCCAGAGGTACTGGGAAAGCGGCTTCGGCTTCAACACGAACGTCAGTTCGATTTATCAGGAAGGATGGAACAAGTATTCGGAAGGTACTCTGATTTCCTACGATTACCTTAACTGGTTCGGCGCGCCTGTTAACAGCGGTTATTACTTTGACAGGCTGACGTTAAGAAGCGGAAGAATATCGGACCAGGAAAGACTCAACGGAATTGTAACGGAGGAAAAATCTCTGGACCAGCCCGAAGCAGAAACGTTAAAAAAGGAGTCGCCAAAGAAAAAGAGCGGGAAGGATAAAAAGGACGGAAAAGGCGAAGAGGATTTCAGCGAAGATGAAACGGGAGTAATTTCCGATGTACGGCAGAAGACCGATTTCTCCAACGTGACCGCAAGGAAAGACTTCAGAGAAACAGTATTCTTCTTCCCCGACCTGAGAACGAACGAGAACGGAGACGTTACGATTAGTTTCAGCATGCCTGAGGCTCTTACGAGGTGGAAATTATTAGGGCTCGCGCACACCAAGGATTTGCGGTTCGGAATGGTAACGAAAGAACTCGTTACTCAGAAGGAACTGATGATAACGCCCAACGTTCCGAGATACTTCAGGGAAGACGACAAGGTCGTGATTACGGCGAAGGTAACAAACCTATCGCAGAAAGATTTGACGGGCGCGGCGGAACTGCAATTGACGGACGCGTTGACGAACAAACCCGCGAATGTTCAGTTCAAGAACGAAAATTCAGAGAAGGCATTCGAGGTCAAGCAGAATCAGAGCGTCAATCTAAGTTGGGAGATTTCAGTCCCGTACGGTTACGAAGCAATTGAGTACAAGATTCTCGCCAAGGCGGAAAATTTCACCGACGGAGAATCTAACGTGCTTCCCGTGCTTTCAAACAGAATGCTCGTTACTGAAACGATGCCGATGTACATAAGGGGAAATCAGACAAAGAATTTCACGATGTCAAAACTGACGGACAATACGTCATCGACGCTCACGAATTACAAACTCACGCTCGAGTTCACTTCAAATCCTGCGTGGTACGCCATACAGGCGATGCCGTACCTTATGGAATATCCTTATGAATGCGCGGAGCAGGTTTTCAGCAGGCTCTACGCGAACAGCATTGCAACAAACATCGTGAACTCAAGCCCGAAGATAAAAGAGATTTTCGATACATGGAGAAACACGCAGCCGGAAGCGCTTCTTTCAAATCTCGAAAAGAACGAAGAACTGAAATCACTGCTGCTTCAGGAGACGCCCTGGGTGCTTCAGGCAAAGAACGAGTCGGAAAGGAAGAGAAGAATATCAAATCTATTCGAACTTAACATAATGCGGATGGAACTCGACCGCGCGGTGAGGAAACTTAAAGCGATGCAGGTCTCAAGCGGCGCCTGGCCGTGGTTCGAGGGAATGCCTGAAGACAGATACATAACCCAGCACATAATCGCGGGATTCGGGAAACTGAATAAACTCGGGATACGGAAACTCGAAGACGACGCTAACGTATCGCAGATGGTTTATTCGGGACTCGAATATCTTGACCTTCAGATTAAAAATGACTACGAGTATCTTCTCGAACTCGAAAAACAGGGCAAGATAAGGATGTCCGATAATCATCTTGGATATTACGCGGTGCACTATCTTTACACAAGAAGTTACTTCAAGGACATTCCCGTCGACGCGGACTCCAAGGAGGCGTTCGATTATTTCGTATCACAGGCTGTAAAATACTGGAATAACGGCGGCTGGTACAACAAGGGAATGATCGCGCTCGCGCTTCACCGTTTCGGCAACACGGACGTTCCGGCAGGCATCGTGAAATCGCTGAAAGAGAACTCATTATACTCGGATGAACTCGGAATGTACTGGAAGGAAAACGTTTGGGGTTATTACTGGTACGAGGCTCCGATAGAAACGCAATCGCTTCTGATAGAAGTATTCGATGAAGTCGCGAACGACGCGAAATCAGTCGATGACATGAAGGTCTGGCTGCTGAAGCAAAAGCAGACACAGGACTGGAAAACCACTAAGGCGACGGTCGAAGCGGTTTACGCTCTGATACTGAAAGGCAATGACTGGCTCGCGACGGACATGCTTGTTGACATTTCTCTGGGTTCGCAGAAAATCGATTTGAGCAAGGAATCCGACATCAAGGTACAGGCGGGAACGGGTTATTTCAAGACTTCCTGGAACTGGGGCGAGGTTAAGCCCGAAATGGGAAATGTAACGATTACCAGGAAATCGAACGAAGGAATCAGTTGGGGCTCGCTGTACTGGCAGTATTTCGAGAACCTCGATAAGATTTCGAAGTCCGAAACAAACCTGAAGATAGACAAGAAACTATTCCTTCAGGAGAACACTTCATCGGGACCCGTCATCACGCCCGTAAATGAAGGCACAAAACTGAAACCCGGCGACCTCGTGATGGTGCGCATCGAAATAAGAACCGACCGCGACATGGAATACGTTCACATGAAGGATATGAGAGCGGCGGGATTCGAACCCGTGAACGTGATATCACGCTATAAATATCAGGACGGGCTCGGCTATTACGAGAGCACGAGAGACGCGGCGACGAACTTCTTCTTCGGCTACCTGCCGAAGGGAACGTACGTGTTTGAGTATCCGCTGAGAGCGAATCTCACGGGAGATTTCTCGAACGGCATAACGTCGATACAATGCATGTACGCGCCCGAGTTCACGAGCAACAGCGAAGGAATCAGGGTGAAGATATCGAATTAATAATATCTGTTACATAAAAAAGCAGAGCCTAATGGCTCTGCTTTTTTTATAATCCGAACGTATTAAATTTATAACTCTATTGAGTGTTCCTTGTTCTCAGTAATAATTCTGATTCTTATGTGTGTATTTTCGTCGGAATGAACTGTTCCCCACATCAGGGCGAGTTGCTGAAGTTGTATATCGGGCTTGTATTTTGCGGACAGACCGATTATGACTTCCCTGACTGAAAGGGAGTGAGCGACGTTCATTATCGAGAAGAAAGCGTTGTTCGTGGGCACCACTATAGGCAGGACGGGCTTTCCAATTTTCTCAGCCGCATTTACGACCTCGCTAAACAAATGCCTTTCGTCCTCTTCGAGGTCGTTGCTTACTTCAATGTTCTGCTTATCTCTGAAGACTCTCGCAATCATCACGACAAGGTCGGTCTTTTCCGTATCAGTTTCTTCGATAATCTTTTTCAGATGATTCAGGTTCGACGGGTCCCTGACCGCGACCATCACCCTGTCCGATAATTCGCTTCCAATAAGTTCAGGAGTTATAGCAGATTCGTCCTCGAGATTGAAGTGTTCGAGAATACGCATATTTTCGTCATTATGGAACTCTTCTTCGGTGATATTCTTTTCCCGCATAATTTTCCTTTTGTTGAAAATCTCGGATATCGTAAAAATCAAGAAGAATGCGACGGCAAAAGCCATACCCGAGACAGTGGCGATTGGTTTCGTGAACAGGTTCGTCAGACCCGTAAAAAGCAGCACCATAAAAATCAAAAACAATCCGAACGGAACGTGCAGTTTCCCGATGTTCATATTCAAAGGAACCTTCCATTCACGCGGGCGCTTGTCCTTGTAGCGCAGGACAATCATTGCAAGCCCTTTGAAAACGAGGCTCCAGATGACACCGAAAGCGTATGCCTCACCGAGCAGAATTATATCCCCTCCTGACAATAATATCGTTGCTATTTGAAGTATGGCGATTAAATTCAGAATTCTGTAAGTCGTTCCGAATTTTTTATGCGGCTTGCGGAACCAATCGGTCAGAACCTTGTCCTCCGCGACGCGGTTCAGCACGCTGTTTGCGCCCACGATAGACGTATTTACAGCGCCGGAAAGGATTAAAACGCCCACAATAACAACAAACGCCTGAAACACGAGGTTAAGCCAGTGCGGACCAATAAGGTACATCGCGATTCCGCCGATGAGGTTATCAAGATACTGCGGTCTTACGTTATCAGGAATCAGCATAGTGCCGAGAAATGACACGCCGGGCGTGAGCATAACGCTGAAGAAGAATATGATTAAAGCAGTCTTCTTAAAATTTTTCAGTTTCGGATATTCAACTTCTCTGTAAACCTGTCCGAGTGTTTCGAGTCCGCTAAGCGCGAGCAAGGAATGTCCGAACGCGATTAAAATGCTGATAAGCCCGATTGATTTTACCCAGTCAACTTCTTCGAGCCATCCGAACGCTTCCTTTGACAATTCAATTTTCATCGGCGGAAAATGAGCAAAGAAAGGTTCGTCTTTCAGCAATAGAGTAATAACTCCCCACGAAAGAACAAGCACACCCATTACCGCCGTGATAATGAAAATCTTTAATGCCTTGGATGAAGATTCCTCCATACCCTTCACGTTCTCCCACCAGAAGTAAATAACGATAATAATCGCCACAACCATCGAGAATATGTGTCTGTCAAACTGGATGTTAATTCCGTAAGTTCTGAAAGTATCGTTAAGCAAACCCGCGAGGTACTGACCGCCCGAAACGCTGCTTATCGGTCCTGTCAGAATATAGTCAAACACCAGGGCCGAAACGGAAACCTTGGCGAACCAACTGCCAAGTGCGGATTTAACGACCCTGTAGACCCCGCCTCTGGTAAAAAGCGGAGAGGACTCTACGTAGAGAGCCATCACGCAGAAAGCGAATATCATTACAGCGAGTATGAAATACGGCGCGACCTTGCCCACGAACTGTTCGGCTATGCCGCCCATATAATAAGCCGTGGAACCGAGGTCTCCGATTACAACAGCCGCCGCGCGCCAGTACGATATAAAAGTGAACATCACCGTAGTAAGCACTATCACTTTAGTGGCTTTGGCGAGAGCGGCTTTTCCTGATTGAGATTCTGTATCCATTAATTAGTTGGGAATAAACTTAGGAGTTCCCGTTATAGATAATCCCGGGATAAAGAAATTTGTTTTGAAAAAGCATTCAGGTCCGCAAGGGCGGATGGAAAGAGCGCATTTACCCGCCGCGGCGAGTCTTCGACGCCTGAATGACAAGAATAAAAGAACCCGCACGATTTCGGAATCGCGCGGGTTTGTTATATAATCTGTATTATCTGTTTCCATTCTTTAAAATGCAAATTGCATTTTACAGGTACTTGTCCCTGTTGTCAACTATCTTCGCGTTATTCGTCAGGTTGTTCATCCATTCCTGCACTACCTGCTGTTTCTTGCTCGAGGTAAGTTGCTTTCTCAAATCCGCCTGCTTGACAAGATAATCGTTCTGGTCGAAAGGAGTAATCCATAACGTCTTTACGATATAGTAACCTCTCATCCCTTTAACCGGATTTGAAACGACGCCGGGCTGGGACGAGAAAATCTCCGCGTACACGGGATAATCGAGGCCGATTTTCGCGTCTGGTTTACTGTACGAAACGCTGTCCGCTTTTCCGAAAGTATAAAGCGGGTATGATTCCTGGACAGCGGAAATCTCGCCGCCGCCGATTCTTCCCTTCATTTCGCCCGCTACCTTCGCAATGTAATCGAATTTTTTCTTCTGAGCGACCTTTGATTTAACGAGCGTGCTTTTCACGGAGTCGTAATTCTTGTATCCTTCGGGAATTCTTTCAGTAATCATATAAACGCCGTAACCGCCCTGAACTTTAACGGGACCGAAGAGGCTGTTCTTTTTATTACTGAGACCGAATTCAATGATGCTCTTGTTCTGACCAGCGCCGGGAACGAATCCGCCCTTTACGACTTCGGGAGTCGAAAACGCGCCCATCATCATGTGTCTTGCCAGAGAGTCAAGTATGGCTCCGTTTTGAACGTCAGACAGGAATTCCTGCGCTTTCTTTCTCGCGATGTCCTTTGTTCTTTGCCCCGCGGTAACAGGCTTTCTGATTTCGGCAAATTTAAATTCTTTTCTTGATTTGCCTTTAATCTTAATAATGTGGAAACCGAATTGCGTTTTTACGGGTCCGACAATATCGCCGACCGAGCCGTTCATCGCCGCTTCTTCAAATTCCTTAACCATCGCGCCCTTCATAAACCATCCAAGGTTGCCGCTGTTCTGTTTCGCCGAGGGATCCTGAGATAAATCAAAAGCGAGTTTATCGAAGTCCTCGCCGTTTTTTGCTCTCTTAAGAATCTCTTCCGCCTGTTTTTTCGCGGCCGCGGTATCCGTTCCGAAATTAATCAGTATATGTCCCGCGTTCACGAACGGGTCTTCGCCTTCTTTAATGTCGAGGACTCTTATTAATTTGTATCCGTCCTGGTCAACGAGAATGTTTGAAACGTCTCCGGGCTTAGAATCGAAAAGGAAATTAAGAGCCTGCTTGCCCGTAACGCTTATCTGATTCGGTTTCTGGAAATCAGGATTGAACTGAGTTGCCGAGTTCTCGTTTACGAATTTTATAAGTGTAGAATCGTCGGTTTTCGCTTCCTTGAAATCCCTGACGAGAATTTCCATCTGTTTGTACAATGCAGAAGAATCTTCCGCTGTCGGGCTGTCGGAGAATATTACATACTTGAATTTTACGGCTTCTTCCTGCTTGAATTCATCCTTGTGCTCATTATAGTAAGTTTTCATTTCATCCTCAGTCGGGGTGAATAAAGTAGTGTCCGTAACCGTGTTCACGTCAAGGAAAGCAAAATTAAAAGCCGCTTTTATGTTATCGTCTTTATATTTCTGAAGAACTTCGTTTTCCGTCACGAGAACGGACGAAGTTATGTAATTCTGAAGTTTTTCCGCGATAAGAACTTCCCTCATATACTTTTCGACTTCATTCCAGAACTGAGTCGCTTCTTTCGTCTTCATTCCCAGAGCCTGCTGGTAAAACTCGCCGTTGAATGCTCCTGTCGAATCTACAAAGTTCCTTCTTATAGCCTCGGGAAGTTGTTCGGGTCTGTTGTAAATTATTTCGAGTATTTCAGCGTCAGAGACTTTGATGCCGAGCCTGTCAATTTCCTGGCGGGTCAGAGTCTGCTGTACCATTGAATTCCAGACCTGCTCCTTAATCTGCTCCATCATCGCATCGTCAATGTCCTTGTTTCCGTTCTGCTGCCTCATCGTTTCGACCTGCTGCTGCAACGCTCTTTCATATTCCTGATAAGTGATTTCTTCACCGTTCACTTTACCGAATACTACCTGCTCGCCTCCACGCAATCCCACGTAATTCATTCCCCATTCAAACACTATAAGACCAACGAACGCGATAATAAGGAAAATAATGATGTAAGGCATCTTATCACGCAGTTTGTTCATAATACCGGTGCCATGCGAAGTCTTTTGTTTTGTCGTCATTACTTTTTCAATTAAAAATTAAAATTTTCGATAATGTTGTTTCCGAAATATTACTTTTTGTTTTTCCAGAATTTCAGATGAAACAAACACTAAAATTATGATAATTTATAAGTAAAATCAATGAAAAGAAAAATCTTCGGCGAGCGGGAGTTTTGCGGGCTAAAGCCCGTCTTTTGTAGTATTCTTTCGCCCCGCTCTGAAGAGTGGGGTTAGTATTTTTGTCCGCGGTCTTTATTATTCGTAAACGAGAGTCCCCCAAAGAGCGGGGAGACTCTCGAAAACGGAAGGATTCGTAAACGAGAGTCCCCCAAAGAACGGGGAGACTCTCGTAAACGGTAGGATTCGTAAACGAGAGTCCCCCAAAGAACGGGGAGACTCTCGAAAACGGAAGGATTCGTAAACGAGAGTCCCCCAAAGAACGG
>CAZOQR010000086.1:0-11343 GCA_964581915.1 uncultured Ignavibacteriaceae bacterium | reverse complement strand
TTGCGTTGTTTGATTGATATCACAGAGCATTTCGTCCACTAGAAATCCTTCCCCAAATACTTAAGTTCTACGGTTGCATCGCCATGCAGTTGGCAAGCTAAACGAGCATCAGGAATATCGGAAGCAATAATTTCAAGAAGTTCTTTTTCATAAAGGACGGACTTAAGAGAATCGATACAGGCGCGGATATTCTGTCTTTCGTTCCGGGCTGCTACAAGAATCGTGACAAACGGTTTAGGCGCTGCCCCAGCATACGGCGTCGAGACAGATTTCCTCAATCCGTAAAGGAACAAGACGTGAAGAAGAAAATACGCGAAAGCGATAATCAATATCACATACATCAGACTCAATGGCTGAGTTTATTTTACTACTGCAATTTTTATTATCCGTGTTTCGGTGGAACCGTCAATAGTTACTTCCACGACTCCGTAATAAATGCCGCTCTGGACACTGCTTACATCCCAGACGACTTCATTCTCGGCGAAAGAATTCGCCGTGCCGTTAAGTTTCGTTACGAGTTCGCCCGACAAATCGAGAATTTTTACGGACGCTGAAGAGGCGTTACCGTTAATATAGTAGCGGACAAAAGTCTTCGAATCATAAACGGGGTTAGGCCAGTTGTAAACTTTCTCTTTCGGAAGTTTTTCCGAGAATACAGGTGCGCTGTAAACGCCGCGGAAATTGCTGTTTGAAAAATCCTTATCCTTGAGGAAGTTCTTCCAGAGAATGTTCTGGGGCTTATAAGCGTGATTCGTTTTAAACGCGTAAACATAGCCGTCGCCGGAAATCATCGAGACAGCGAGAGTGTCGTTGTAATTGAAGAAAGCCGGCGTGGAGTATGTATTCGGTCCTATCTTAACGGGGAAGCCGTTCACTGTTTTAGCGTTCGAGCCGACAGCGTACAGGTCGCCCGAAGCGGTGGCGAACATAATATCAAAAATTCCGTTATCGTCAATGTCGCACACGGAAAAGCCGGAAGTAATTTCGGAACTCACTTTAACAGGGAAGTTGTCCAGCATAATGCCGTTCGAATTGACTGAATAAAGTTTATTTCCCTCGGAGTATATAATCTCCTGTCTTCCGTCCTTGTTTATGTCGCAGGCGATTAAATTCTTAAAAGAACCGGAATAATTGATATTCAGTCTGCCGCCGTTAAGACGGATTTCATTTCCGCCGTACAACTGAAGCGAATCAACGGAATTCCCCTGCAGGAAATTACCAGAAAGAATACACGAAAAAGGAGAATTTGAATACCTGTAAACGGATGATGATTCTTTCGTAAACCGCGTGACAGAACCTTTTGGAACCGTGTCGCGGTAGTTCAACTGATTTGACGAAAGAAGCCTTTCAACAACAGAACCGTTTTCAAATCCGAGAATTATTTTCGAAGAATCGACAAGCAGCGGAGTTGCCGACATCCTGTTCGGGAAATTAATTACCGAAGTATCCGTGACAGCGCCCGCGTTCAGGCGGAAAGTTACGAATGAAGAAGAATTCAAACCGTTCTGAATGCCTGAAATTCTGTTATCGTTCAGGTATGAATGATACGCGAATGCGGGCGGCATAGTTCCGATACCCGAAAACAGAAGACCGTTTTGATTCAGGAGTCCGCTGCCGTTATTATTGAAGGCGTACAGGTCCTGCCCGTTATTCACGAGGAGAATTTCCTTTCCGTTTTTATTTATGTCGGCAGGAATTACCTGAGAATAATCATTAGTTACAGGTCTTCCGAGGTTTTTCGGAAATCCTGTAACCGGTGACAAAACGTCGCTTCCAATTTTAATTCTGACGCGCATGCTGTAAGAAATTGTATCGAATTCGGTTATGTAAATATTATTATTCGAAAGCGAATAACTCAATGAATTCGGTTTTGATGTCGGCGTGAACTGGTTCTTGTAAATAGACGAAGGAACATAGTGGTTGCCGTTATACCAGAAGTCAACGAACAATCCGTCGCTCGTATAATCGCCTATGGGCGTGCTGTAAGTGACTCCGATATCCTGTGAGCCTTTTGCCTCTACAACGGCGACGCCTTTATGGTTAATGTTATTGTTTACGGTATTGGTCAGCATATTCGCGTCGATAACATTTTCATCTATATGCCATATAAGTATACCGCCCCTGAAGTTCGCCGTATCGTCGATGACTCCGGGAAGGCTCCAGTCGAGGTAAGACACGTCGTATAAATTTCCGTTTACCTGATAGATGTCATAATTGACGAAACCGGGCGCGTCCCTTGTAAACAAAACTGAGTCTCTGAACGCTCTGTTTCGTGTATAAACTTTCTGACCCGAGTTATAGGGATTCCTGTTCCTGTTCTCCACAAGAAAATATTCCTTGCTGCTTATAAGCACCTTTAGAACGGTGGAGTCTTTCAATTCGGATGTTGAAGAGGATTTCAAATTAAAGTACGAATCTCCGTAAGAGACGGTAACAGGCTGTATCCAACCGAGATATATTTTTTCCCATGCCGAAGGTTCTGGGGGGAATAATCCGTTGAAACTGAAGATAGACTGTCCGTCCATCAGTCCGAACCTGCCGATTGCGGTCTTTCCTGTAACGGTATTAAACAAATCCGGAAGTCCGAGGAAACTACCGAAAGCACCCGTAAGAATGCCGTTCATTCCGAGTTGAAGCAGGAAATTTCCGCTTGTCAGATTGAGCGTGCGCAACTCCGTTGAAGGAATTACGAGAGAATTCTTAATTTTAAAATTATTATTTACGGGATATCCTTCGAAGTTCTGTCCGAAGATTCCTTTCAGTGTTCTCAAGCCGAGATAAACGGAAGGCAAATCGTAAGGTGTCGGGTCGAATCCGATAACGGAAGCCAGGTCGATATCCCTTCCAACGCCAGCGTGAAAGAGTACGAAAGCGGTTTTATTCTCGTCATATCCGGAGAAATCGATAATGCTGTCGGCGATTGCCCAGGAATCGGCGTACATCCGGCCGAGTTTAGTGTAATCGCTTCCTGAAGGGGAATAGTCCTTCATCTTATTCGGAAGAGTGATAACTTTACCGTACAAATCATAATCGATAACGAGTTTGCCTTTCGACGATTTGTAATAATAGTTTTTCAGAAATTCAAGATGGTCCGCGAAATACGCGCTGTCGTACGGAGGTGAGTCAATTACAGTATCCCTTTGAAGAGAGGGATTATAATATTTGTTCGACAGGTCGAATTTCCCGTTGCCGGTAGTAAGCGTATCATCATCCTGCTGAAACTGCACGAGAATTGCTACGACTTTAATGGTATCCGCGGCCGTAATGAAATTTTTCTTTTGAGTAAAATTTTCCGCGGGGTGTCTGAAGCCGTGCGAAAGCGTCAATTTCTTCAAGTCCTGTGAATGAACCGCGCAGGTTAAAAACAAAACGAGCAATAATAAAGTTATCTTTTTCATTGAATCAGAAGTATTATAAGTATTAAATGGAAAAAGGCATATATTAAAGAAATATATGCCTTATATAAACTTTAATAAAGGAATTAATCAATTATTAAAAACTAACAATTAAACCGAATCTTAAAGTATTTGCAAGCGGATGATTCTCTTCCGTTCCTGTAATGTAACTGAAATCAAATCCGTACAAAGAATATCTAAGGCCTGCTCCGAGTGTGATATATTTCCTGTTGCCGTTTGACGGGTCTTCGTAGAAGTATCCTGCTCTGAGAGCGATAAGTCTCGGACTTCCGTACCAGTATTCCATTCCAACGGACGACTGAATAGATTTACCTATTCCTTCGATGCCGCCGCGCCAGGAAGTGGCGAAGGCTTTATAGAAAGGATCGGCAGTATTATCAGCGTTTCTGTGAACAAGGAGTTTGGAAAAATCAGCCGACAGAGTAAGTTCATTGCCTTCGTTCTTGAGAAGCCTGTAGGCAATACCGAACCTCAACTGAGTCGGAAGCGGGTCTGACTGAGAAGCGTCAACGTACGTGATTTTCGGTCCCATGTTTGACAGATTAACGCCGAGCGAAAATTTATCTTTTATGAATTTCGGTCCGTTTGTCGGTTTATACAGAAGTGAAAGGTCGAAACTCGTTGAAAAGGCCGTTCCGCTTCCTTTTTCATTACCGACCTGATAGTCGTTAGGGGAAAGGCGGCTGTATATAAGCCTTGCAGAGACGCCGACACCCAGATTCTGGTGCACTTTTGTCGCGTAAGCGAGGGCGAAGGCAAATTCATAAGCCTTGTAATCCTTACCTGTCCTGTTTCCGAATTCGTCTGTTGTTATGACGTCGCCGATGTTAAGATATGTCAAACTCGCTCCAACAGTCCCGTTGATGCTTTTAATATATTTTTTAGCGGCGAGATAATCGTAGAATAGATCCGATAATCCCAATCCCGCAAGCCAGGGCGAGTGAGTGAAGTTTATCTCGGTTCCGTTTGTCTGGTACGCGAGTCCTGAAGGGTTCCAGTGCATTGCGGTAGCATCGTCGGCTATCGCGGTGCCTGTTTCGCCCATACCTGAAAATCTTGAATTTGGACCGATGAGCAGGAATGGAACGCCTGTTGAAATTGTATTTTGAGAATACGCATTATCAATCGATATCAGGGAAATAATCAACAGTACAAGCAGGATTCCTGTTCTTACTTTCGATTTGTGATACATTAAATTTACCTCCGTTAAGTATTTATTGAAATTATTTTAGTTTTGCCAGTTTTCCGGTATGTACTTTTGAGTACGAACCGTCATCCGTTTTTACAATCAGTTTATATATGTACGTTCCGTTAGCAATATAGTCGCCGTCGTCATCTTTGCCGTCCCATTCAATTGAAACAAATTTATCCATAATATTAGTTCTTTTCAAAACTTTAATTTTTCTACCCGCGACGGTGTAAATGTTAATTTCAGCCGAAAGGGGCATGTCAAAGTTATGCTGGAACGTGAATGCAGTTGCGTCGGTCATCGGATTCGGATAGTTGAAAACGTTGTTGACGCTCAGAGCCTGATTGCTTTTCACATTAAAAGTAACGCTTACCTCGCTGAAATTATTGTACGTATCCCAGGCTTTCAGTTTTATTGTATAATTTCCGTCCGCGAGACCCGTTAAAGGATATTCGAGAGAGCCGAACTGATAACCTGAAACCGTGTTATAGTATGACGTAAGGTCGATTTTGCTGTTCTCGTCGTTATTTATTATGCTTTCAATCTTATGACCGATAGCTCCGGTAAGGTTGATTCCGCTTGCATCGTAAAGGTCGGCGATAATTTTGGTATTCTGATTCACGTAATCGCCGCTTCTGAAGTTTCGGCTGTCCATGAACAGGGAAATAGCGGGTCCCGTCGTGTCAACAGGGGCAGTCCCGTCAAGTCCGTTAAGTTTGAACCTGTTTGAATAACCCGACCCTTCGGACGTACTGTTACTGAAGTACGCGAGAATTTTTCCCGTACCGTTGTTATATGATATGTCTTTGGGTACGATAAATTCAACAGACCAGTTACCGTTCACGACTTTAGCGTTGCCTTTATAGATTGTACCGCCGTCGAGCCTGAAGTTAAACGGCATTCCGAAATCGTACAACGTAATCTGCCTGTCGACGTCAAAAATCTTTATCGATATATCGCCGTTGTAGTTATCCCAGAACGTGGAGTCCGTTCTGAGCACGCGTCCGGTGATTTTTACTTTTTGAAGAGCCTTGATTACGGCCGTATCGCTGCCTGTAACGTTATTTATGCTGTCGATGCTTGTGAAGTACTGAGGAATGTTGATTCTCAGAGCGGGGTCACCGAGCAGACAGAATTTCATATCGTTTTCGCTGACGAGCGAAAGCGGCAGTTGATTTTTTGTAAGATAAAGCGCCTTGCCGATTCTTACCGGAAGGTTCAGTGTATCCTTCACACCCGTCATGTTAAGCCACAGGTAGTCGTTAAAGATTTCGTTATAGTTGGCGTACACGGGTCGTGTCGCGGCAATTACTCCGATGGCTCCCGCGTTCTGAGCGTAAAGAAGCACTTCGGCCGCGCTTAAGAGGTAAGGGTCATCCCATCTTGCGAGGTCGCAACTCGCGATTGTCACGATAGGATACCTTCCCTTGTTGTTCAACTGCGGAATGGATTCGTCTTTTACGAAAACGTGCTCGTGCGCCCAGAGGTCGGTGCTTCCGTGTCCTGTCCAGTTAATCAGCAGCCGTCCTTCATTCCAGCCTTTGATTATATCGATGTTCGCGCCGGGTTTTCTCCTTCCCTGAGGCGTGATGACAGTCGGATAAGTTACGACGTATATTTTTTCTTTTTCAAAATCGCGTGGCGTGTAATACTCCGCGACGGATTCGCACTGTCTTGTATGCAGGTCGCCTTCCTGACCCTGATTCTGTTCGGTAGTCCAGCCGTCGTCGGCGCAGTACATAATTTTTTTCTTCCAGATTCCGTTGTACAAATTCGATTCGTACTGGGCAACTTTTTCGACTACGTAATCGGCTTCCGTGAGAGAATTGACGCAGAATCTGCCGTTTGAAAAGTCCGTCTTCGCCGGTTCAGGCGTGTCAAAATTCTCATTAATATCCGTGATGAAATCATCGCTGTTATAACTCGCGATTTCGTCTATCGCGAAATTTGAGCGTTCGATCGGAGGAACGAAGTTCTTGACGGACAGACCGAAAATATTTTTATAATCGTAACTGCCGTCGCCGAGGAACAGAACATAAACGGGACGAATCGACCAGTTATTGTACGCGTACTTAAGATAATTTCGCATTGCTACGGGGTCCTGAAGACCGCCCGAGAACTCATTATAAATCTGATTGATGTCCACGACAAGCGTTTTCAGATAATTCGGATGTCCCGGACCTCCGTTTTCTCTTATTGTTTTCAATTTATTCGCGGCAGAGATGAAATCCTGCGGTGTTATTATAATGTAATCCGCGCCGTCGGTAACGCCTTTAAGGTTCTGGTTGGCGACTCTTGACGAAACGGAGACGGGTGTTAGATAATTCATATCGCCCACTGCATAATAGTCTCTCGGAATTCCCATAAATATGTAGTCCTGAAAACGCAACGTTCCGCCCGAATAAGACAATGGATTTATTTTTTCGACCGTGTTGTAATCCGTTACTTTAAATAATTTTACCGTGGAAGACGTAAACGGTGACAACTGATATTCCATAGTGCCTATAGAATCAGGCGAGGTAAATCGCATATAATTTCCGCTTACGCTCGAGAACGAACGTCTATAGAAGAGTTCCATATAATCATAATATCCCGAGACAGATGAAGAGTTATACTGTGTCGGCAGCATGAATTTCAGATTTATATTCGACTGTCCGGAATTCAACTGATAAGTCTCCGAGAATCCGTATGAATTCAGATGAGCGAAAGTGCTCGTGACTCCGGGTATTTGCTGAAGCAGGACTGAAAGATTGGAATTATCGTCTTTTATCAGATAATACGCGTCGATGGGTCCTTTCGTGCCGTTGCAAACTTTTGCTTTAAGAGTAATATACGAGCCGCCAACATAACCTTTAAGTTCCTTATTAAAACTCACGCTTTCGCCGTATCCGATTCTCTGACTTACCCAAATGTTTCCTGTTGAGCCGAGGTTATTTACTTCAGGCTCTTCGAAAAGCCTGTCCTGGAAGTGAGGCAGGGGACTAAGACCCTGCACGTTAGAAGAATTGGAAGTCTGCATTCTTCTTCCGTTCGCTCCGCCGTAAGTTATCCAGTAATAGTTTGAATTCGAATAATGGTTAATGGAATGCTCGGGAGTCGAGGCGGAAGTCCACTGATGCGGCGATTGTCCGTAGAAAAGAATATAATCTCCGTCGTTAAACTGTCCGTCCGATTCGCCTTCGACGTATATGGAATTTTCAACAAGGTCGAAAGGAACATTGGCTCCGTTATTGTAAGGCAATTCGGCTCCTCCGTTTCCGTATATTTTAATCGTTCTCGGGTCAACGCCGTTCAGATTAATTCCGTTCTGCGAGAGGTAATTCTTTTCGAGTTTATACATTCCGGTTTCTTTCACTTCAATCTTGTAAAAGTCGCCTGCAGCCAGAACGCTGTTCTGGAATGATGGTTTTCTGTTAAAGTCGTTAGTTGACCAGTTAATCGAGTTTTCCCAGTTGATAACCGATCCCCTGAAGAAATCGAGTTCGGCTTTTGTCTGAGGTTTGGAAACATAGACCGGTCTGTCGCCGAATACCACTCTGAACCTGACGCTTTTTATCCTCTTAACGGATTTCGAAAGTGGATTATACTGCACGGGATAAATCTTAACGAGCGTGACGTATTTATTGCGCATTATGCCGCCGTTTTCAATGAAGCCGCTGCTTGCGGGGAAATAATTTCCCGAAGTGTAGGCAGCGTTATCGTATTTGTAATCGTACAGAACTTCAAGTTTGTTGTTCGATTTTTTCGGTGTCGGGACGGGTTTCACGTCAACGTTCTGAATTTCCTCGTAGGTGACCTCATAAATATCGAGAATGTTATTTCTGTCAGACGGAGAGAATACGGGGAAATTTCTTGAGCCGATATCAGGTTTCCCGTAATCGCTTGAAGAATGTACCGCGGACCTGAATTCGGTGCTCGAGGTGTAAACAGGAGTGAATTCAATTTCGACCGAAGAATTCCCGGATGAAAGCAATTTATAATCGCTGACGTACGTTTTAATCTTCTGTTCGTCCGACTTGCTTTTTTCCTGAGCGTTAGTTGTCAGGACAGAGAACATTATCGCTAATGTTATGAAAATTCCAAACTTATTCATATTTTGTGATTTGTTTAATATAAACAAAAAACCATTTATTAAAGACACCGTTAAATCGAATCCTTAATAAATGGTTTATAAACTCCGCATCAAATGTTTTAAATTATAAAATCGTATTTAATATGCTTAACAGGCTCCTTTTTATTTATACAAAGATATAACTCACGCGAAATATTGTCAATACTTAAACGCAATTAATTATTTCTTTCTTATAAGCCCCAGTTTGTCTATTGCGTCGAGATTCTGGAGAGCATTCTTTGCCGCTTCCTGTTCCGCCTGTTTTTTTGATTTCCCTTTACCGATACCGAGGCAATGACTGGCGAGATATACTTCGACAGTGAATAATTTATGGTGTTCAGGACCTTCTTCCTTGATTACTTTATATTCTGGTATATACTCCGTATGCGCCTGAGCGTATTCGAGGAATCTGCTTTTGTAATTTTCATCGAACTGATTGAGCCATTTCACGTCGAGTTTGGAAAATATTTCATGATTCAGGAACTTCTTGGAGTTTTCATAACCGGAATCGAGAAAAATGGCTCCTATGAGGGCTTCATAGGCATCCGCGAGTATAGCGTCATAGCCCTGATCGATTGATTTAAGAGCCGTATTGGAAGCGAGAAGAAAATCCTGAAGGTTGATATTCTTTGCTCTTTCAGCAAGGAATCTCTTATTAACGAGAATTGACCTGAATTTAGTGAGATCGCCTTCCTCATTAAGCGGGAAATTCCTGTAAAGAAATTCCGCGACAATGAGGTCAAGAACGGCATCGCCGAGAAACTCGAGCCGCTCGTTGGAAATCATATCGAATTTCTGCGTATCTTTTTTTATCTTAAGAAATGAACGGTGTGTTAAAGCATTTATGAAGAACGCTTTATCGATAATCTTATAATGAATGGATTCCTGAAATTTTTCAAAATCAATTTTCTTTATCGCTTTTGAAAGGGAATCCTCTGTCTTAACTTCTTTTTTCCCGAAAGGGAATAAAATCCTTAATTTTTTTAAGGTATTAAGCATATAATCAATTATCTCTAATCCGTTACCGGTTTTACTCTTCGAATTTCTTGAATACTATAGCGGTATTATGCCCACCGAATCCGGAATTATCGGAGAGAACGGCATTTACTTCACGTTTCACCGCAGTATTCGGGGTATAATTCAGATCGCAATCCGGATCTTTTTCTTCATAATTGATAGTCGGGGGTATGACACCGTCGCGAATAGAAAGAACGGCTACGATTGATTCCACCGCGCCAGCAGCTCCGAGTAAATGTCCGACCATTGATTTAATCGAATGGACGTTAAGGTTATACGCGTGTTCTCCGAAAACCGTTTTTATAGCGGCAGTTTCGTTTCTGTCATTCGGCGGAGTGGAGGTTCCGTGCGCGTTCACGACCTGAATATCTTCGGGTTTCAAGCCCGAATCATCGAGCGCAATCTTCATCGCGCGCGCAACGCCATCGCCGTTAGGCGACGGGTCGGTAATGTGATGCGCGTCGGCAGTCATTCCGATACCAACGATTTCGCAATAAATCTTCGCGCCGCGCGCTTTCGCGTGCTCGAGACTTTCGAGAACCAGCGTGCCGCCGCCTTCGCCCATCACGAAACCGTCTCTGTTCTTATCGAACGGTCTCGATGCTTTTTGCGGGGCATCGTTTCTGGTTGATATGGCTTTCAGCGCGTTGAAACCGCCGATACCCATAGGGCAGATGACAGCCTCGGAGCCGCCTGTAACCATTACATCGGCGTCGCCGCGCTGAATCAGCATTACTGAATCAATAATGGAATTAGCAGATGTAGCACAGGCTGAAGTAGTGGCGTAGTTTGGACCTCTGAAGCCGTGTTTAATAGAAATTCTGCCGGCCGCGATGTCCGCGATGAGCATCGGTATGAAGAACGGGCTAATCCTGTCCGGTTTACCACCGCGCTCGTATAAAATATTCTGCTGTTTATGATACGTCCACATTCCGCCGATTCCCGAACCGTAAACGACACCGACACGGTCTTTGTTTATCGTTCCGTTTGTCAAACCGCTATCCTCGACGGCCATATCGGAAGCGACAATCGCATATTGAGTAAAAGGATCGATACGCTGTGACATTTTCCTGTCCATATAATTGAGAGGGTCGAAGCCCTTCAATTCGGCAGCAAACTTCGTTACGAATTCCGTCGTATCGAAATAAGTGATAAAATCTACACCGCTTTTACCGTCTATCATGGATTTCCAGGAATCTTCCACCGTAAGACCAACGGGAGTCAGGGCACCTAAGCCTGTAACTACAACTCTTCTTTTCATTATGATATGTTGATTAACCTAATTTTGATTGTATGTAATTTATTGCATCGTCGACTTTTGTGATCTTTTCAGCATCCTCATCGGGAATTTTGATATCGAATTCTTCTTCGAATTTCATAACGAGTTCAACTGTATCGAGAGAATCAGCGCCTAAATCATTGATAAAATGCGCATCGGGTGTAATTTTTGATTCTTCAACACCAAGCTTATCAATAATTGCTTGTTTCACTTTTGCTTCAATTTCTGCTTTTGTCATTTTAATTTTACTCCTTTAATTTTTAAATATTAATTGATGAATATAGGTATATATATAAAAATTTTAAAGTATAAAAGTAATATTATTTTAAAT
>CAZOQR010000085.1:0-11418 GCA_964581915.1 uncultured Ignavibacteriaceae bacterium | reverse complement strand
AATTGCTTGTTTTACTTTGGCTTCGATTTCTGCTTTTGTCATTTTAATTTTACTCCTATTAATTTTAAATATTTAATTTCTTAATATAGGTATATATATAAAAATTTTAAAGTATAAAAGTAATATTATTTTAAATGTCTAATTGCCTTTGAAACAAATGCTTATCTGCGTTCGGGGCGTCTTACTATGTAACTTCCTTTCAACGGATAATTGCCCCGCATTACGTTGTTCATTACTTTTTCCCCGTCGTCTTTTTTCGAAGTACCAGCCCAAATCGCCTTCGCATACGGGTCATCCTTAATGTAAACAAGAGACTCGAATATTATAACGTGATATTTCCAGACGACGAGGTCGCCTTTTCTTATATCATCGAGGCTTCTCAGACGGACAACCGGAATGATGTCCTCGAACAAGGATTCATTGTACAGGTCTCTCGACAGTGCGTTTGTTTTAGGAGTTTTGAATCCCGCTTTATATAAAGTGTTAAGAGCGAAAATATTGCATTTCGTTGTTTTTCGCAGGAGCACGGGTTTATTCTTGAGCCAGTAAAGATACGTCGTGTCTGCGTCAGGTGAGTACATTTCATTTTTACGCTCGATGAGCGCGGTCTTGATGATAAGATTCCCGTTATCTTCAGATTCATTTTCATCTTCCGAGACCGATACCGTATCGGATCCGTCATCCTCTTCGTACTTCGGATGACGGGGAGAGGCAATGCATCCCGTTAAAATCAAGGAAGCAATAAAGGAAAATAAAATAATGAATGATTTCGCCTTAAGATTCAATTATTTCGAATCTCCTTCCATTATTTTATGAATTGAATTGTAATACCTGTCCGATAAAACATCCAAACCGAGTTTTATCTTATCGTTAATGACCAGTTCATCACCGCCTGTTACGCCTATTTCCTCAAATTGAATACCCCTATCCGAAAGCAGGTCCGAAACATTTTTACAGTTTTCTCTAGCCACTGAAATTAAGATTCTTCCCTGAGATTCGCTGAACAGTGAATAATCGAAACGGTTCTTGTGATGAAGATTGACCGAGCATCCGATATTCTCATTCCTGTTCATAATGCAGCATTCGGCGAGAGCGGTTCCAATTCCGCCGTCTGACACGTCGTGCGCGGATTTCAGAAGTTTCATTCCGTTTAATTCCAGTACGACGTCATTGATAAGTTTTTCCTGCGACAGGTTAACATCGGGACATTCGCCTTTTATCAGACCGTGAATAATGCTGAGGTATTCGCTGCCTCCGATTTCGCACCTGTCGGCTCCGATAACGAAAACGACATCTCCTTCATTCTTGAAATACGCGGTAAGCATAGAGTCCACGTTTTCAATAAGCCCAAGCATACCGATAGTCGGAGTAGGGAACACGGCATAGTCTTTCGAAAGGTTGTAAAAACTAACGTTGCCCCCGGTTACAGGCGTGCCGAAAACTCTGCAGGCGTCTCCCATGCCTCTGATGCACTCGGCGAACTGATAGTACATTTCCGGATTATACGGATTGCCGAAGTTAAGGCAGTTGGTAATCGCGAGAGGTTGAGCGCCCGTGCACACGACATTCCTTGCGCTTTCGGCAACCGCAATCATACCGCCCTTGTACGGATCGAGGTAGCAGTACTTGCTGTTGCAGTCGGTCTTCATCGAAAGAGCCTTGTTCGTTTTCTTAATTCTTACGACAGAAGCATCGCCTCCCGGCATTATCGCTGTATTCGTGCGGACCTGAGTATCGTATTGCTCATAGACCCAGTGCTTGTTTGTAATATTCGGGGCGGAAAGCATTTTCAGGAGTGTATTGTTATAGTCTTCGGGTTCTATAAGCGTCTTCAAGTCGAGAGTTCTCACCTTATCAAGATAATCCGGTCTTTTCATATCTCTCTTGTAAACGGGAGCACCGCCGCCAAGAACGAGCACGTCGGCAGGTATTTCAGCCTCGAGTTTTCCTTTGTAATAAATTCGTATGAGATTTTCCTTGATTACCTTTCCGACCTCGACGCAGTTCAGGTCCCATTTCTTAAAGATATCATGAATTACATTCTCTTTTCCTTTTTTGCCGACAATCAGCATTCTCTCCTGAGATTCGGAGAGCATTATTTCATAAGCGGAAGTATCCT
Organism: uncultured Ignavibacteriaceae bacterium; assembly: GCA_964581915.1. Lineage (GTDB taxonomy): Bacteria > Bacteroidota > Ignavibacteria > Tepidaquicellales > Tepidaquicellaceae > CAIKZJ01. The sequence goes on along the minus strand of CAZOQR010000085.1, from coordinate 9,299 downwards.
TGTCTCTAAGCGGGACGAGGTCGAGATTAATTTCCATTCCGCATTTTCCTTTCGCGCTCATTTCGCTCGACGAGCATGTAATCCCCGCGGCGCCCATATCCTGAATTCCCACGAGCGCGCCGGACCTGATAACTTCGAGAGAAGCCTCGAGAAGGAGTTTTTCGGTAAACGGGTCTCCGACCTGCACGCTGGGTCTTTTTGATTCCGACGCTTCGGAAATTTCTTCTGAAGCGAAAGTAGCGCCGTGAATGCCGTCTTTTCCCGTCGATGAGCCGACGATGAAAACGGGATTGCCTTCGCCTTTAGCGGTAGCCGACGCGGTTTCATCGTGCTTAACGATTCCAACCGCCATTGCATTAACGAGCGGGTTATCGTGATAACATTCTTCGAAGTAGATTTCACCGCTGACCGTCGGAACACCGAAACAATTTCCGTAATCGCCGATGCCCTTGACTACGTTCTTGAACAGGAACTTGCTTCTTTCGTCGAGAGATGAGTTTTCATTGCCCTCGATTTTACCGAAGCGAAGTGAATTAAGCGCCGCGACGGGTCTTGCACCCATCGTAAATATATCTCTCAGTATGCCGCCGATTCCGGTAGCGGCACCCTGATACGGCTCAACTGCCGAAGGGTGGTTGTGAGACTCTATCTTGAAGGCGACCGCGAGACCGTCACCGATATCCACGAGTCCGGCATTTTCTTCACCTGCAGAGACGAGGAGCCTGCCTCCGCTTCTCGGAAGTGTCTTGATCTGAAGGATAGAGTTCTTGTAAGAGCAATGTTCACTCCACATCACGGAGAAGATGCCGAGTTCGGTGTAAGTTGGTGTGCGTTTTAAAATTTCGAGTATCCTGTCGTACTCTTCTTTTGTAAGCCCAAGTTCTTTAGCCAGAGACAAATTTACTTCGGGTTCTTTATGCATAAATATTCGACGATTATATGATTAATTCGTGCTTTAAAATTTTACAAGAATTAATCAGATTATAGGATAATAAAATTACTCAATAAAATGATTCAATTAAAGGAAGAAATCAAATAAAAACGGAAATAAAAAAACCCGCAATGTTCAGCGGGTTTTATTTTTAAAACATATGAGCGCATTATTTCCCGGCTGCTCTGAGCAGTCTGGCTTTAAGGTCGAGTTTTTCCCAGGTAAATCCTTTTTCATTTCTGCCGAAATGACCGTAAGCGGCAGTGTTTCTGTAAACGGGTTTTCTGAGGTTGAGTCTTTTAATAATTCCCGCGGGGGTAAGGTCGATTTCCTTCTTGATTATCTTCGCGAGTTTTTCGTCAGAAATTTTTCCCGTTCCGTACGTATTCACGAATATCGAGACGGGCTGAGCGATGCCGATAGCGTAGGATACCTGAATCAGGCATTCATCCGCGAGTTTGGCAGCAACAATATTCTTCGCGATATGTCTTGCCGCGTAGGCTGCGCTCCTGTCGACTTTCGAGGGGTCCTTACCGGAGAAAGCGCCTCCGCCGTGGGGGGCTTTTCCGCCGTAAGTATCGACGATAATCTTCCTGCCTGTGAGACCCGAGTCTCCGTGCGGTCCTCCGATTTCAAAGCGTCCCGTCGGATTTACGTGTATCTTCGTGTTCTTATCAAGCAGTCTTGCGGGTATTACCTTTTTTATCACGTGTTTTATCACGTCGGATTTAATTCTTGCCTGCGAAACGTAACCGTCGTGCTGTGTTGATACAACAACCGCGTCAACTCTTTTAGGTTTATTGTCGTTTCCGTATTCAATAGTCACCTGCGATTTCGCGTCAGGTCTGAGATAGGGCATAAGTTTAGGATTTTTCTTCCGTATATCCGCGAGTTTTTTTACGAGATTGTGAGCGAAAACGATAGTCATGGGCATATATTCCTTTGTTTCGTTGCAGGCATAACCGAACATCATTCCCTGGTCGCCCGCGCCGCCCGTATTCACGCCCATCGCTATATCAGGCGACTGCTTGTTAATGGCGGAGAGAACGTTTATCGAATGAGCATCGAATCTGTATTCGCCTTTTGTATAACCGATATCAGCAACCACTTTACGCACGAGAGCCGGAATATCGACATAGTGTTTCGTTGTGATTTCGCCGCCTACAAGAACCAGTCCGGTCGCGCAGAAAGTTTCGCAAGCGACCCTTGCATACGGGTCATGAGCGATAATGTCGTCGAGTATAGCGTCCGATATCTGATCGCAGATTTTATCCGGATGTCCTTCGCTAACCGATTCCGACGTGAAGAAATAAGACATATATTAATCCTTTTTAATTTATTATTCTATTAAACAATTTTCTAATTTATAAAAAATAAATTTTAGTATTCAGTTAAAAATTAAAGACAGCGTCAAATACCATCCGCGATTATTTCCGCCACGTCCCGCACTTTCATCTGCGCTTCCTTCGCCTTGACTCCGTCGCTTAGCATTGTCATGCAGAACGGACAGGCAGTAGCGACAGTGTCGGCGCCTGTCTTCAGCGCTTCTTCGGTTCTTTCTATGTTCACGCGCTTCCCTTCGGTTTCCTCCATGAACATTCTTCCGCCGCCCGCACCGCAGCAGAAGCCTCTGTCCTTCGAGCGTTCCATTTCGACAACTTCCTGACCCGAGACCGACGTGACGAGTTCGCGCGGTTCATTGTAAACGCCGTTATATCTTCCGAGGTAGCAGGAGTCGTGGTAAGTAAATTTGCCTTCCTGTTTCTTTTCAGTTTTTATTTTGCCTTCTGAAACGAGTTTGCCGATGAATTGTGTATGGTGGACTACGTCGAGTTCAATACCGAACTTCCCGTATTCATTCTTCAGGGAATGGAGGCAATGCGGGCAGGCGGTAACGACTTTTTTAACTCCGTATTTATTGAATGTTTCGATGTTCTGCATTATGAACTGCTGCGCGAGAAATTCGTTGCCGAGCCGTCTCGCCGTATCTCCGTTGCATTTTTCCTCGCTTCCGAGCACTCCGAACTTAATGCCCGCGGTGTTCATAATCTTCGCAAAAGCCTTCGTAACGCTTCTGTATCTCTGGTCGAACGCTCCGGCGCAGCCGACCCAGAATACAACGTCGAGTCCTTCCGCGGTTCCCGTTTCGGACAATTTCCTTAATGATAATTCTTTCCCCGATTTTCCTGTTTCTTCGATGAATTCCTCAATCCACTCGTTTCGCTGTTCCGGTCCGAAAGCCCACGGTGATTCGTTGTTCTCGAGATTTCTGAAAACGGTTCCGACTTCATTCGGGAACGCCGACTCCATCATCGCGAGATTTCTTCTCATATCGACGATTGAAGTTACGTGGTCAATCATTACCGGGCACTCTTCGACGCAGGCAGCGCAGGTGGTGCATGCCCAGAGTTCTTCCTGCGAGATGTAATCATGAACGAGAGTCCTTTCAAGAACTTCGCTTTCGGTTATTCCCTTTGCGACAAGCGGACCCTTGTCCATGGTCCTTCTTCTTATTTGCGTTACAATCTTTTTCGGATTAAGAAGTTTGCCCGTCGAATTCGCGGGGCATACTTCGGTGCACCGTCCGCATTCCGTGCAGGTGTATCCGTCAAGCAACTGCTTCCAGGACAGGTCTTCAATATCCTTCGCGCCGTACTGTTGTACGGACTCGTCCTCGAAGTTTACCGGCTTCAGAGTATTCTTTTTGTCGATGCCGAAGTTAGAAAGAAACGTGTTCGGAACCGACGACAGAACGTGAAAATGCTTTGAGAAAGGAAGATAGTTCAGAAAGAACAGCACGACAATATTATGCGCCCACCAGAAAAACTCGTACGCGAAATCGCTGCCGCTTCCGATAATTCCCGCCAGCAGTGATGAGACGGGTCTGAAACCGTGGGACTGTCCGAGGAGTATCCGCTCGGCGTTCGCGCCCATCATCGTTATCATAACGAGAATAATCATTACGAGAATAAACACGGCGTCGCCTTTGGATGACCTGTCAACTTTGAGCCTTTCAGGCGTTCCGACGAATCTTCTAATCAGCGAAACGAGCACCGTGAAAAAGACAAGCGCGCCGAATAAATCCTGAGTGAAAGTAATAACCGAATAGAACCAGCCGAGAAACCTGAACGAGAAATTCGGGATGAATCCTTCGACGAATGATTCGACGATAATAATTACCAGCGCGGCGAAACCCCAGAATATAAAAGAATGGAGAAGACCGGCGAATCTCCTGCGAAATAGTTTCGATTGCAGAAGGGCAATTTTCAAAGTATTGACAAGCCTGACAGGAATTTCGTTCAGTCTGTTTTCCGGTTTTCCGATTTTAAGGTAACCGATTATCCTGATAATCGAATTCAGAAAAAATCCGACTGCAAACAACAGCAGAAGGGCAAAAAGAATGCTTTTTATCATGTCGAGAAAAATTTGGTGAAATTAATCAAATACTTATAAATTTACTATTTTTTATTCGCCGAGAATCTGAACGGCAATTCGTCTCGTTCTTTTTCTGTTATCAAAATCGACGTATATTATCTGCTGCCAGGTACCGAGCACCAACTCCTTGTTCACGAGAGGAACCGACAGGGAAGTCTTCATCAGCGCGGAGCGGAGATGCGAATGTCCGTTGCCGTCGCCCCAGGTATCATTATGTTTGTAATCCGAAAATGAGGGCACGAGCCTTTCCATAAGCGCGGGAAGGTCTTTCAGGAGTCCCGGTTCGTACTCGAGTGTCGTTATGCAGGAAGTCGAGCCGATAGAGAACACCGTTACGAGCCCGTTCTTTACACCCGATTTAGCGGCGATTCTCGCAGCGTCATCTGTTATGTTTATGATACAGCAATTCCCGTCGGATTCTTTTATAATTTCTTCGTAGAACGTCGTCATTTTTTTTCAAGGTTTATTGAAACAAGATTTTCCCTGCCTTTTAGCAGGAAGACCCTTCCGTCTTTTATGAAAAAATTATCCGGAACATTGTAATTCGAATTTTCATTCAGCACGTCGCCGTACAATTTATTTCCGCTCGTCACTTCATAAATGCAGAAAACATTCTTATACATTTTTCTCCCCGTATCAGGCGCGCTGCCAGACTCCAGATAATAATTGAACAAAAGAAAATCGTTTTTCGTTATATATTCGACATCGCCTTTAATTATTTTACCGCCTGTTTCTTTAGCGATAATCGCCGGGCACTCTCCGCCGGCGGGGCAGGTTGAAACGGGTTTCGGATAATCGTAAAACTCCCTGAAAAGGTCTTCATCGGCTTCCGCTTTCATCTGCTTGAGTTTCGAGGCATCGTTATAAGAGAGGGGAGAGGCCGAACCGTCAGAAAGATCTATCGATGCGTACAGGTCATTTTCAAAACTGCTCTTGCGCCCGTAGAGTTTATCTTTCGAGCAGAAGTAATATACGTACTCTTCGTTTTCCCAGAGTTTCTTTCCGGTGTACACATCGAGCGCTATGATGTTCTTCGGGTAAGGTAGTTCAGGGCTCCTGAACCTGTTGAGAAAAAGAATGTTATCGTTTCCGCCTTCAATCGAGACCCAGTAGTTGCCGTCCTCAAAAAGAAAGTCTTTCATAAGGCATTTGCCCGTGTTCACATCCAGGCTGAAGAGAAAAAGTTTTTTCCGCTCGTTGTCCCGCGTTTCGCCTGCGATAATATTTTCGCCCGCGAAAATAAATTTCCAGAGATTTCCTGTCTGGCTGAATGACCAGCCGGGTGAAAGCATTGATTTATTTCCGAATATTTTCATTGTATTTCATTATCGTGTTAAGCCCCTCAATAACGAGGTTCGTGTCGAATGCATCCGCAGATGCAAGATACTTTTTAAGTAATGCCAGATTTCCTCCCGTGCAGACAGTAAATATTTTTTTATACTTTTTCCTGAACGCTTTTATAGTTTCCCGAGCGAAGAAAACCTGTTGAAGTATAAGACCCGACGCAATGGCGTTATCAGTCCTTTTGTTTTCGATATCCGCCTTCAGCGTAAGAGATGCATACGGAAGAGTTGTCATCAAATTCAGCGAACGCGCGGAAGTCACAAGCCCCGCTGCTATCATGCCGCCTTTGTAAACTCCGCCGGATATGAAATTCACGGTAGTTGCAGTTCCGAAATCGAGCACGAGCATGTTTTTATGCCCGGGATATTTTGCAGCCGCTCCAAGAGCCGAGCAGATACGGTCGCTTCCGAGAGACTTCTCGTAATCGATAAGCAGCGGCGCGGAAGCGGCGGTGCTTACGAAATGGGTTTTAAGGGCGCCCGTTTTCTTCTTAACCGACTCCGCGATAATTTTGTTTTTTGTTTTATCAAGAGACGACACGTACGCGGATGAAATACCCAATTTTTGGAATTCATTCAGAAGTCTATTAAATATCACCGGAAACCTCGCTTTGCTGTTGTCTGCAGAGCGGTGTCTTGAAAGAACGCCGTTAACCGAAAGGCAGGCTTTAATGCTTGAATTGCCTATGTCTATTAAAATGCTGACCATAACGCAAAATAAAAAAAGGGACTATAAAAGTCCCCTCAAAAAAATTTAAACCGCTAATATTTTACATTGAGAATTTAATGCCGCCCATTAGCGTGAAACCCGTGATATTCTTGTCATTAATTATAATCTTGTACTTCGCGTCGACGAAAATAGTGTAATTCACTCCCGCGGCGAAATCGATACCGCCGCCGAGGTCAAGACCCACTCTTGTTCGATTGTCACTGTTTACCTTTCTGGTAAGAAAATTAGCGCCTATGCCGCCGTCGACGTAAGGTTCGATAGTGGCGCCCTTAAAGCGCAAACGCATCAGACCGGCAACCTCAAAATTATTCATGTCGTCATTTTTCCAGTAGTTAGCCTGCGGAACGAATGAAAAACTTTCGGTTTTGATTTCGGCAAAGAGAGTTATGCCGAAGCCCGCGTTATTGTCTATGTTTGCAAGACCCAGCCCGCCTCCGAGAGATATCTGCGGCGACCCTGCGGTCCTGTTTACAATATGCATCGGCTGAGTATTAAGATTCCCGCCGATATTTTTTAAATTATATTGCGAGTACCCGGTAGAAACAACAAACAGAAGGATGAGTGATGAGAGAAATAATTTAATCTTCATATTGTTAGTTTAAATTTGATATTTCAAGTTTTTTAATTTCGTCCCTGATTTCAGCGGCCTTTTCATAATCTTCGTTATTCACGGCTTCTTCGAGTTCTGATTTCAACTGGTCGAGTTTAGATTCCTTTGATTCGCTCTGTTTGAGTTCATCGCTTTCGGGAAGGATCAAATCTTCGTTTTCAAGTTGTTCAGCGGGCTCGTTCTTGTCTTCTTCGGGAATGAAGCCGATTTCATCCATTATCTCCGAAGCAACGTAAATCGGAGCGGAGAACTTAAGAGCGACAGCGATAGCGTCTGACGGTCTGGCGTCGATTTCGTCAATTTCGTAAGAATCGAGTTTAATCTTCGCGAAGAAAGTCGAATCGCGAAGTTCGTTAATTACAATGTACTCGACGTGGTAACCGAGGGTTTCGATAATGTTTCTAAGCAAGTCATGCGTGAGCGGACGCGGGGGTTTAATTCCTTCGAGTTCGAATGCAATCGCCTGCGCCTCGAAATGTCCGATAATAATCGGCAGCCGTCTGCTGCCTTCGGATTCCTTCAGTATTATGGCATATCCTCCTCCGCTTACAGTCGTTGACATCGTAAGTCCGAAAATATCCACCTTTATTGTGTCTTTTTTATCCATATAAAAACGTTTCTCTATTACTAATACAACCTAAAACCTTAATTTGTTTCAATAAAATTACGGTTTACGGATATAAGTTTAAAGGCAATAAAACGTTCAACTTTTAATTTTCCTGATTTCTTCAGTGAGAGCCGGAAGAATTTCGAATACGTCTCCCACGATACCGTAATCGGCTACCTGAAAAATCGGGGCGTCTTTATCCTTGTTTATTGCGACGATGAACTTCGACGACGACATTCCCGCGAGATGCTGAATAGCGCCGCTAATGCCGCAGGCGATATAGAGGCTCGGAGAGACGGTTTTGCCTGTCTGACCTACCTGTTCGCCGTGAGGGCGCCATCCCGCGTCAACCACCGCTCTTGACGCGCCGGTCGCGGCGCCGAGAACTTCAGCGAGGTCTTCGACGAGTTTGAAACTTTCGGGATTCCTGAGTCCTCTGCCGCCCGATACTATAATATCCGCCTCCGCGACGTCGAGTTTACCGCCTGAAACCATCACATCCGTAACGAAGGTTTTGAAATCGGATGCGCTTATGTTCAGTGAATCAGGCGAAATCTTCACGACTTCGGAATCGGTTTCCGACACCTCAGCCTTGAACACGTTCGGGCGAAGCGTTATTACAGCCTTACCGGAAGTATAGTTTACGTTAGTGTTGCACTTGCCTGCATACGAAGGGCGTTTCAAAGAGATTTTTCCGTCAATAGCGGTATATCCCGTGCAGTCTGTAATCACCGCGGAATTGGTTTTTACCGAAATAACCGGAGCGATTTCTTTTCCGAACGAGGTGCCCGAGATAATAATTAAATCATAACCTCCGGTGTTCGCGAAATTCGAAACAGCAGACGCAATTGCGGAATGCGAATACTTTATACCCGTGACGGGGCTTTTAGAATTGAGTTCGGACAAACTCAGATGAAAAATTTTCGCGGCGCCGTACCTGCCGGGAGTTTTCAACTGTTCTTCCGTCGCGTCCGTTACGGTTATCACGTCGAAACCTGTTCCGAGAATTTCCGCAATGCGTTTTCCGGTTGTAACGGCTTCGAAAGCGTTTGATTTAAAGATGTTATCTTTTGTTTCAGCAACTATTAATATTTTATTCATTCTGATTCTCCGTTTTAAATTACTTTTGCTTCTTCTCTTAAAAGGCGAACGAGTTCAGTTACGTTCGATACGCCGTCCGTAAAAATTTTTCCGCTGCCTTTGGATTCAGGCAGAGACATACCCGTCAGTTCCGTAAAGGCGCTTGCTTCAAAAGGTTTTTCTTCTATCGGTTTTGATTTTGAAGCCATTATGCTCTTTAGGTTAGGATATCTTGGATTGTTAAGACCTTTCTGGGCGCCGAATACAGCGGGCAGGGAAGTCTTCAAGATTTCCTTTCCTCCTTCGATTTCACGTTCGGCGGACGCTTCATTGCCGCTTATTTCGAGTTTGGTAACAACGTTGACTACGGGCAGTCCGAGCAATTCAGCGGTCATTCCCGCAACGACCGAGCCGTCGAAATCTATCGACTGCTTTCCGAATAATATTACGTCGGGATTTAATTCTTTTATTGCCGCAGTGAGATTTTTCGCGACAGAAAATGAATCGAAATCCGCTGCGCCGCTTTTAATCAGAATACCCTTGTCGGCTCCCATCTGAAAGGC
>CAZOQR010000084.1:0-11439 GCA_964581915.1 uncultured Ignavibacteriaceae bacterium | reverse complement strand
GTTTATTATTTTTGTTTGACGACGATATTGTCGCCGGAAAAGTTAAATAGTTTGTTATGCTGAAAGACACAGAAAGACAGATGAAGTTCTTCTCCCTCCGCCTGCAGGGAAAGACATTGCTTGAAATCTCGGCGGAACTCGAAATCTCGCTCTCAACCGCCAACCGCTGGAACAAGTTCTTTAAAGCCGATATCATAAACGCCCGGAACAGCGATATGGAAAGGCTCCGCAGAAGGATTGCCGAAAAATACGAAAAGTATTTCGACTTCCTCGACGAAAATTTCGACAGGCTCAACGCGGAAGTCCGCCTCCATAAGGAAATCGCTATGACGTACGACAGCCTTCTGGATTATTCGACGAAGATTCTCGACTCGATTAATAAAATCGACATCTTCAGGAAGTTCGCCGACAAGTCCGCCCGCGGCTCCGCTCCCGAAGACACGATTCCCGAAACCGATTACTCTCAGTCGTATGTTCCTAAACACGTTATAGAAAAATTGGAAAAATGCTGAACCATGGTGTCATATCGCATCTCACTATTAAATCTGTTTATATCAGTGTTTTATCCGTGAAAATGAACCTATATGACACTAAAATGGCACGTTTTGAGAAAACTCCCCGCTATGTCCCTGTTTTTTCAATGCCGGCGGGCAAAAAAGTGAAACAAAAAGTGTCAAATGTGCCATTCGTCTGACACTATAGTGTCAATCCGTTCTTTGAAATAATCGATGTAATTTCCAACGATTTTCCGCTTGCAACCTTTATCCGCTCCTCTCCGTCAAAACAAGAAAAAAACGAAAGGATACAACCATGACAGCATTTGATATCAGAGAGACGGTAGTTCCGATTTTCGCGATGGTTTTCATATTCGGATTCCCCGCCATCATCATTTTCTGGGCTATTTACACCAAACACAGGGAAAGAATGCGCCTTATAGAAAAAGGCATCTCTCCCGAAGAAGCAAGAAAATATTTTTCTAACGTAGAAAAACGCCCGAGAGGCTCTAACGGCGCCCTTAAATGGGGAATCATTCTTCTGTTTCTCGGCGCGGGCATTTTCACCGCGAACATACTTGAACAATTATACGAGTTCAACGACGGCATCACGTTCAGTATGATAGTTCTATTTCTCGGTCTCGGCTTCATTCTGTACTATTTCCTCTCGAGAGGAAGAGTCCAGAACATCGAGCCGAAGAACAGCAACAGCAACATTCCTCAAAATTAAATTCTGCGAAAATGAAAACAAATAAATTATCAAAAGCGGTACTCTGGATTTTGCTTCTTGTCTTTTCCGGAACGCTGATGACAGGCCTTCAGGGATGTTCATTGTTCAGGAAGAAATACGAGAAGACCGAAGTCAAGGAATACACCATCACGGCGCGCACCGTGAAAACATTCGAGATAGATAATCCGAACGGGAATGTCTTCATACGCAGAAACAGCAGCGACAGCATGGTGCACATCAGGGCTGAAATCACGAAGTACGTTTCGAAAAAGGAACTTGACGACCCGCTTAAAGGAATTCAGATAGACATCGATTCTTCTTCAAGCGATATAATCGTCAGGGATATTGTCAATAAGGAGTCGCACGAATTCATAAATTTCACTTTCAAAAGAGGAAGCAAGGTGAATTATGAAATTTCCGTTCCCCCGGGAATCTTGCTGAAACTTACTTCGACTAACGGTAAAATCCGCCTCGAAGACCTCGACAACGACGTCAACGCTGACCTCACGAACGGCAGCATTAAACTCGAAAACGTTTACGGAAACCTCACGCTCGAACTCACGAACGGCAGCATCAACGCGCAGATTGACTCGACGAAAGGAATAAATTTCCAGACGACAAACGGCAGCATCACCCTTGCAATCGGCGATAACTTCAAGGGAAATTTTAAGGCTGAAACCGTGAATGGAAAAGTTCGCAGAAAGAATGTAACTTTCAGCGAAGCCGAAGAAACCAAACGCGAATTCAGGGGTAATCTCGGCGGCGGCAATGCCGAAGTTAAACTCGAAACAGTGAACGGCTCGATAAACATTGAAAGAAAATAACGCTTGACTGAAGTAAAGCCCGAAATACTCGAACGCATAAGAAAAGGAGAAACCGACCTGTTCCGCGAGATTGTCGACATCTACAGGAACAGGGCTTTCTCTTTAACCCTGAAAATACTGAAGAACAGGGAAGAAGCGGAAGACGCTCTTCAGGAATCTTTCCTGAAACTTTTCAGGGCGCTCGTTGCCAACGGGTTTGAATCAAGAGCGAAGTTCTCAACTTATTTTTACACGATTGTTTACAACACGGCGGTGGATTACTACAGAAAATATTATTCAAGAGCCTTTAACGTTACTTCGATTGAAGTGCAAGAGGCGTACTACAACGACGGCGATGAACTTACGAGAGACTTTGAACCGATGATTGACAGAGGCGTTTACGGCGAGGATACACTGTCAACGGAAAAAAACATTGATATTGCGGAAGTGCAGAGGATTATAAGGGGATACATTAATACTATTCCGCAGCAGTATTCGGTCATTCTGAACATGTTCTTCATAAACGAACTTTCGCACGAGGAAATTTCTTCCATCCTCAAACTCCCGATCGGAACCGTTAAGAACAGGATATTCAGGGCGAAAGAGAAATTAAAGGAAATATTGTTCAGGGAATTTAATAAAGAAGAATTAATTGAATACATAAAAGTTTAGTATAATGAATGATTTTAAAGAAATAGAAAATTTCATCGACTCGGGCATAAAAGAATCGCTCTCGGTAAAAACACGGGATGGCTTCTCGGACAAAGTTATGCTTGAAATAAAAATGATTCAGGAGTTCGAAAGACAGGATAAAAAAACAGGAAAACTTTTCAACGTTATGATTGCGGGTGTCTTTACAGTCATCATAATGTCGGGCGTAATACTCGCTTATCTGCTCGGCAGCAGCGGAAGCGGCGAGCCGTCTGAAAGTTTCTTTACTCCGGTCAGCGAATTCTTCGATGCTCTCGGTTATAAACTATCGGGAATTTTCGGGTTCGCGCCCTCGGGTGAAGTGTTTATGTATGTATTTCTTGCCGCGGCGGCAGCGGGAGTGTACGCGCTGATTGACAGGCTCGTCATTAAACGCGGTTATAACTAAGAAAAATGCGACAGGAAATATTCAAACGAACCTTTTATGAGAAGAAATGTTGATATGACTCCTCCCAGCGCTCCTCCGAGATGCGCCTCGTGACCTATGTTCCCGAACTTGCTCTTCATACCGTAAATTGAAACTCCAACATAAAGAAACGCGAATAGAAACGCGGGCATCGGTACGAAAAATACGCCCACCGTGCTCGTCGGGAAGAAAAGTATGTATGAGAAAACTATTCCCGAAACCGCTCCCGACGCCCCGACGGCGACGTATGACGGGTCCCTGTGATTCATCGCTATCGTCAGTATCGACCCCGATAAAAGACTGATGAAGTAAATGAGAAACACGTAAACCGAACCTTCCGTCTGCCCGAAGTTTGCCGTGAAAAGTTGCTCGAGAACCGTGCCGAAAGAAAACAACGTGAACATGTTGAACAACAGGTGCATCCAGTCGGCGTGAAGGAACGCGGACGTTAACGCCTGGTAAAATTTTCTTTCGTGAACTATCTGGTAAGGACGCTCCGCAAGCCTGTCAAAGTAATCGTGCCTTGAATACCACGTCCAGAGCGTGATTGCGGCGTTGGCGAATATTAATGTGAAGGTAACAGGCGCTGTCATCTCATTTTAAAATTTTCTTTGCTATTCCGAATCCTTCATAAATCAATCCCGTGTAAATCTGTACGAGGTCCGCTCCGTACAGCATCTTATCCTTGTAATCGGACGCGCTGAAAACCCCTCCCGCTCCGATAAGCACGAAATCCTTTTTCCCTCCGTTAAGTTCGCTGAGTTTCTTCAGCACCTCGTCCGACATCGCCTTCAGCGGCTTTCCGCTCAGACCGCCTTCCTGTTCAATCCTTGTCTTAAGGCCTTCTCTCGTTATCGTCGTGTTCGTGGCGATTATGCCGTTTAGTCCGTAATACACCGAGTCCTCGTATATGCTCTTGATTTCTTCGTCCGTAAGGTCGGGGGCGATTTTAAGAAATATGTTTTTCTCGGGCAGGTTTCTCGCTTTCATTATTTCATTCCGCTTCATTATGATTTCAAACAGAAGGTCTTTAAGATATTTTCTGCCCTGAAGTTCCCTTAATCCCTCTGTGTTCGGAGAGGATATGTTGATGGTGAAATAATCGCCCGCCTCGTATAACGTGTCGAGGCATTTAGCGTAATCTTCAAAAGCGTTTTCAAGCGGTGTCTGCTTGTTCTTTCCTATGTTGACGCCGATTACAAAATCCCTGCGTATTCTCTTCTTCGCCTTCAGAATTTTTTTCCTGATGTGCTCCGCGCCCTTGTTGTTGAATCCCATCCTGTTTATGATTCCCTTGTCCTTCACGAGCCTGAACAGGCGCGGCTTGGGATTGCCCGGCTGCGGCAGGGGAGTCACGGTCCCGACTTCGATGTGCGAAAATCCCGCCGTGTCCCAGAACTCGATTAACTCTCCGTCCTTGTCGAGTCCTGCCGCGATTCCCAAACGGTTTCTGAATTTCAAGCCGTTTACCGTAAAATCGTTAGCCAGATCGTTGAACGAGTATAAAGGTCTTAGAAGCGGAAAGAGAAACCTGAAAAACGGCATGACACCGAATATTAAATTGTGTATGAATTCCGGTCTGAACCTGAAAAGAAATATTCTGAAAAATTTATAAAGCATCGGAGAACTTATTTATATTTTTTCGCCGCCGAAAACCTAATCCATGAAAAGAAAATCTTTCCCTATGTCCTTAAACGCCTTTCCCTGCAAATCTTTTTCGGACACTGCCTTAGCGTCGACTTTCCAGTCTATGTTTAATTCCGCATCATTGAACATTATAGCCCGCTCGTCTTTCTTCGAATAAAACGCAGTGCACTTGTACGAGAAAAGCGCGGTGTCCGATAAAACCGAGAACCCGTGGGCGAAACCCGGCGGTATCCATATCTGCCTGTGATTGTCTCCCGAAAGTTCAACAGCGACGTGCTCTCCGAAAGTCGGCGAGCCGAACCTTATATCGACTGCAACGTCAATAACCTTTCCTGAAAGAACCTGGCATAATTTCCCCTGCGCGTTTTCCCCGACCTGATAATGCAGACCGCGTATGGTCCCGTATTTTGAAAAGGAAATATTATCCTGAACAAAATTCAGGAACATTTCATTATCGTAAAACTTTCTCTCGTTGTATGACTCGAAGAAAAATCCCCGCTCATCGCCGTAAACATCCGGCGTTATTATAAGCACGTCATTAAGTTTCGTCTTTTCTATTTTCATTGCTCCCTGACAATCCTTTCGAGATAATTCCTGTAATCCGACCTTGGCATTTCCGAAACCACTTTTGACAACTGGTTAAAATTTATGAATCCGTTATGATACGCTATTTCCTCTATGCACGCGACTTTCAACCCCTGCCTGTCTTCAATCACTCCGAAGAAATTCGACGCCTGTAGAAGGGATACCGGCGTTCCCGTATCCAGCCAGGCGACACCCCTGCCGATTTTCTCGACCCTGAGTTTCTTTCTCTTAAGATATTCAACGTTTACATCCGTGATTTCAAGTTCTCCTCTCGGAGATGGTTTCAGGTTCTTCGATATTCCGACAACGTCGTTGTTATAAACATAAAGACCCGGTACAGCGTAATTTGATTTCGGCTGCTTAGGCTTTTCTTCAATCGATATCGCGTTTCCACTGTCGTCGAATTCTACTATTCCGTACCTCTCGGGGTCCGTAACCCTGTAGCCGAACACTGTCGCGCCCGAGTTGTTCTTTATCGCGTTGTAAAGAAAATCCAGTTTTCCGTAGAAGATATTGTCTCCGAGTATCAGCGTCACGCTGTCCTTTCCTATGAACTCGCTTCCGATTATGAATGATTCCGCTATTCCGTTCGGCGCCGCCTGAACGGCGTAACTTATTTCCATCCCGATGTGCTTCCCGTCTCCGAACAGTTTTCTGTATAACGGTATGGTCTCGTCGTTCGATATTATGAGCACTTCTTTTATTCCGCCGAGCATTAGAATCGAAAGGGGATAATAAATCAATGGCTTGTCGTAAATTAGAGTGAGTTGCTTGCTGTAAATCCTTGATATTGGATACATCCTCGTGCCGGAACCGCCGGCAAGAATAATTCCCTTCATAAAGCGTAAAAGTTAAAATTTATTTATGCAAGATAACAGTTATAATGCTGTATTTCAGTATATTTATACGAGGAATATCAGCGTTTATTTGATGAAATCGGTAACTCCCTTTATCGGCTTTCCAATGCATCCTTCCGGAGGCGGTATTCCCAGCAGCGCGGCAAGTGTCGGAGCAATATCGGTTATGCTGATTGGCTCGCCCGTTTCGCCTCTGCCGATTTTCCATCCGTACCAGATTAGCGGCACGTGCGTGTCGTATTCATACGGGCTTCCGTGCTCAGCGCCCTTTACTCTGTCTTCAATCCAGTACTTTTTAAAATTTACGAATATTTCCCCGCATCTTGATTCGTAAAACCCGTTCTTGAAAAAACCCGCGTGCTCTCCCTCGGCGGTACCCGACTTCAACTCTGCGGCCGTGTAAACCTCGGTGACGCCGGGAACGTTTGCTCTTATGTATGAAACTGTTTTACCCGTAACGTTGTCTAACGACAATCCCGCCGATAAAATCCTGTTCCTGTCGAAGAATATCTGCTGGCTCATGAAGAACATCGCGAGTTTCTCCTTCCCGTACTCGCGGTAAAGGAAAGAGTTAACCGAGTCCAGCACTGCCTCGTGAAAAAACGTTCCCGCGTCAAGTCCCTGCGTCTTAAGATACCCGGGGTTGCCGCAAATACCGTGGTCAGCGGTTAAAAACACGAGAACGTTCTGCATTCCGTATGTTTCCTCAAGAAAGTTTAGAAACAGCGAAAGTTCTTTGTCCATCCTTAAGTATATGTCTTCAATCTCCACTGAATTTGGTCCGAACCTGTGTCCTGCGTAATCGGACGAAGAAAAACTCAAGCAGAGAAAATCGGTGTAACCGTTTAATCCCGCCTTCTCGTTCTTTAAAAGCGCTTCGGCGAATTCTCTCGTCAGCGTGTTGCCGTATGGCGTGTACCGGAGAAGATTGCCGTTCTTTTTTTGAAGTTCCGAAAGGTCATAAGGGAACACTGGCCTTTCCTTTCCCTTGAAAGTGTCCTCATACTCGTTGTCGTCAGGAAGACTTTCGGTGTATTCGTCGGGCGGAAGCATCGTGTTCCAGACAGTGTCCTGATATTTTCGCGGAAGACTTCTTCCGTTGAAATCATTTACCCACCCGGGAAGTTCATTCATGTAATACGAACTTGTTATCCATTTCATCTCTTTCGAGTCATACCAGTACACGGCGTTTCCTTTGTGCCCCGCGGGAAATATTCCCCCCCTGTCCTTTAAAGCAATTCCGAATACGCGAGACTTCAGACCGCTCGATATTCTTAACTGGTCGGTGATTGTATTCGTTTTAAGAGAGGAAGGCGACATCCTTCCGTCCTTCGAACTGCTGCCTACCGTGCTGTAACTACTGTCGTCCGCGCAGTATCTGTAAAAAGTCTTTCCGCTGTCAACCCAGTCGTTGGAGCAGATTCCGTTGATAGCGGGCACCGTACCCGTGTAAATGCAGGTGTGCCCGACTGCCGTGTAAGTAGGAAAATGTATATAGTTCGCGTTCGTGCACAGGAATCCGCCGTTAATAATTTTCTTAAAGCCGTCATCCGAGTATTTGCTCAGGTACCTCGGTATGAAATCATAGGTCATCTGGTCAACGACTATGCCCACGACAAGTTTTGGGAGATACCCCGTTGATGTGTTTGGCTTGTGACCCTGAAACATATTTATTGACAGCAGGAATACGGCGAGCGAGGCTATAACGATGATTTTCTTTTTCATTATGATTCAGATTACAGAAAAATAATTCATTTATACTTCAATTAATAATTATTTAGAAATATAAAAACGGGGATATGATCCCCGTTTTATGCTTGCAAATTTTTAATTGATTATCTGTTTATCTTTGCCCTCAGTTTCGGCTTTAATCCGTCAAGCGGCATTACGAGAGTTATCGTATTGACTCCGAAATATGTTTCCGAAACATTGATAAAACCCTTGAAAGGTCCAAGCGGTCCCCAGGAATTCTTCACGTAGAAAAACTTCTTTCCTCCCGGACTCTGCTTCAGTCCTACCAGATGCATCAAATGATCGTCCTGCGTCGTCAGGTTTTCGAATAATTCCTGCCTCGACTGCTGCGTGTACTCCATTTCCGGGGCGTCCGGGTTTGTCGCATTGAATTGCCCGGTGTTTTCCTGCGGCATCATCGCCCACCCGTCGCGCTGGTTAAAGTAGGAGTTGGATACGTCGGCGTCCCACCCGACAGTGTAATCGTTCATTACCGCCCATTCAGCGGCGTCGATTAGTTCGTCAATCGGAAAATTGTAAAACAAACCGCCCGAGTAATTGTCGGGCACTTCTACGTTAAAAGGTTTGTAAAACGGATGATGCGTGAAAGAAGTAAGACCGATATAATTGTCCTCGTTGAATTTCACCACCTCCGCCGCGAATTCCTGAGGAGTGTATTCCTTTCCTTCGTAAGTGAATTTCTCCGGCACCTTGCCGAATTTTTCGTCGAGCATCTTGTTGTAGTTCGCTTCCCATCCCGCCGCTATCGGCATTTTCGCTATAACGCTGTCGAGAAAAGCCTTGAGTTTGCCGTCAAAACCAGCGTGATTAATTTTTCCGTTTGACAGGTTCGGATATACGCTCTCTGGTACTAATCCGTACTTTACCGTTGCCGGAAATACGTCGTGACCAAACGCGCCTTCTGAAAACCTCGTGAACCCCTGCCTTAAAATATAATTCTTGGCCTTGTCGAAATATATGTTCCTCACGATGTACATTTCGGACAGGTCCGGATTCTCAATGCCCCTCTTCATCATGTCCGACTCGAGCAGTGAAATTACTGAAAAACACCAGCAGGTGCCGCTCATTCCCTGGTCCTTTACTCCCGACGAGGGAATTATTTTAAGAGTCGTTAATTCCTGCGCGAAGGAATTTCCGAGAAACATTAGAAATAAAACGAATATCAACACAGTGATTTTTTTCATAGAATGTATTTGTTTTATATGTTTATAAATGCCGCGCTATTTGCGATGCGAGTTCCGCATTGCTTACGGCAAGTTTTATGTTTGATTCAAGGCTTTTGCCGGAAGTTATAAGGTTCACCTTCGAAAGAAGAAACGGAGTAACTTCTTTTCCTGTAATTGATTCCTTTTCCGCTTCGGCAAGAGCCGCCTCAATAGCCGCGTTAATCTCCTTAGGGTCTAATGAGTATTCCTCAGGTATCGGATTGGCAATAAGAATTCCGCCGCTCAATCCAAGTTCCCGTTTTACATTAATTTCTTTCGCGATTTCATCGGCGGAATCAAGCCTGTGGCTGACTTTAAAGCCTGATTCACGAGTGAAAAATGCAGGGAACTCGTCTGTTCTGTAACCGATGACAGAAACACCGATGGTCTCAAGGTATTCAAGCGTGAGCCCTATATCGAGTATGGATTTCACTCCCGATGAGACGACCGCGACGTCCGTTCTCGATAATTCTGTCAGGTCGGCAGAAACATCGAACGTCATTGTCGCGTTCCTGTGGACACCGCCGATTCCGCCCGTGGCGAATATCCTTATTGATGCAAGTTTCGCGCACACCATTGTTGCCGAAACCGTGGTTGCAGCGCTGAGCCCGCGCGAAACAACAGAAGGCAAATCGCGGCTTGACGCCTTTAATACGCCCTTAGAATTTGAGAGCAGTTCAATATCTTTCTTATCGAGTCCGATTTTGATGCAGCCGTTTATCACGGCAATAGTTGCCGGCGCGGCGCCGTTTTTCCTGACCGTGCTTTCAAGCAGCAGCGCGGTATCAAGATTCTGAGGAAAAGGCATTCCGTGAGATATAATAGTTGATTCAAGCGCGACAACGGGCTTGTTTTCTTTTAAAGCCGCTTCTACCTCATCAGATATTTTGACATGACCTCTAAAACTCATTCAGTTTCCCTTTTTGCTTCGTTGAATAAATTCTCCAGACTGACAGCGTTTATATTTCCTCCCGCCGAACATTCGGATTCAAGCACGAATTTCGACCCGCACTTTCCGTAAATCATTGAATCTTTCTTGTCGCTTCCCTTCAGAATTCCGTAAATGAATCCCGAATTGAAAGCGTCTCCTGCTCCGTTCGGCTCTATTATGTCCGTTGTTGCCGCGTCCGTAAGGATTTCATCGTTCACTGTCAGCAGCGCCGCCCCTTTGGCTCCTTCCCTGAGGAGTAAATTCTTAATGTTTGGAAGTTCTGTTCCGCGCTGCTTTCCCCGTTCATATCCGTGTCCGAACAAAGTCCTGTATTCAGAAGTATTCAGTGACAGATAATCGATTTCTGTTTTTATGCTCGTTACTTTTTTTACTTTCGACGGCGAAACGGCATCAATGAAAACGGAGATTCTTTTTCCTTCCGCCGCGTCCGCAATATATGTCATCACTTCAGCCCCAAGGTTCGTATCAAGAATTATCATCCGGCTTTGTAATATAAAATCCAGATTCTTATCTATATATTCTTTGTCTATCAACCCTGACGTTTCCTGCATGTCGTTCACGGCGCGTATTAAATTTCCGCATTCGTCAGACACGGATAAATATACACCCGTCCTTTTATCCTGAGATAAAATAATTCTTTTCGTGTTTACACCGGCTTTTTCCGAGGCTTCGAGAACAAACCTTCCGAAAATATCGTTTCCGGCGCAGCCGAGCAAATATACGTTCAATCCGAGACGAGCGAGATTTTCCGATATGTTCCTGGCAACACCGCCGGGTGTGATTATAACTTTTCCGGGATGTGAATCTTCGGTGTGTCCTGCGGATACGCCTTTTACGTCGGCATTTATGCCGCCTATCGCGCAAACATAATCGCTCATTTACTGAATTTATGCAAATTAGAAAAATCAATCAACTGACGATGGAATGCTGAAAAAAAAGCACGGCGTATATAAGCCCGTGCTTTATTCTTGAATCAAGCTGAAAAAGGCTACTTCAGTAATACCATTTTCTTTGTGCTGCTGAACTTGTCGGACGACAGTACATAGAAATACACCCCGCTCGTGAAATTTGACGCGTTCCACGTTTCGGCGTATTGTCCTGCCTGCATCCGTTTGTTTATTAATTCGCTTATCTTTTTTCCGGTAATATCGTAAATGCTGAGATTCACGAACGACGCTTCCTGAAGACCGAATTTAATGGTGGTCGACGGATTGAACGGATTCGGATAATTCTGATTTAATGAATAACTGACCGCGGTTTCGTTTCCGCCCGTATTTGTCGCCTGTATTGCGTCAAA
>CAZOQR010000083.1:1511-11469 GCA_964581915.1 uncultured Ignavibacteriaceae bacterium | reverse complement strand
TATGATTTCGCTCTTTGCCATATGGGAATGGAGGGGTATTCAAATAACAATTAGTAATTAGTAATTAATAATTAGCAATTATAGATGGGGAAAGAATCGAGTAGTTAGTAGTTATCCCGACAAGTCGGGACGCAAAGAACGCGAAAGTTGGCAGTTAAAATCTAGAACAAGAACTAACTAAAGAATAGCCCGCGAAGCTGGCGGCACCTTGGTAGAGGGCGGTACGCTGACGTCACATTAAAAATAGAGATTCGGAATTTCAAAAAAGAAATTGAATCTGACTTTACAAAAAAAGGGAATAAAAAAACTCCCTTCTTTCGAAGGGAGTTTTTTCTTATAAGTATCTAATCATTTTAGCGCTGCTAAACGTCGTGTCCTGATTTAAACATATTATCCGGTTAAAAACATCGTCTCTTTTTGCTTCTTCTTCTCTCACTTTGTATATCCACCGTTTTACCGCATTCATACAATTACTTTTATAATACAATACTGCGGAAACATCCGTACTAAAAACCTTAATTTAAAATTAAAAATTGCTCTTTAGTACATTCCGCCCATATCGCCCATGCCGCCCGGAGGCATCATCGGCGCTTTTTCCTTCTCGGGTTTTTCGCAGATTGTAGTTTCAGTCATAAGGAGAAGCGAAGCCACCGAAGCAGCGTTCTCGAGCGCGACTCTTGTAACCTTGGTCGGGTCGATGACGCCGGCTTTAATGAGGTCTTCGTAAACTTCCGTCGCCGCGTTGTAACCGTATCCGGCTTTTCCGTCTTTCACCTTGTTCAGAATGACAGAGCCTTCTTCGCCTGCGTTCTTGACTATCTGCCTTATCGGTTCTTCGATTGCTCTCTTAATAATCTTTACGCCGAGCATTATGTCCTGATTGTCGTTCTTGATTGAATCGAGTTTATTCGAAACGCGGAGAAGCGCGACGCCGCCGCCCGGAACGATGCCTTCCTCGACAGCCGCTCTGGTCGCGTGCAACGCGTCTTCGACTCTCGCTTTCTTTTCCTTCATTTCGACTTCCGTCGCCGCTCCGATTTTCAGCACCGCAACGCCGCCTGAAAGTTTCGCGAGTCTTTCCTGAAGTTTTTCCTTGTCATAGTCCGATGTTGTCTTTTCAATCTGCGCTTTTATTTCGTTGATTCTCTTCTTTATGTCCGCGTTCTTGCCAGCGCCTTCGACGATTGTAGTGTTGTCCTTGTCGATGACGACTCTCTTCGCGGTGCCGAGATACGCTACAGTCGCGTTTTCGAGTTTATAACCCTGTTCTTCAGAAATCACCGTGCCGCCCGTAAGTATCGCGATATCCTCGAGCATCGCTTTTCTTCTGTCGCCGAATCCGGGAGCCTTTACAGCCGCTATCTTGAGCGTGCCGCGAAGTTTGTTCACGACGAGCGTAGCGAGCGCTTCACCTTCGAGGTCCTCGGAGATTATTAGCATGCTTCTTCCTTGCTGCGCTACTTTCTCGAGAATCGGGAGCAGGTCCTTCATTGTGGAAATCTTCTTGTCGTGAATCAAAATCATCGGGTCTTCGAGTTCCGCTTCCATAGAATCCGCGTTCGTGACGAAATACGGGGAGAGGTATCCTCTGTCGAACTGCATTCCTTCAACGACGTCGAGAGTCGTGTCCGTGCCTTTTGCCTCTTCGACAGTGATGACGCCGTCTTTTCCGACCTTGTCCATTGCCTCCGCTATGAGCGAGCCTATTGAGGCGTCGTTATTGGCGGATATTGAACCGACCTGAGCAATTTCCTTGCTTTCCTTGATGGGCTGTGACAATTCCCTGAGTCCTTTAATAAGAGTTTCGACTGACAGGTCGATTCCTCTCTTGAGGTCCATAGGATTCGCGCCGCCCGTGACGTTCTTAAGGCCTTCTCTGAATATAGCCTGCGCGAGCACGGTCGCCGTAGTCGTGCCGTCGCCGGCAACGTCGGATGTCTTCGACGCTACTTCCTTTACCATCTGCGCGCCCATGTTTTCAATCGGGTCTTCGAGTTCGATTTCTTTTGCTACCGTAACGCCGTCCTTCGTGACGTTCGGCGCGCCGAACTTCTTGTCGATTATTACGTTGCGTCCCTTGGGACCAAGTGTTACCTTTACCGCGTTTGCAAGTTTGTCAACGCCTTTAAGAAGGGCTGATCTTGCTTCAGTATCGAATGTTATTATTTTTGCTGCCATAATATATTTTAATTTTTCTTTTTAAAATTCTTTTAGATGATTGCGTAAACGTCTGATTCTCTCATTATAAGATATTCTTCTCCGTCAATAGTAACTTCGGTTCCTGAATACTTACCGTACAATACCTTGTCTCCGACTTTAAGTTCGAGAGGGGATACCTTGCCGTCATCAGCGATGCGGCCTTTGCCTACTGCGAGTATTTCACCCTGCATCGGTTTTTCCTTTGCCGTATCAGGAATTATAATGCCCGACGCGGTTTTTTCTTCTGCCTTGGAGGGCTTTACAAGCACTCTGTCTGCAAGCGGCTGAATTTTTAATTTTGCCATAAATTTTCCTTTCGTATATTTTTGAGATTATTATTTATTTACTTTTATTATCGATTAGCACTCGCTAACGAACAGTGCTAAAATAATATGAATGATTTGGTTTGTCAAGTGAAAAATGTAGGAAATAAGAGGATTCTATGAAAAAGAGTGACTAATAATGCGTGATATTGACGAATAGTGCATTTTTGTATAATAAGGATTCCTATTATAAGAGTAAAAAAAAAGCCGTTCCGGGCACCGGAACGGCTTTTTAACTCAACTTAAAATCTTAATAATCTTCGCGTTCAAATTCATTTCCTTAATAACCATCGCGTCTTTGGATGCTCCATTTTCATCATCGTAGTAGCCTACGAAAACTTTAAAGTTGATCGAATCACCATTTACAATCTCAACCAGAATTACGTCGTTGAACTGTGATTCGAGTATGTCCATCAGTCTTACAGCGTCGGATTCATTTCCGAATTCATCAACCTCTATTGAATAACCGTTAAAAGTGTTTAACTTATCGGATATATCAAGGTAATGCAGCCGGTTGTCATTCAAAGACGAACCTGCGATGCTGTTCAAGATACTGTTATTGTTATCAACTATGACCTTTACCTTCTTGAAGGAGTTCAGGACTCTGCGGAATTCATCACCGGGACTGTTCTTCAGGCTGTTTAAATTGCCTGTAGGATCGTAGTATTCGATGAATACCCTTGAGTTCTTGGAAACGGCATCTTCAAAAAGAGTAAGTAGTGAGATATCTTCGGATGTTTCTTCTTCTTCGTTCGCGTTTATAATTTCAATCTTAACCTTTGCCAATCCGCCCATGCCTATTTCAGTTTTTGCCGCGTAAGAGAGGTCTATTATCCTACCTCTTGCATACGGGCCCCTGTCATTCACCCTTACGATGGTATATCTTCCGTTTTCAAGATTGGTGACCCTAAGTAAAGTATTGAAAGGCAATGATTTATGTGCCGCTGTTAAATCATTCGTGTTGAACCTTTCGCCGTTCGCGGTTTTTCTGCCGTGAAAACCGGGGCCGTACCAGGAAGCCATACCTTCTTCCGTATATTCAGAGTAACTGCCAGAGGTCTGTGCCAAGACAACAGTATCTCGTCCGCTGAATGGAACA
Organism: uncultured Ignavibacteriaceae bacterium; assembly: GCA_964581915.1. Classification (GTDB taxonomy): domain Bacteria; phylum Bacteroidota; class Ignavibacteria; order Tepidaquicellales; family Tepidaquicellaceae; genus CAIKZJ01. Next base: position 7,848 of record CAZOQR010000083.1, on the reverse strand, counting down.
ATAAAAATTAATGCGAGTAACACCGCACTAAGGAATTTTAACAAATTACATCTCCTGTTTATTTATTCAAAAAACTTTTCGCTTCAATTTTTTTTTATTCAATCAGTGAGCGATTCTCTTATTTCAAAGAACAGGTAAAATATTATTGAATTATTACCTATAACGTTTTATAAGCATGCAATATATGGATATCCGATTTTATTGTCAATTCCTAAACAGTTTTGACACTGATTTGTATTTTGTCCTATAAGGCAGTGATAGCGATAAGTATTGATATAACAGTATAATAGCAAAATGCCTGCACTACATACATTTTACAAAAAAAACATAATGAATTTTGAATGCGGGTGTCAGAATATTCCGTAACAAAAAAAAACATGCAAATTTATGGATCAGCAACTTACTGTAAAAACAGTATAATGGTTGGGATTATCGGCGATTTACGAAAAATTTTAAAGTTTTTTCCTTTTCAGGGTTTCAAAATTACCCCTAATTTTTTATGGGGGTTGACTATTATTTGGAGAGGTTTCGGCAGTCTTATATGTTTCACAAATCGCATGCCGTCATTAACATTCTGCGCATCGAGCCATTTCCAGTCAATGTACGCGTGTCTGGCGTCGTTCCTGACCGTAAAATAACTGACCGAGAACGACGTCAGGTTCTGGAAAAAGTGTGAACCCTGAGACGGCTCGACGACGAGGTCTTTCATATCGGCTTCGATAATCGCTTTCGCGCCGGAAATATCCGACCAGATGACCGGAATGCCCAGCCAGGGGTCGAGCGTGCCCCAGCGTCCGTAGCCGATGAGCAGGTAGGGGAGTTTTTCATCCGTCAGATTCAGGTTATACTGCTTTACCTCGGCGGCGATTTCCTTGGTCTTGCTTCTGTCAAATTTCTCGAAATCAACGTACAAAATATCTGTTATTTCATTATTTATGCCGCTTCCGAGAACCTCATTCGACTTGCATATTATTTCTGATTTCGAATATGCATGTATGTTTATGTTTTCGATTTCCTCATTTATGACGAGCGGTCTCATCTGAAGCACACCGAATTCCTTATCAGGTCTCTGCAGGTTCACGGCGAATTCGATTTCAACAGCGGAGCCCATACCTTTGCTGCCGAGTTCAAGCAGTGTCTCAACAATTTCAGGAAGCGGGAAAGTCTTGTATTTAAGAATGGGCGAAAATGTCACCATCCTGATTCCGGGTCTCGAGATGCCGTCGTATATGATATCGTTCTCACGCGAGTAAGTGGAGCCAAGCAGGTCAAGGGTTCCGTCGTCTTCCGAATCCTTAAGCGTGTATGATTTCGTGAAAAGGTCCTGAATAATGCAGTCCAGAGGATTATCCTCGGTTTTTGTGTTCAGGTCGAGCGCGAAGAAATCCTTCTGATTATTATTCAGGAAAGACTTCGTCGAATAAAACTGAATAAGATGCTCGGGATATTTCGGCGAGAACTTCACCGTATTACCGCCTTCGACAATAGTTTTCCCGAGTCCGAGCGCGACTGACACGATGCCGTCTTTGGTAGTTTGCGGATGAATCGGGTAAAAATTATAGGATTTGGCGACTCCCGAAATGTCGGGATAAAAACGGTACGAGTGTTTTTCTCCGACCATTTTCTGTATTATCACCGCCATCTTCTCCTCTTCGATGCTGTGCGAAGTCATTTTAAAGTATTCCTTCGAGGCGTTGTAATACGTCGACGCGAAAACAAGTTTAACGGTGCTGAGCAGGTTTTCAAGCCTTTCGACAATATTCGACTCGTTATTGGGAATCATGTAAGTGTCATATACTCCCGCGAACGGGTGATACTGCGAATCCTCCATCAGGCTCGAAGAGCGGACGGAAAGCGGAACGTCTGTCAACTGAAGGAAACTCCTCAGCGCTTCGCGTATTTCCTCGGGAAAGAATTTCGCCTCGAGAAATCTCTTTCTCAGAAGGGCGTCGTCTTCGCATTCATAAACGAACTCACCGAGATTATTGTACTTTATAAAATCGTCGAAGACGTCGGTTCCGATCACGATTCCCGGCGGCACATCGATTGTAATTCCTTCGAACTTGTCGCCGAGTCCGTAACTGCTTATCAGGAAATTTAAGAAACTCAGTCCTCTTGCCTTGCCGCCGAGCGAGCCGCCGCCAACGCGGGCGAAAGAATACGACGTATCGAAAGTATCGGGATTGAAGTCCTCGACAATGCCTTTCTGAATTATTTTCCTGTAGGTCTTGAGCGCGCTCAGAAGGTGCAGTCTTATTTTTTCAATCGACTCGAACTCAGACACCTTAGTCGGTCTCAGCCTGTCGGCGAGCCAGAATTCGGTTCTTGCTTTCAGCCAGTTCGAGAAGTGGTTTCTTTCGCCGTGGTATTTTATCGAACTTGCTGGAACTTCGTTCAGTTTTTCCTCAAAGTCGAGCAGGTTCTCCGCGTGCGCGATAGTCCTTCCGTCGGGCGTCCTGAACACGAAATCTCCGAAGCCCAGGTTATCCGTCATGAAGTGCGCGAGTTCCTGATTCATCATCACGGAACCCTTTCTTATGAAACTGCATCCGAGTTTTTCGGCCTGTTCGCGGTTTGATTCGTCCGACGACTGAAGAAGAACGGGAATGTCGGAATATCTTTTCCTGACTTCTTTAGCGAACCTGATACCCGCTTTGTTGTCAGAAACTCCGTTCCTCGGAAACTCGACGTCGGAAATCACGCCGAGCACGAACTCCTGATATTTTTTAAGGTATCTCTGCGCTTCTTCATAATTTCCGCAAAGCAGTATTTTCGGTCTCGCGCGCATCCTGAGAAACTTGTTTGAAAGATTTATCCCTTCCGATATGACGCGCTTCGACTGTCTTATAAGTTCGGTGTAGATTACGGGTAGGAACGACGAATAACTTCTTATATTATCCTCGATAACAATTATTGACTGCACGCCGACCGTCGCGGTGTCGTGCTCGACGTTGTACTTGTCCTCGAGATATTTTATGATACCGATTATAAGTTTATAATCGCCCGTCCAGATAAATGTCTTGTCAAAGACAGAAATGTCCCTGCGGAGAATCAGGTTGTGCAGTTCCCTTGAATCGAAGGACAGCATCACGACCGGAATGTCGGGATGCGTCTTTTTCACGCTTTCGGCGAACTTTACGGGATTCGAATCCTCTATGTGGAGCGTCGTGATTACGAGGTCGATTTTTCTTTTTCCGTTGAGTACCGCGTTCGCTTCCTTGACGCTTGAGACGCGTATTATATCTGGCGACTGGCTTAATTCGAGGTCCTGATATTCGTTGCGTATGAGTTCATAAAGTCTTCCGTCCTCCTCGAAAAGATAAAGGTCATAAATGCTCGAGACAAGGAGTATCTCCTTTATTTTTATCTGCATTAAATCCTGAAAGCGCTGGAATTTCCGGATGTAGCCGGTTTCAATTGACGTATTATCGATGCAAGAGGGTGACATTGTTTTCATAACACAAAAATATCGTTTTTGTCCGTAAGTAACAATTTATCAATTAGAGACAGAATTTCAATTAGCAATTAACAATTAGCAATGAACAATGAACGAATAGCAATGAGCACAGAGCAATGAATTGTAGTTTTTGTTCATATAAAAGTAATGTTCCTTATTGCCTTTATAAAATAGGATACGTGAAATCGCTCTTAAGCCCCGGAGGGGCGGCAACAAACAGGTATGCATAAAACAAAACGGCCGTCAACAGACGGCCGTTATTATATCTGAATTATAAATCGATTATTACACGAGACCCTGATCCATCATTGAATCGGCGACTTTAAGGAATCCTGCAATGTTGGCTCCGTTAACGAGGTTACCCGGTGTGCCGAACGCTTTCGCAGTTTCGAATGCCGCTTTATGAATGCTCTTCATAATACCGAGAAGTTTTGCATCCACTTCTTCTCTTGACCAGCCGTATCTCAGTGAGTTCTGAGACATTTCGAGACCTGATGTCGCTACGCCGCCCGCGTTTGCAGCCTTGCCCGGACCGTAGAGAATCTTTGCGTCGATGAACTGATTGACGCCTTCGATTGTGGTCGGCATGTTCGCGCCTTCGGATACGACATATACTTTATTCTTAAGAAGGTTCGCCGCGTCTTTTCCGTTGATTTCATTCTGTGTGGCTGACGGGAACGCGCAATCCGCTTTGTGGTTCCAGAGAGGATTGTAGTCGAGTTTCGGATCGACCGCTGTATAGACCGCTGATTTGAATTTATCCGCGTATTCTTTTATTCTGCCTCTCTTGACGTTCTTGAGGTCCATGAGGAATGCGAGTTTTTCTCTGTCGATGCCTTTTTCGTCATAGATGTAGCCCGCTGAGTCCGAGCAGGTTACCGGCTTTCCGCCGAGGTCGAGAATTTTTTCAATCGCGTACTGCGCGACGTTACCGCTACCTGATACGAGACAGGTCTTGCCTTCGAGAGTTTCATTTCTTGTCGCGAGCATTTCCGCCGCGAAATAAACCGCGCCGTAACCTGTCGCTTCGGGTCTTATTAACGAGCCGCCCCAGTTCAAACCTTTTCCGGTAAGAACGCCGACGAATTCATTGCGTAATTTCTTGTACTGACCGAATAAGAAACCGATTTCTCTTCCGCCCACGCCGATGTCGCCCGCGGGTACGTCCGTGTTCGCGCCGATGTGTCTGAAGAGTTCGCTCATGAAGGACTGGCAGAATCTCATAACTTCGTTATCGCTCTTTCCCTTGGGATCGAAGTCCGAACCGCCCTTGCCGCCGCCCATCGGGAGGGTCGTAAGACTGTTCTTGAACACCTGTTCGAATGCGAGGAATTTAAGAATGCCGAGGTTCACTGACGGGTGGAATCTGAGACCGCCTTTGTAAGGACCGATAGCAGAATTCATTTCAATCCTGAAGCCGCGGTTTACCTGAACGTTGCCCTGATCGTCCATCCAGGGAACTCTGAACATTAATACTCTTTCAGGCTCGATGATTCTTTCGATGATTTTGTGCTTGATGTATTCAGGTCTTTTCTGAAGCACTAATTCCAGTGATTCGACAACTTCGGTTACCGCCTGTATAAATTCCGGTTGTCCAGCATCTTTCTGTTTAACCTTTGCAAGTATTTCCTGAGCAAATGACATAGAAAATTTCCTTTCTTTAAATTAAATAGTTGTAGATTGGGTTTAAAAAAGTTTTTTTATTTGAATGAGGTGATGTTCGTAACATAAAAAATAAAACAGTACCTTTTATTAATGTTACAAAATTATATAGAATATTATCTCGAAACAATATAATTTTTCGTGAATATTCGCTGCCATTGAAGACATCGGAATAATATTCAATATAGTTCTGTGACCCGCCTGTCTCGGAGGGCGGTCTTCGGGTCGGATTTCATACGCGGAGCCGCCCGGCCGCTTATTTAAATTGATAAGTTGGCGTATATCGTGTAATTTAGACTTGATGCGCCGCGATTCGATATTTCAAAAAATTTCAAGGAAATATTTCGTGATTGGTTTTCGTATTAAAATATTCATAACCGCTTTATCTCTGATGACGCTAATCGCCGCGGTGAGCGAGCCGCAGGGAATTTTCATTCTGCAGAATCCTTATTACTCTCCCGAAAGCGTTAACAGCATTGATTTTTACGGAAACACGGGAAGGTGCGCGGGAAATTACGGGATTATGCTGAATTCCCTGAACGGATTGAACTGGACGGGCTCGCCCGCGTTCACGCATTCAGATTTCCGGAAAATTTTCTTCGTGAACCAGTTCACCGGTTTTCTCATAGCGGATTCGAACAGGCTGTACAGAACGACTGACGGCGGCTCGAACTGGATTTCTGTTTATGATTTCAGCGGGAGGCTTCAGGATTTGATTTTCAAGGATGCGAACGCCGGTTTCGCGGTAACCGGAAACAGGTTCGGGAGGACGGTTAACGGAGGACTGAACTGGAGTTTCACTTATCCCGTCTCGAACGGGGACTACAGTCTGTTCGGCGTTCATTTCCTGAATTCACTGACGGGATTTGTAAGCGCGAAAGAACCCATTACAACTTACGCCTGCCTGCTTTCAACGACCGACGGCGGGAACAACTGGTCGGTCTTCAACACGTACATAGACGAGTTCGAGGCGACAAAACTCTTTTTTCTGAACCAGACAACAGGCTGGTTCGCGGGGAGCAGGTTTGAAAAAATTTTTGTGATGAGAACCACTGACGGAGGACAGAACTGGAACGAGAGCATCATACCTTTCGAGTACGGAGTGCCGGTAGGGTTGAATTATTCCGCGGTGACGGGCGGATTCGTCACGACCGCAAACAGAATTTACAGGACGACGGACAACGGTAGCCTGTGGACGGCTTTCAGGACCGGCAACGG
>CAZOQR010000083.1:0-1411 GCA_964581915.1 uncultured Ignavibacteriaceae bacterium | reverse complement strand
GCGTCAGGAATTCAGCGGAATGTTTTTCGCGGACGCGATGACGGGTTACGGCATTTCGGGCAGGGGACACGTAAAGAAAACGACGAACTTCGGCTCGAACTGGTTCATGGTGTATGATACTCTGGCTGAACTCATATCCGTATGTTTCGCGAATCAGAGCACGGGCTGGGTATTCGGCGGCGGCTTCATTCTGAAAACCACGAACGGCGGGATTAACTGGACAAAAACGGTTCAGCAATTATCGCTTAACAAGCCGCGGTTCTTCAACGCGCTGACGGGTTACGCGCTCGGCGACAACATTCTGTACAGAACTTCCGACGGCGGAAACTCGTGGATTCAGAAAGGAAGCGAACTCATAACGGAATATTTTTTCATAGACGAAAACACGGGCTGGAACACGGCTTCATTCGATACCGTCACTTACATATACAGGACGACGGACGGCGGCTTGAACTGGAGCGTAGCGTCGCTGGTAAACGAAAGCACGTCGAACGTTAAATTCCTTAACCCTTCGACAGGTTACCTGGCGGGGAGGCGTAAACTGTACAGGACGACCAATTCCGGTTACACCTGGAAATCTTCGGCGTATCCTGTTTCGGAGAACATCAGGATTTTCGGGATGGATATTATTGACGACAACAACGGCTGGGTGTGCGGCGAGAATTCAGCAATCATAAAGATTATAAACGGCGGAATGATTTACGTGCAGGGAAGTGAATCACCGGCGGGGGACTTCCGGCTATACGATAATTATCCTAATCCGTTCAACGGAAGTTCAAGAATAAAATTCGAAACCGCGAAATCTGTACTAGTAAAGATAATTGTTTACGACATTCTCGGAAAAGAAGTCACAACACCGGTAAACGAAAGACTCAATCCCGGAGTGTACGAAACCGTATTCGACGGAAGCAGACTTTCATCCGGAATTTATTTCTACAGGATAAAAGCGGGTGACTTTGTCCGGACAAAGAAGATGGTTTTGATTAAATAAGTTCATTGGACAAATGTCCGAACATTAAAAAGACTTTATTGCGGAGATGTTCTCAACAGGGCATCTCCACTTTTATTAATATTCTCTTAATTCTGTAAAATCCCGTTTTATCCGTGCAAAAAAATCGTCAATGCAAATAGTGTTCGATGCAAAATGCACGACCAAATATTTTTATAATAATCCCGGCTGTTGGTTACTTGATTTTCAATTAAACACGGAGAGATTTACGTTCAAATCCTTATAAAAACAAATATTAAACAGACAATAGAGATTGAGAGTTTCGTAAATAGTCATTTATTTAGTTAATCGCAAATTCAAAGGAAAGCGGGAATTAGTTAGAGAACAGGAAAAATACTTTTGTATTAAGAAAATCGTTGATGTGATAATAACGCTGCTTTTATAATCGCCAATTTATAAAAA
>CAZOQR010000082.1:0-11479 GCA_964581915.1 uncultured Ignavibacteriaceae bacterium | reverse complement strand
CGCATGTTTCTTCTTAAGCACGGCGTCGCCTGTCTCGGTTGTTTCATAATTCACCAGCCTCAAAGCGCTGATTTTATCCTGATTGCCTGTGTGTTGTTTTTGTTCAATGCCGCGTTCAGCTTTATTCAAAGCCGGATCGTCTATCTTTCCGTTCGACCCGCTTGTGATTTCCTGCGCGAAGAGACTTGTCGATAAAAGCAGTAATATTATTGTAATCAGTATTCTCATAATTCTATTCCCCAATAGTTTCCATTTTACTTACAAAATCCCTGCCACAATAAGTATGATTTCTTGCCGTTTTTCACGGTTTTTCGGAATATTTGTCATATATTGAATTTCTTCTATAGTAAATATTCTCAAATGCAAACATACGTACTATGTTTTTGAATTTATGAAAATAAATGCAGAATGTTCATTTTGAGTTATTTTAACTGTTTGTTATTCCTAATTAAATAGCAAATCTCTAATAAAATATTTATCTTTAAACGCGAAAATTTAATTTCAACGAATTTATAAATGCAGAATAATTTATATTCAGTAATAAAAGGAACCGGTAGTTTTATACCAGAGAAGATTGTTCAGAACAGCGATTTTCTTAATAACGTGTTCTATGATTCCGAAGGAAAGGTAATTGAAATTCCCAACGAAGAACTAATAAAGAAATTCAAGAAAATTACAAATATCTCCGAACGCAGGTATCTCGATAAGGAGTACGTCACGTCGGACATAGCATATCTTGCCGCCAGAAACGCGATAGATTCGTCGGGAATTGACCCCGAGACTCTTGATTACGTCATCGTTGCTCATAACTTCGGCGATGTGAGGCCCGATAATGTGCGGTCGGATATCGTTCCGTCGCTCGCGGCGCGCGTCAAGAACAAACTCGGAATCAAGAAGCCGGAAGCGGTCGCGTACGATTTGATTTTCGGATGCCCCGGATGGCTTCAGGGAGTTATTCAGGCGAATTATTACCTGAAATCGGGAGACGCGAAGCGCGCGTTGATAATCGGCTCGGAAGTTCTCTCAAGAGTCTCCGACCCCCACGACAGGGACAGTATGATTTATTCCGACGGCGCGGGCGCCGTTATTCTCGAGGCTGTAAAAAGCGATGAGCCTGTCGGAATACTGTCGCACGCTACGCGTTCGGATACGTTTACGGAAGCGCATCTTCTCTGGATGAATCAATCATATAATCCCGAAAAGAAAGGGACCGACCTGTACCTTAAAATGAACGGCAGGAAACTTTATGAATACGCGCTTACAAATGTTCCTCTGCTCGTCAAGCAGTGCATAGAGAAAGCGAAACTCACGCTCGACAAAATAAGCAAGGTGCTTTTGCATCAGGCGAACGAAAAAATGGACGAGGCGATTTTGCAGAGAGTATTTTCCCTTTACGAGAAAGTCAAGATTCCCGAAGGAATAATGCCGATGATAATAGACAAACTCGGCAACAGTTCGGTGGCTACAATACCAATACTTCTTGACCTGATTCTGAAAGGGAAATTAAGCACGCACTCTATCAATTCCGGCGACAATCTCGTCTTCGCGTCGGTAGGCGCAGGTATGAATATCAACGCGATTACTTACAGAATGGCATAAGATAATTTTTCAGATTATAAAATAAGGTTTTTACATCCGTAAAAACCTTTTTTTATTTTTTGCAGATTATTTAAAAGGCAACAAAGAAAAACGGGTCATCGCAAGAAGCAATAACCCGCTCGCAGAGAGAGAGGGATTCGAACCCCCGGTGACGTTGCCGCCACAACGGTTTTCAAGACCGCCGCTTTCGACCGCTCAGCCATCTCTCTGTAAAAATTTAACTGTAAATATATCAATTTCCACTTTTTTTTACAATGTTATTAATTATATCGGATATTGAGGAAACGCGGCCGTCTTCAACTCGCAGGTTTCATTAATGAAATTCTTTAACTTATATCCGATTTACATTACATTTCCTTTTCAAATCGGATATTTTTGTGAATGGAATCCGAAAACAAATTCGACAATAAGGTTATTCTTGTTGACAAGCCTCTTGACTGGACTTCGGCTAAGGTCATAAACAAACTCAAGAAGGTATTTAATATCAGAAAAGCCGGACACTCGGGAACGCTCGACCCGCGCGCTACAGGACTCCTCATCGTTTGCACGGGGAAGAAAACAAAAATTATTACCGATATTATCGGAGCCGATAAGGATTACACGGGCACTTTCAGAATCGGCGCGACCACGCCTACTTATGATACCGAATCAGCCGAGGAGAATGCAATCGATGCTTCATCGGTAACGGAGGAAATCATAGAATCAGCCCGTAAAAAATTTACCGGGGAAATTCTCCAGACGCCTCCGATTCACTCCGCGATCAAGCAAAACGGAAAGCCCGTTTACAAACTCGCAAGAAAAGGAAGAGAGGTAATTCTCGAGCCGAGAAAAGTTCTGATAAACGATTTCAGGGTAAAACAAATTTCAGAGACCGAAGTCGAATTTTTCGTATCCGTCTCGAAGGGAACTTACATACGCTCGCTCGCGAATGATTTCGGCAAGGAAATCGGAATCGGCGCTTACCTTAAGACGCTGCGCCGCACGCGCATAGGCCGTTTCGATATCAAATCTATAGATAATGATTTCGAAGAACTCGACGGAATGAGATTCAAAATTCTTGAAGATTTCTGATTTATTTACTGTCCTTCGCCTTGTTGTATTCCTCAATCAGAGAGTTAATAAGTTCTTTCACGGAAACAATGTCAATCGTCCTGTAAACATTTTCTCCGGCAAACGCGAAACCGTGTTCAAGGTTTCCGGTCGACGCGTGAAGCAGAGCATAAGCGATGCAGTACGGCGTTGTCTTGTAATCGCAGGTAATTATGCAGTGATACGGACACCTGAACGGATGCTTGTTTCCCTTTTCAACCTCTTCGAGAAATTTGTTCCTTATCGCTCTTCCCGGCATGCCCACAGGACTTTTTATAATCATCACGTCTTCCTTTTTCGAGTCGACGTACATCTGCTTGAATTTCAAAGAAGCGTCGCATTCGTGAGTCGCCACGAATCTCGTGCCCATCTGCACGCCTGACGCTCCCAGTTCAATGAATTTCTTAATATCTTCTCCGGTGTAGATTCCCCCGGCCGCTATCACGGGTATCCGCTTGTCATGTTTCTTTTCTATTGGTTTCAGAGCATCGATAACTTCGGGTATTAGTTTTTCAAGCGCGTAATCCGCATTGCCGATATTCTCGGATTTGAAACCGAGGTGTCCGCCCGCGAGCGGTCCTTCGACCACAACAGCGTCCGGAGGATAATCGTATTTATCGCTCCACGTTTTCGCTATTATTCCCGCTGCCCTGCCTGAAGAGACAATGGGAACAAGTTTTGTCTTCCTGCTTCCTTTCAAAAACGACGGCAGATCAAGCGGAAGTCCGGCGCCCGAGAATATTATATCAATCTTTTCTTCGATTGCTGTTTTCACGAGGTCGGCGTAGTTAGACAGCGCCCTCATAATATTAACGCCGATGATTCCTTTTGTTAGTTCTCTGGCCTTTGCTATTTCGTTTCTTAACACCCTTAGGTTTGACTCGAGCCAGTTCGTATCCCTGTCGCTTTCCATTATACCGATGCCCGCCGTTGCAATAATTCCGATACCGCCTTCATTCGCAACCGCCGCTGCAAGACCCGATAAAGAAATCCTGACTCCCATTCCGCCCTGTATTATAGGTATGGACGCTAACAAATCACCTATAATTAAATCTTTGAAGTGTTTCAATAAATTCTCTTTTTAGTTAGAAAATGCATTCACGCAAATGAATGTCCTGTCGTTTAATATAAAGGTGGTTTATATCTCGTTTCAGAGATTCAACGGGGATTTGTAGGCTGCAAAACGCGATAAATGGATTCCGAATTTATACTAAATTATATTTTAAATAAGATAGCATAATTATTCGTCACTTATTAGTGTAAAAAGAAATTCCTGCGATTCTATACTGAATTCGACTTATTTTTATGTTAAAAACTTTCCGTTACTCAGATTTCGACTTAATTATCCTTTCCGGAGTCATGGGCAGTTGTTTCATTCTTATCCCTGACGCGTCGTAAATCGCGTTTGCTATTACCGCCCCCATGTTCACGATAGCGGGCTCGCCGCCGCCAAGAGAAGGCGACTCTTTATTGTCTATCAGAATCGTTTTTATATCAGGCAGCCAGGAAAATTTCGGAATAGAATAAGTATCGTAGTTCACGTCAAGGACCTCTTCTCCCTTGAAATGAATTCCTTCTGTCAATGCGTAACCGAGACCCATCGTAATGCAGCCTTCCATCTGCAGCGTCGCGCCCTGCGGATTTATCACGAGACCCATATCCTGCGCGCAAACAACGCGTTTCACTTTGACCCTTCCGGTCTGTTTATCGACTTCAACTTCCGCAATCGTGGCGACGTACGTGCCGACCTCTATTCCGCAGGCAATGCCGAAACCTTTACCGCTCGGCATTTTAATTGATTTCCAGCCGAATTCTTCAGCCGCCGCATTCAGGACGCGAATCATCCTGTCGTCTTTAAGATTTTTCAGTCTGAATTCAAGCGGGTCAATGCCTGCTTTCGCCGCCATTATGTCTATCTGCGATTCGCGGGCGAACGTGTTCGAATTCGCCCCGGGCGCGCGCCAGGGACCAGTCGCGAAGGCGTGAGCGCTTTTCTTTCCCGAAGCCGGGCTGTAAGCGACTGTCCTGTGATTTGGAATGTCGTAAAACTGTTTCGACCCTCTTTCACCCGCATAGTAAACGTGATAATCCCAGAGATTTATTTTCCCTTCTTCGGTAATTCCCGACTTTATTTTTATTATTGCAGCGGGTCTGAAAGAATCGTAACAAAATTCCTCTTTGCGCGTCCACGCGACCTGTACCGGCTTGCCGCTCAGTTTCGCGAGCCGGGCGGCCTCAATCACCTGCAGGTTTCTTGACTTGCCTCCGAATCCCCCGCCGAGAAAAGGAGGGATAATAAGCACATTCTCCTGCGGCATATCAAAATACTTCGCAATCTCTTCTTTCGCCCTGAACGGCGTTTGCGTAGAAGCCCATACAGTCATCCTTCCGTTTTCGAATTTCGCGGCTGCCGTATGAGGCTCGATGGGAGAATGCGCGACGTAGTCGTTGTAATAGGTTTCTTCGAAAACTTCAAACGAATCCCGCGCGCCTTCATTCAGGTTGCCGCCTTCAGCCGCGGTCTTCCCTTCCGGCGGCTCTTTCATCAGGTGGTCGAAGATTGTAATGTCGTCGAATGAAATTTCAGGAGTCTCGTATCTTGTTTTAATCTTCGACAATGCAAGTTCTGCAATATCAGGATACTTATGAAGCACCGCGATTAAATCGGGCTCTTTTATTATTGTAACACCATCAATCATTTCCGCTTCCGAGAAATCAACATCCGTCAGTTTCGAATTATGCGCGGGCGGACGAAGTATCTTCGCGTAAACCATATCAGGCATTTGCACGTCGCCCGTGTACTTTGCCTTACCTGTTACTTTCTCCAACGAATCCCTCCTCAGGAAACTCCTGTTGATGACCTTGAATTCCGGCGGCTTCTTGATTTCCGCCTCTTCCTGCAGCTGCCCCTCGAGCCTGTTCCCCTTTGCGAGTTCGCCGTAAGTAACTTTTCTGCTTTTATCGTTCTTGCTGTAAATCACACCGTCATCGACGTAAAGATTCGCAGCAGGGACTTTAAGTAAATCTGCGCCCATATCAATCAGCACTTTTTTCGCTTTCGCTCCCGCCTTTCTTAATTCGGCGCCGAAATACGGAGTTGACATCGAGCCGAACGTTCCCATATCCCACGGCGTCAGGTCAGTGTTGCCCATTACCATATCTATTTTTTCAAGCGCGACGTCCATTTCATCCGCAAGCATCTGTCCCAGAGAAGTTATTACTCCCTGCCCCATTTCAATTTTTCCCGTGAAACAGGTTACACTTCCGTCTGTCCCTATTCTCAAGTAAGCGTTGAAGTCAGACGGCATCTCTCTCCTGTCCGCCTGCGCGTATGTATCAAGATTCGTAAGAGTAAAATACAGGAGAATCCCTCCGCCGGTCAATTTAATGAAAGACCTGCGGGAGATTTTATGTCCGTTGATGATTTCGGTGTATTCGTCAAGCAAAGTCAGGTCCTTATCCATCACTTTTCTCCTTTCAGGTATTGCGCCGCCGTTTGAACAGCGCTTATAATTCTCTTGTGCGCACCGCAGCGGCAGAAATTATCTTCAAGCCCCGCTTTAATTTCCTGTTCGGTCGGATTGGGATTTTTCTTTAATAGCGAGTAAGCGCTCATTATCATTCCCGGAGTGCAGTATCCGCACTGAAGCGCGTCGTGCTCTATGAATGCCTTTTGCAGGGGATGCGGATTCTCTACCCCCAGAAGACCTTCGATAGTCAGAACATCCTTTCCCTGAACGTCATTCATAGTCAACTGGCAGGAACGTTCCGAAGAATTATTCACGATAACCGTGCACGAGCCGCAGTAACTCTCGCCGCAGCCATATTTTGTGCCCGTCAGCCCCAGGTCGACTCTCAGCACCCAAAGCAGTTTACGCGACGGATCGGTCTCCACGGTGATTTCCTTTCCGTTTAATCTGAAACTTATACTTTTGTCCATAGCGGTTTCTCTAATTGAGGTAATAACCTATCATAAAAAAAATTACGGGATTTTGAAATGCAAATATGCTTACGATGCTCACCCGTTTCTCGCCTGCAACTCGCAGGACAATTTAAATGCGCGGATAATTTTTTTAAACAAACGTTTAATACACTTGATTTAAACAATAAAGGTTTTTATATTTGTACTGTAAGGATTTACGAATTGAAAAAAACAGAATTAAATACTGAAGAAAAAATTAAAGCGGCGGCTCGCAAGGTGTTCATGCAGAAAGGATACAAAGGAGCGACTTCAAGAGACATCGCGAAGGAAGCCGGGCTTAACGTCGCTTTGACGAATTATTATTTCAGGAAAAAGGAAAAACTTTTCAAGATAATTTTCATGGACGTGGTGCACGAGTTCCTCGATGATACGATTGATATCCTGAGCAAACCGATTGACCTTAAGTCGAAAATAAGGCTGATACTTGAACGTGTACTGGAAACAACCAGAAAGAATCCCGAATTCTTCATGTTTTTCTACAGCGAAGTGAAAAACAGCAGCGAAGAATTTCTTAAGGAAATTGGTAATGTAAAAGACAGGATGCGCGAAAAATGGAGCGAGCAGATTCAAAAAGGCATAAAAGAAAAAGTTATCCGCAAAATAGACCCTCTGGCAGCGCTTACTATCGTCATGGGTCAATTGCAGTTCCCCATCATTGCGTCAAGAATGCTGAAAGAACTCGGCGAGTTCACGGAAAAAGGATATACGGACTTTCTCGAGGACCAGAAGGAGCACGCCGTGGAAATGATTAATAATTATTTGTTCCTGAAAGGGAAATGATTTTTTTTGCCCTTTATTTAAACATTTGTATAAATTTTATATTTAAGTTTATTGTTTAATTATTTTGTTTCAATGAAAAAAACGTTATGACAAAAATACCAAAGATGAAATATTTTCTGATTATTCTGCCGGCAATTCTTTTCTTTTTTATAAATGCCGCATTTTCTCAGAACGAATTGGGTCTGAATGACCTGATTGACAAGTCTCTGCAAAATAGCCGGACGGTAAAAGCTTCCTTTATCGATTACACGATAGCCGGAGAACGCGTCAGCGAGGTGAAAACGAGCATGATACCGCGCCTGAACGTAAGCGGAGATTACAAGTATTATCCTCAGGTTCCCAAGCAACTTATGGACGCTTCGGGTCTCGGCGGAAGACCGGGTTCGTACATGGCTTTCGGCACGGGTATTCCGTGGGCGCTCGGCACGACAATTTCTCTCGGTCAATTAATATACAGCCAGGAATACATAACAGGCGTGAAACTCGCGCATACCGGCGAAGAACTGAGCGGACTCCTGCTGAAAAAATCAAAGGAAGATATCGCCTATAATGTAAGTTCCGCTTTTTATAATGCGCAAATACTCAAGTCGCATCTAAGTTTTATTGAGAACAACATTGGCAACATGGAAAAACTAATCGCCGCAGGCGAACTTCTTTATCAAAATCAGATGATAAAAAACTCCGACGTCGATAAACTTAAACTCAGCAAGACAATGCTCGAGACTCAGAAAGAAACCGTCACCGAATCTTACGATGAAGTCATAAACGCTTTGAAATTATTAGCGGGGATACCGCAAAAGGATGAACTCAGAATCGACAATAAAATTTCAACGAACAATCTCCTTCCGTCGGAACGGGTTACTCCGGACAGAATTGAGTTCAGGTTGATTGAAAAAAAGAAAGAGTTGACATTACTTGAGCGGGATAACATAAGTGCTTCGTTAATTCCTACGGTATCCGCATACGGCGTTTTTAATTATTCATTCTACGGCAAAGGTGGTGAAAACAGCACCTTCAAGGGATATCCCGGAAGTTGGTTCGGAATTCAGTTTAACTGGAAGTTATTCGACGGACTCGAAAGCCGGTCAAAAAAACAAATTAAGGACCTCGAACTGAAAAAACTTGACCTCCAGACCGAACAACTGAAGGAGAATGTCAGCATGGAATTGAAGAATGCCCTTCTGCAGATTAAACTTCAGAATACGAATATTGAAAGCAGAAAAGAACAACTCTCGCTTGCTGAAAAAATATATGAGCAAACGCGTCTCCAGTTCAGAGAGGGGTTGGCAAACATCACCGACGTTATCCAATCGGACAACTCACTCAGGGAGGCGCAGAATAACTACCTGGTTTCAACAATCAACCTGCTCAACGCCCAACTATCGTGGAAAAAAGCCGCGGGCAAATTATTAAGTTTTTAAATTACAAAATCATGAAAAAAATTATAATCATAGCAGTTAGCGTCGTTATTGCAGCCCTCATAACGATTAAACTGCTTTCCAATAAATCGGAAGCCGACGCGAAAACATACAAGCGCGACCCGAACGCTAAAATTCTCGTCACTACTTCAAAAGTATCATTTCAAAATCTGTACGAGGAAAAAAAATATGTCGGAACGATATCCGCAAACAGGGACAACAAGATTGCTTCCGAAACATCAGGCAAGGTTATTCATATCGGAATAAAGGAAGGTGACTTTATCGGCAAAGGCAGCGTGATTGCAAAAGTTGACGACACGATGCTAAAACTTCAACTTGAAGCCGCGGAAGTGCAACTTGAAGGCATAATGCTCGACGTGCAGAGATACGAGAATCTATCAAAAGGCGACGCTATCCCCGCCGTCCAACTCGAGAAGGTCAACATTTCGAGAAGGTCAACCGAAATTCAGATAAAAACACTTAAAGAGCAAATCTCAAGAACAACGATACGTTCGCCCTTCGCGGGAGTAGTAACTGCGAAGTTCTTTGACCTTGGTTCGGTAATCGCTCCGGGAGTGCCTTTATTGCAGTTGACGGACGTCGAAGTATTGAAATTGAATTTAAATATTCCGGAGAATGAAATCTCGAGGTTCAGAGAAGGAACGAAGACACAGATTACCTGCGACGTATATAAGGGAGTCCTTTATAACGGCACAATTACTATGGTCGGCTCAAAAGGCGATGATTCGCATAACTTTCCCGTACAGATTACCGTGAATAATATGAAATCAAACGCACTGAAACCCGGAATGTTCGGCTCGGTCAGTATCGGCAACAGTCTCAGCACTTCAAGCACGGCAATTCCGGTAGGCGCGCTTGTAGGAACAATTAAAGAACCGAGGGTTTATAAAATCGAAGACGGTAAAGCCGTATTGAAAAATATTACAATCGGACTCTCAACAGGCAGTTTTCTGGAAGTAACCAACGGACTCTCTGCCGGTGACGAAGTGGTTATTATCGGACAGGTGAACCTGTACGACGGCGCTCCAGTAAACATAATTTCAAATCAGCAAAACTAATAAGATGAATCTAACGCAATTATCAATAAAACGTCCGTCGGCTATAATCGTTATATTCAGTCTAATAGCAATATTCGGAATTCTGACATTAAATAAACTCGGCACAGAATTATTGCCGAACATGTCAACGCCTATTGTCGTAGTTACGACAGAATATCCGGGCGCGGCGCCGAGCGAGGTTGAGAATCAGATAACTAAAAAAATCGAAGACGGGCTCTCAAGCCTTAATAACATTGACTACATGTCATCGAAATCATTGAGCGGAGCATCAATCGTGATGGCTAATTTCAAAATCGGTACAAATGTTGACGTCACGATGCAGGAAGCCCAGAGGAACATAGATAAGATTCGCAGGGATTTGCCCGCAGATTCCAAAAACCCGACACTCGTCAAGATTTCTCCGGGGGATTTTCCGATTATGATGATTTCGGTCAATTCGAATCTTCCAAAATCCGAACTTTACCAGAAAGTAAAAGATGATTATCTGCCGGTGATTCAACAGGTGAAAGGTGTATCTGAAGTGAATCTCCTCGGGGGCGAGAAACGGGAAGTGAGAGTGAATGTAAACAAAGATAAATTGAATCACTACGGTTTATCAATTCTGCAAATCACTCAGGCTGTAAATTCAGCAAACCTCGAATTCCCTACCGGAAAGATAAAAAGTGATAACGAACAACTTGTGGTTAAACTCGCGGGAAAATTCGAATCCCTCGATGATTTAAGAAACCTCGTTGTTTTCGGACCGCCGTCGGGTACTCCGGTACGAGTCAACGACGTCGCCGAGGTTAAAGACGGTATAGTGGAATTGACTTCCATCGCGCGGTATAACGGTGAGAACGGAATGGCTGTTTTAATAAAAAAATCACCCGACGGAAATACAGTTGACATCAGCGATAAAGTCACAGAATCACTAAAAATTATTGAATCAGAAAATAAAGAAAGCAATCTTAAATTCACGATTATAGGCGACGACAGCGTCGTAACGAACAAATCCGTAAATTCCGTTATTTTTGATTTGATACTGGCTGTCCTTCTCGTCGCTTTTATTATGTATGTTTTCATGCATAATATTAGAAACTCAATTATTGTAGTCATATCAATACCAATATCGCTCATATCGGCTTTTATAATGATGAACGTGATGAACTATTCTCTGAACCTGATGACGCTTCTGGCGATGACTCTCGTTATCGGTATTCTCGTTGATGATTCCATTGTAGTACTTGAGAATATTCAACGGCACATGGAAATGGGCAAGGACAAGATAACAGCAACATACGAAGGGATCAAAGAAATAACTTTCGCGGCAGTAACGATTACAATCGTTATTGTTGTCGTGTTTCTTCCGCTGACTTTCATGCAAAGCATAGTATCCGAAGTAATGAGACAATTCGCGCTTACCGTAGCGTTTACAACTTTAATGTCGCTGTTCTCGAGCCTCACGCTTACCGTATTTCTATCCTCAAGATTTGCAAAAATTGACGAAAAGAAAGATTTGGCGAATCCCGTTCACAGACTGCTCGCGAAGTTTG
>CAZOQR010000081.1:0-11594 GCA_964581915.1 uncultured Ignavibacteriaceae bacterium | reverse complement strand
ACACCTGAGGAGGCGCTACGACCCTGCAGGTGAACTGAACTGAATCGCCTATCATCGGAGACCAGTCTCTTCCGACAGAAAGAGAATCGTTTGAAACAGTCTGAACCTGCATAAGAGTCACATTAAGCCACGTCATAATGTTTGCAACCACAACGTATGAAGCAAACGCGAACACGGCTGCTAATGCGAAATATTTTAACTTTTTCATAAAATACATTTTTAATGATTATTGAATAAATAAAATTATTTTACTATAAGAAATTTTCCTTTTTTAATTTCGCCGGTTGAAGCGTCCTTGACAGTAAAGAAATACAGCCCGGTAGCAACCGCCTGATTATCTTTTGTTATCAAATCCCAGGCGTGTTCACCTCCGGCGAATTTTTGTGTGCCATCCGAATATGTCTTAAACCATTTTATGTCATTTCCGGAATATGTCGCGGCGTCGTGATACATTTTAATGACAAGGTCGCCTGATAGCGTCCATATAGATATGTCGCATTTCGACGGAAGATTATAAAAATAGATTTTCCTCAGCACCTCTTTCGACACTCCTGTGCCGTCCCATAAAGCGCTTCCGTAATAAGGATTCGGATAAACCCCCACTTCAGCGTCCGAGTTATCTTTCGCTGTTGTTCCTACAATAATTCTTTTCACGTTCGCGAGTTCGCTGCTTTCCAGAGACTCGAGCCCCTGCGTGGGGTCTCCCTTGTCGTAAGAGGTTACTGTGTATATATACTGGAATCCATTCAATTGATTCGGGAATTCAAACCTGTACCAGTATTTATTAGTGTCTCCCGAAAAAGTTTTTGGCGAGGTTTCGCTGTACTTTATGAATTTGAATCCCGTGTTGTTAAAATAACCATTGCAGCAGGAATCAAAATCACCGACAACCTTTAACGCTGTCATAAGGTCAAGGCTTGAGGTAAGATCCGCACCCGCATTTGTTCTGAAAATTCGATAGCCTTCAAAATCTTTTTTTCCTGAAATAGGGTCAATTGAATTCTCGGAGTTATTGGACCACCATAAGGTAACCTTTTGGTCGTCTATTTCCGCCCTCGTTATCGGAATATCAGGAGGCGACGGAAGTTTGTAACCGTTGTCGTATGACCTCTGCGCCCAACCTGCGTTCTTGTAAAGATTCTGCTTCTGAAATTCGGTGTCGAACTTGGCAGGGTCAGTGCCGTTCTTCTTAGCGCAAACCACAGTGAAAACCGCGTTCAGAGTATCAATCTGGTATCTTAGTGAAAAAGCTGAACCGTCAGTTTTCTTATAAGGACCGTAAGATAAAAGGGATACTCTGTTTGACGGATTCAATCTCAAATAATTTATCCGGTTCGTATCGATTGCAACGCCCGGAGCGAGAAATCCCTTTAATTTGTCGTATCTTTGAGGGTCAGTTGTTGGCATGAAATAAATGGGGTCGGTGCCTTTGTAATTCCAAATCGTAAATCTTGAACGAAGGTTTTCAGCATTTGATTTTGGAGAAACGCCTAATAATTTAACGCCTACATAGTTATCAGTAAATCCGGGATCCCCGTTATTGTCGTAAGTATATTCCATTCTCATCGAGTCCACAAAACCGGTACATCCTTTTGAGAAGAACGAAGTACCGGGATTGCAACCGTTCGTGATATTCAAGTTTCTAACTACGCAGTCTTTCCATAAACCTACGTAAATGCTGTCAATCGGAGACGTATCTCCGTTATAACCGACATTTACTATCTTATAGTTTAGAATAACGAAGGAGTTCGCAAAATTCAGATTATAAGTATATGATTCAAGTAACACCTTAATGCCCATAGGAATATGCTCAATCATACCGGTAATGCTGGTATCGGAAAATTCACATATAAAATCCTGATGCGAGACGGCTGTTGGGTCATAAAAAGCGGAAGTTATCAGAGAGGATTTCTCGGTGATTATCGAGCCGCGGGCGTTTGTGAATTCAAATCCTTCGACCTTATTAGCATTGGATACATCTACGGCGCCGGTCGTAACGTGAATTTGTCCGTTCTTCAATCCGCCGACCCAAAGTCCGCCAAGCCAGAGGTTTTCTATCCCCGAGCCCGACGGGTACATGCACGAGGGCTGAGTACCGCAATATCCCTTACCGATTGTTCCGTAATTCGTCACTGTCAATTGAATGTTGCCGACATTTGTGTATTTGTTATTGATATCGTCCTGAGCGTCGTAAGGCCTTGTTTGCAGGCTTTCAATACTGAAGAACGTCAGCGAGCAGGTAGAAAATAAAAATAAAAAGGCGATAAATATCCTTTTTATGCTTTTTGTAGGCATAATTATTGTAGTATTAATTTTTCTATTCTATATTATTTGATATGCAGAAATTAGGGGAATTAATCTTAAAAATCTATTGAGTTATTCGTATTATGACATAAAAAAATAGTTAAGGATTTGTAAAGAACACGGTTGCATGTTTTATTAAATTTTTTGCTGATATGGACATGGCATAAGAATGCAGACCGGTATAATCGCTGGATAATTCGATAATTCATAAATATAATTTTTGGTACAACTCTTAATTACAATATTATTTATATTTGCAAATAATATTAAGGGCAGATTTTGAAGATTGTATATCTATTTAAAGAAGCACTGAGAGGATTCTCGTCGGCAAAGCTTTCCACTATAGCGTCAATTATTACCATAATGCTTTCACTGGTACTGATGGCAGTATACTTTCTCTTCACTATCAATTCGAACAAACTTGTTAAGAATTTAAGGGATAAGGTTGAGATAGAGGCCTTTCTGAACGACGGTATAAAAACGGAAGAATTAAACGCGCTGAAGGACAAAATCCGGGCGATAGGCGGAGTCAAGAGCATCAATTACATATCAAAGGAGGAAGCCGCGAAAATTTTCGAAGCGGAATTCGGGAAGGGAATGCTTGAAATATACGACTACAATCCCCTGCCTGCTTCCTTAAAGATAAATCTTTACGATGAATACAAGACACTCGAACGGATAAACAAAATCAAGATGCAGTTGTCTGCTTTTCCTCAGGTATCAGACGTGCAATTCCCGGCGAAAAATCTCGAACTTATAGAAACAAAAGCATCGGGATTTCTGCTCATCAACCTTGTTATTATGATTATCATAACCATTTCGTCAATATTTCTTGTTTCGAATACTATAAGACTTATAATAAATTCGAGAAGCCGCATTATCGAGACGTTCAAATTGCTCGGCGGGACAAAAAGTTTTATAATGATACCTTTTTTGATTGAAGGTTTCATACAGGGACTGCTCGGGAGCCTTGCGTCATTAGCCGCGCTGTTCTTGTTCTTCAGTTATTTCACTTCGAAATTCGAGAGCAGTGATTTCAAGATTGAACTCCTCGGTACGGATTTAATTGTTTATATTGTAATAATCGGCATTCTTCTCGGAATAGCAGGCAGTTATTTCTCGGTAAAAAAATATTTAAAATTTCAAAATTAATATTCCATATGCTGAAAATTGGAGATAAGGCTCCGGATTTTAAACTCGAATCAGACAGCGGCGAAACGCTCTCCCTGAAAGAGTTAAGAGGAATGAAAGTTGTAGTTTATTTCTATCCTAAAGACAATACATCGGGATGCACTAAAGAAGCATGCGATTTCAGGGACAGCATAAAAGCGTTTAAAAGAAAAAACACTCTTGTAATAGGGGTTAGCAAGGACAGCGTTGCATCACACAGAAAATTCAAGGAGAAATTCGAACTTCCTTTCATTCTCCTCTCCGACGAAACAGCAAAGATGCTTAATGATTACGGCGTTTGGAAAGAAAAGAGCATGTACGGGAAAAAATATATGGGTATTGAAAGGACGACATTCCTTATTAACGAAAAAGGCGCCATCGAAAAAATCTGGAACAAAGTAAAAGTACCGGGGCACGTCGAGGAAATATTGAATAATTTATAATACTATAACATGGGCGATATCAGAATCATCAGAGTCGAAAACGAAGTCGACAAAATGCGTTTTATCAAATTCCCCTGGAGCATTTACAGGGACGATCCGAACTGGGTACCGCCCTTGATATATGACGTCAGGAAAAATCTGGATACTTCGAAAAATCCTTTCTATTCACACGCGAGAATCAAATTATTCCTTGCTCTGGACGGAAAAACTCCCGTAGGACGAATCGCCGGGATAGTAAATGACTATCATAATCAAAAATACAACGATAAAGTAGGGTTCATCGGTTATTTTGAATGCATAAACTCCAAAACTGTATCATCCGCCCTCTTTGACGCTGCAGGCATCTGGCTGAAAGAGCAGGGAATGGACACGATGAGAGGGCCGATAAATCTTTCGGTTAATGACGAACTCGGTATGCTCACTAATGCCTTTGATAAGCCGCCCGTGCTTCTAATGACGTACAATCCTGAATACTATATTAACCTTTTCAAGGATTACGGATTCGAGAAAGCAAAGGACCTTTATGCGTATTACATTGATCAGGATATGTGCAACATCAACAAAAAAGCAATGGACAAACTTGAGCGGGTGAGCGAACTTGTAAAGAAAAGAGAAAACATAAAGATAAGAAATGTAGTGTTAAAGAATCTTGAAAACGAACTGTTGAAAGTAATGGAAGTTTACAATTCAGCCTGGATTGACAACTGGGGTTCGGTACAGATGACTGCCGATGAATTCAAGCATGTAGCATCGTCATTGAAACCGCTCGTGGATGAAGACATAGTTTATTTTGCCGAAGTTGATAACAAGCCCGTCGGGTTTTCTCTTTCCATGCCCGATTACAATCAGGTTTTCAAGAAAATGAACGGTAGGCTGTTCCCGTTCGGTATATTTAAACTGCTGGCAGGAAAGAAAAAAATAAACGGTATAAGAGTAATAATGATGGGCGTGGTTCCTGAATACCAGCGTAAAGGCATTGAAGCGGTTTTCATACAGAATACAATAAAAACAGGAATGGCAAAAGGTTATGCAACGGCGGAAATTTCCTGGATACTTGAAGATAACACCCCAATGGTGCAGACAGCCGTGAATTTAGGCGCTGACCAATACAAAACCTACAGGATTTTCGACAGAAAAATTGATTAGAAAAATATTATATGTCCGAAAACCCGTGCAATTCGGTACGCATTTATTTAAGATGCATTTTATATAGTTAACAAATCGATTTTTATTTATATTTGTTATAATCTTTGTTAATCAAAGTTCAGGGGGATAAATGATGTTCAGCAAACTTCAACGCGAAAAAAATTCGCCCATCTTTTCTTTTATAACCTATATATTGTTTTTCGGATTCCTTTTGTCAATATCCGGCTGCGAGAATACAAAAGTCAGCCGCGAATCACCTGAATACATCGAACTTTTCAACAATACCAGAGTTCAGGCATCTCAAATAATACTTAAAGACGGCAGATTCATAGACGTTACTAACAATATAGTATATTACTACAAGACGTATAAAGATACCTCGAATGTGCTCGTTTTCATCAGTAATTTCGATACTGTAAAATCTTCTTTAGACGGCAAGGAAATCAAGAAACTTATACCTAACGAGAGAATAATCCCGCTTTCAAACGTACAGGAAGTTTATGTAACGCGCACCGAAATCGACGCCGGTAAAACTATTTTGCTGGGTCTCGGGGTCATAGCAGTATCTGCATTGATTTTCCTTATAGTCGCTATAGCAAGTTTAGCAAATACCGATCATCATTCCTGCCCTTATATTTATTCTTACGACGGAGAAAAATTTATATATGACGCCGAACCGCTGGGAGGAGCAGTATGCAGCGGGCTCTCCCGTACAGACTATTCAAGGCTGGATTACCTCGCACCTTCCGACGGTTATTTCAAAATGCTTATAAGAAACGAGAACAAAGAAGTGCAATATCTGGATGAAATGAAAGTCGTAAGCGTGAGACACGAGCGGAGCAAGCAGGTTGCAATCGGACAGGATAACGGGTTTTATCAATACTCGGAAATTAGCGATCCTCTATCAGTCACTGATGAGAACAACAGGGATGTCACGGATTATTTCGTTAAAAAGGACAACATAAGGTGGCAGACCGTATTCCCGGATGACTTGTCTTCAAGTAGTTTAACTAAAAGACACAAACTGCATTTCAAGTTCCGGAAGCCGGAAAACGCAGAGAACGCAATGCTGTTTGTTAACGGCGGGACGGCACAATGGGGATCGGATATGGTCAATAAATTCCTTCAGTTAAGAGGCAGGGATATCGACAGATGGTATGAGTCAATCTACCCGGGCAGTGAGGCTCAAAAAGAACTTTACTCTTTAATGCTGAATGAGGAATTGTACTATCTCAAAATCAACATTAACTCGAACGGGAATTACACACACGAGGCAACAATAAAAAGCGGCGGACCCCTTATAGACGAAGACGTTCTAATAAAAATTCCACTTGCAGAAACATCCGCCGATTATATAGAATTCGAATTAAATCCGCCGCCCGGATTCTGGAAATTCGACAGAATCGGAATGGTCTTTGATTACGAAAAAATCAAAAGCGGTGATATACTGACGTTATCTACAGAGAAGGCAATTGACGATAACGGTCAAAGCATTACGGAAAAACTTGATGCTTCGGACAAGGATTACTATAACATGGAAAAAGTAGGTAGCCGTTGTGATTTAAGTTTCCGTGTACCGGCGGACTACAACCCGGGAGAATATGCTTTATTCTTCAAAACAACCGGCTGGTATGAAATTATACTCGATAAGACTAAAGAACCACAGAACGAATTACTATCGTCGTTTCTTGCAAAGCCGTTAAGCGTGCTTACTTTCTCGCAGAAAATGCTATTACAGGAATACGAGAAATTCAGCGGAGAATACAATAATTTATTCCACTAAAAGATGGAGCATAAAAAAGCATTTTATTTTTTTATTATTGCATTCTGCGCATTCGCTTACTCAGAACTGAGCGCACAGCAGGATACATCAAAGAGATACATCCTCTTTTCTGATACAGTTTATATCGGGAAATTCTATAGTATTCAATTGACTGATAAGACGGAAGATATGGGTAAACTCGTCGGGGTTAATAAATCGAGTTTTCTGATGCTAATGGACGGCGAAATCAGAGAAATTGAATTAAGCGAGATAATCCGGATAAATGAGTATACAACTACCGATTATTCCAAACCCGAACTTGAAAAAGGGGTCAAGGCAAGGCATTATACATTTTTGGGCGCAGGAATAACGATTCCCTACAAAACTAAAAACACGAGTCATGAATTCACCGTTGGTTTCGATCTAATGGCAGGTTTTCAGGTTGTGTTTAGCAGAAATTTCGGGATGCGGGGCGACTTTGATCTTGTACATCAAGCGAGGAAAGATCATACAGAAAAATACGATTACTACAAGAGCGTGACGACCGGAGGCTCGGTGAATGCACTTACATTCAGATTCAATTTCCTATTTGGTAATTTTATCAAAGAAGAGACGAATTATTATTTCTCTATCGGAGCCGGCGCCGGATTCAATAAGCGGGGTGAATTAAATACGCATGTTGAAAATTATAACATCGGAGGTACGACGATATACGATAATAAAACATCCGGAGAAACATTATTTCTGGTTCTCGCATTTATCGGAGCAAGTGTAAATTTCGACATAAGCCCAAAGATAAGAGCATTCGTCGAGCCTCAGTTAAACTTCTGGGCAGGAGACGATGTACCGAATTTCTTCAGCATAAAAGCGGGAATAATACTTTAAAATTATATGACACAATACACCAGAATTTCATTGATTTTCGTAATTCTTTTTACATCATTAATATGCGTATCCGGCAACGCTCAGAATGATACTTCATTGGTTCGGATAATCAATAAAGACACGATTACCCTTGGCAAATACTACAATATTATCGACAAAGAAGGCGGAGAGACAATCGGTAAGATAGTATCAGTCGATACGAGCAGCATACTTATTTCTTTCGGGGATGAAACGGAAGTCATAGAAATCAGTTCGATTGCTTCCATACGAAAATCTATCTCGAAGAACTGGAGTAAAAGCGAACACTTTGATAAAGGAGTCAGGAAGCAAAGCACCGTGTTCGGAATCGGGATTTCTATCCCGATGGATGAGGAACACCATTACTCGGATAAATTCACGAAGGGATTCGACATCTTGGCAGGATATACTTTTGTTCTCGGCAAATACACAGGATTCCGGAGCGAAATTGATTTCCATCACATGGATCGTTTCGATTATGTTACTGAAAACGATATAGAGAAAGGCGGTGATTTAAACAGCATTGCGGCAAGAATGAGTTTTATGCTTGGTGATATATACCCGAGAGATGTTGGTTTTCATTTCCTGGGCGGGATAGGTCTCGGGATTTTTTTCAGAAGCGAGCGAAATATTGAGTACTCTTACATATACAACGGGACACAGGTTACCGAACGTTATTCTTATAGCGCGGAAACAGGAATTCTGCTCTTGGGCTCGTTCGGGTTAAACCTGAACTTAAAAGTAACGCCCAAGGTCGGTATATTCATCGAGCCGCAGTTGAATTACGTAATTACGAGTGACGTACCAAACTACTACGCGATAAAAGCGGGTATAATATTATAATTTAATTTTAACACTTTGAAAAATTTCATAATCTTAACCCTGGTTGTTTTATCGACTCTATTCCAAACAGGTCTTCAGGCGCAGTCTGACACATCCGTTACATTTAGATTGAGGTTATTTACGGTTACTATGAACAAGGATTATTATATTCTAACAATCGATGACGAAATCATTCACGGGAAGGTTACCGGTAACAGTGCGCGTGAAATAACAGTAAACACGGAAGAGGGTGTAATATCCGTGAAAAAAGACGATATCATTGTTATATCAGAAAATTACCCGAAGAAGATAGAAATCTTGGATGAAGAATCATCATCGATTTTGAAACCCGTCTGGAGCATTGGAGGGGGTGTTGTATTTCCGTCCGGCAATGCACATTTCAAGGGCAACCATAACACAAAATCCTCGGGAGATTATCAAAATGGATTCACAATATGCGCAGGCGGCATTTTGCCATCGAGAAAATATTTTGCTTTTAAAGCCGAATTGGATTTTACACATATTCCGAACGGAGATAACTATTACACGACCGGTACCTCAAGTTCGTATTCATACACCTCGTACCAGAAAGGCGGAACGATAAACGAGATTACGTTCAGAGGAGGGATTTGCGCAGGGAATTTTAATCCGAAGGACAGGGTGTTAGTGGATGTATCGCTGAACGCAGGAATCGGGATAATGTTCAAGGAGGAATCCACGTTTTATGAAACCGAGATAAGCAGTTATTCACACTCTGACGTATTCTACACGAGCGCCTTTTCGCAATTCACGATATCGATAGGTATGTCTCTTTCTTTTAAAGTAAAATTGGCAAAACGGATTGGTATATTTATTGAGCCTCAGGCAAACCTGTTTTCAATAGCAAACACGCCGTTTCAGACGAGTCTGAAAGCCGGCGTGATTTTTTAAGAATATTTATTATTTACTAATTCGCGGTCAGTTTTATATCGATGTCTTTCTCGTCTCCGCCGCGTATAATTTTGAGTTTAAGGATTTCCCCCACTCTCATATCGTTAACTTCGAGGACAAGGTCCTGTTCGCTCCTTACTTTAATACCATTAACCGACAAGATAACGTCTTCGGGTCTCAATCCAGCGTTATCCGCGATTCCGTTCTTCTGAACCTGAGTAACTACGACGCCGTCTTTATTTTTCAGTCCGAGGTATTTCGCTATCTGGTCGTCAATTCCCTGAATTCTGAATCCGACATTGAAATTCCTTTCGATTTTTCCGCCGGATTTAAGTTCTTCAAGAATTTTTTTCACCCTGTTAATTGATATCGCGAAACCGACTCCGATGCTCCCCTGGCTGAACTGGCTTCCCGTATAAATAATCGTGTTCATTCCGATAACTTCCCCGTCAACATTAATAAGGGGTCCGCCAGAATTACCTGAATTAATAGATGCGTCAGTCTGTATCATATCCTTATAGGAGCGGTTGCCTTCCGCCTGAACTTTCATATTCAGGGCGCTTATGACTCCGACTGTAACTGTAGGTTTATCATTAATCTCAAAGAGTCCGAAAGGATTTCCGAGCGCAATCACCCATTCTCCGATTATGTTGTTGTCGGAATTCCCGAGCGTGACGTAAGGAAGCCCGCTTTTGTTAATCTTAAGGAGAGCAACGTCCGTAACCGCGTCAGAGCCGATAAGTTTCGCTTCAACAGTCTCGCCTGTAGTAAGCGTAACCGATATTTTAGTCGCGTTTCCTGCAACGTGGTCATTTGTCAGTATATATCCGTCCTCCGAGATAATGTAACCGGAGCCCAATCCCCTGACTGTTTGCCTTTGGGGTCCAACGTCACCGAAAAACTGCCTGAAGAACGGATCGTTCATAAACGGGTCCCGCACTTCTCTTACTTCTTCAACATTAATGCCTACAATTGCAGGAGACACCTTGCCTATTGCTCTTGTTACGGCCGTTTGCCTGTCCTGGCTAACCTGCTCATTCTTTTCAGTTTTATCGAATGAAGCAGTATTGATATTGGGAGAATTCCTGAAGAAGAACTTAGAAAAAATAACTCCGCCGATTACGACTCCCGTCAGCAGGAGCAGAGCCGCGACGGAAGCAATCATGATTTTTGCTTTTGAAGATGATGCATTCAGACTTAAAGTTGACATAGTTTTATTTCTTTAAATGTTTTTTAACTTTACGAATAATTTCTTCGTGATTTATTTTATATTTACGCATTAGTTCCTCCATTGTTCCGCTTTCGCCGAAAGTATCTTCAACGGCAACATAATCCATCTGAGTCGGACGCAGCCTTGAAAGCACTTCCGAAACGGCTCCGTAAAGTCCTCCGTGAACCTGATGGTCTTCACAGGTAATAACGAGGTTAGTTTCCTTAGCCGCATTTACGAGAGCGTCTTTATCGATGGGTTTAACAGTATGCATATTCATCACTTTCGCGCTGATACCTTCCTTTTCTAGTTGAACGGCTGCTTTCAACGCTTCCCAGACGAGCAGACCATTAGCAACGAGGGTAACGTCTTTTCCTTCCCTTAATATGTCCGCCTTGCCGAATTCAAAATCGGCATTCATATCAGTGAAATTCGGAGTTTTATCGCGGTAAAACCTAATGTAAAAAGGCGCGTTAACCCCGGCGCATTTTTTAACCGCTTTATAGGTCTGGTTATAATCGCAAGGTGTAACAACTGTCATATGCGGAAGAATTCTCATCAAGGCAACATCTTCGAGAGACTGGTGCGTAGCGCCGTCGGGACCGACAGAGATACCGCAGTGGGAAGCGCATATTTTAACGTTCATTTCACTGTAAGCGACAGACTGGCGAATCTGGTCGAATGGTCTGCCTGTAGCGAATTCCCCGTAGGTTGAGGCGAAAGGAATCTTGCCCGCTACCGCCAATCCAGCCGCGGTTCCCATCATATCCTGTTCGGCAATACCGACAGAAAAGAACCTATCGGGATACGCGTCCCTGAAAATATTGGTTTTTACCGAGCCCGATACATCGCCGCCAAGAACGACTACGTCAGGATTCTCTTTTCCAAGTTCCAGTAGCGCGTC
>CAZOQR010000080.1:0-11631 GCA_964581915.1 uncultured Ignavibacteriaceae bacterium | reverse complement strand
GGCACTAAATAATCTCTAAATTCTTTTCTAAAATACTATCGTGCCTACGGCACTAAAACAACTCTCAATTTTAAATTGTACTTTTGCATTTTCGACTATACACTTTACACTAAAAGAAAAAGGCTGCCGATTGGCAGCCTTTAGATTATACCTGAAAAATATTTCTTTTACGATATTTCGAATTCCTTGCTCACTGTCGCGGGTGTTTCTTCCTCTTCCATGAGTTCGTCGTCCATCAGGTGCTTGTCAACGTGCGATACGAGAAGGTCTCTGTATTTCTTCAGACCCGTACCCGCAGGAATCAACTGACCGATTATAACGTTTTCCTTCAGACCGAGCAGGTAGTCAACCTTGCCTTTTATAGCGGCGTCAGTGAGGACTCTCGTGGTTTCCTGGAACGAAGCAGCCGATATGAAACTGTCCGTCGTCAGGGATGTCTGAGTTATGCCGAGCAGAACAGCGTCCGCCGTGGCGGGCACCGCGTCGCGCACCTTGATACCGGTTTTGTTTTTCTTTTTCAGAAGCGTGTTCATTTCCTTCACGGCTTTCTTCGGAAGGAGTTCACCTACGAGCACGGCATCGCTGTCGCCCTTGTCGCTCACGACAACCATACCTTTTAGTTTTTCGTTTTCTTCGGAGAAATAATTCTTGTGAATTATGTCGCCTTCGAGGAAGTTCGTATCGCCCGGGCTCGTGACCTTCACCTTCTGAAGCATCTGTCTCACGATGATTTCGATGTGCTTGTCATTTATCTTTACGCCCTGAATTCTGTAAACTTCCTGAATTTCGTTTACGAGATATTCCTGAACTTCGGACACGCCCTTGATTTTCAGAATGTCAATCGGGTCGTATGCGCCGCCCGTGAGGGCTTCGCCCGCGAGCACCGTATCGCCGCTTCTTACAAGTATGTGCTTGCCGATAGGAATTCTGTAATCAATTGACTTCGAACCGTCGAGGCTCTTGAGCGTAAGTTCGCGGCTTCCTCTCGAAATTTTTCCGACTTCGACTTTACCGTCGATTTCCGCAATCTTCGCGGGGTCGTTAGGACTTCTCGCCTCGAAGAGTTCCGTTACTCTCGGCAAACCTCCCGTGATGTCGCGCGTCTTGCCCGACTCTCTCGGAATCTTCACCATTATCATACCCGCTTTCACTTCAACGCCGTCGTCAACCAACAGGTTCGCTTTCGCGGGAATAAGGTATGAACTTGAAATTTTGCCGCCCTTCGGAGTTACAATCTGAATCGTCGGGCTCTTTGTCTTGTCCTTGCTTTCTATTACAGTCTTCTGGAAGTGGCCTGTCTGCTCGTCTTTCACGAGTTCGTACTGCTTGCCTTCTTCCATGTCGTGATATTTAATCAGACCGTTATGTTCGGCGACTATGACAGAGTTGTACGGATCCCATTCGTATAATTTCTGATTCTTCTCAACTTTTTCGTTGTTCTTTACTTTGAGTTTCGAGCCGTAAGGAACGAGATACCTCGTAAGAGGATTGTTCTTTTCGTCAACTATATTAATCGCGCCGTTCCTGCTGAGCGAGATGAATGATGTTTCCGTCGCGCCCTTGTATTCGACTATCTTTATATTTTCAAACTTGACCTTGCCTTCGAATTTAGTCGTGATTTCCGACTGAGTTACAATCTTGCTGGCGGTACCGCCGATGTGGAACGTTCTAAGCGTTAACTGGGTGCCCGGCTCGCCGATTGACTGAGCGGCGATGATTCCGACGGCTTCACCCGTGTTTACGAGTTTGCCGGTCGAAAGGTCCCTGCCGTAACATTTCGCGCAAACGCCTCTCTTGCTTTCGCAGGTCAGCACCGAACGTATTTCGACTCCCGTTACCGGAGAATCCGAAATAGCCTGCGCTCTTTCCTCGTCGATTTCCTGTCCTGCTTTTACTATTATCTTCTTCGTCACGGGGTCCACGACGTCGTGAATCACAACTCTGCCGAGAATTCTTTCGGCAAGGGTTTCCTTAACGTCTTCGCCTTCCTTGAGCGCTTCGGTGTAAACGCCTCTGATGGTTCCGCAGTCTCTTTCCGAGATAATAACGTCCTGAGCAACGTCAACGAGTCTTCTTGTAAGGTATCCCGCGTCCGCCGTCTTGAGAGCCGTGTCAGCAAGACCTTTTCTTGCTCCGTGCGTCGAAATGAAGTATTCGAGAATCGACAGACCTTCCTTGAAGTTCGCGATAATCGGGTTCTCGATGATTTCTCCCGCCTGTCCGGTTAATGACTTCTGCGGTTTCTGCATCAGACCCCTCATACCCGCCAACTGGCTGACCTGTTCAGCCGAGCCTCTCGCGCCCGAATCAATCATCATGTGAAGAGAATTGAATCCGGATTTTGAACGTCTCAGATTGTCCATCAGATCGTTCTTAACCTGATCGCGGACGTGAGTCCAGATATCAATTACTTTGTTGTATCTTTCGTTTTCCGAAATAACGCCTCTGGATTTCTGCTTTTCAATCGATTCGACTCTGTGATACGCGTCGTCGATGATTTTCTTCTTCGTTCCAGGAACTTCGATATCGTCGATGTTTACCGAAAGACCGCCTTCGGTCGCGTACTTGAATCCGAGTTCTTTCAGTTTGTCGAGGAATATCGCGGTTTTCTGGTTTCCTACTTTCCTGTAAATCATTCCGATAATCGAAACGATTTTTTTCTTCCTTAAAAGTTCGTTTATGAACGGAATGCCCTCGGGAACGACCCTGTTGAATATAACCCTTCCTGCTGTCGTTTCGTAAATCTTTCCGCTTATCCTTACCTTTATTCTCGCGTGTATTCCGACAGCCTTGTTGTTTATCGCCATCAGTACTTCTTCTGGCGAGGAGAACATTTTTCCTTCTCCGACATCGCCCTTCAGGTCCTTGGTCAGATAATAGCAACCGAGCACGAGTTCCTGATTGGGAACGATAATCGGGTTACCGTTCTGCGGTGAAAGTATGTTGTGCGTCGAAAGCATCAGGATTGTCGCTTCAAGTTGCGCGTCATATGAAAGAGGCACGTGTACCGCCATCTGGTCTCCGTCAAAGTCGGCGTTGAATGCCGTGCAAACGAACGGATGCAGCGTTATCGCCTTGCCTTCTATAAGCACCGGCTGGAATGCCTGAATGCTCAGCCTGTGAAGCGTCGGAGCGCGGTTTAACATAACCGGATGTCCGTCAATCACGTTTTCCAGAATGTCCCAGACTTCCGGAGTCCTTTTATCGATTAATTTCTTCGCGCTCTTGACCGTCTTTACGTAATCCCTGTCTATGAGCCTTCTTATAACGAAAGGCTTGAACAATTCAAGTGCCATGTCCTTCGGGATACCGCACTCGTGAAGTTTTAGTTCGGGACCTACTACGATTACGGATCTTCCCGAATAGTCAACCCTCTTACCGAGAAGATTCTGGCGGAACCTGCCCTGCTTTCCTTTCAGAATATCCGAAAGGGATTTCAGCGCTCTGTTTTCAGACCTTACCGCCGTAACTCTTCTTGAGTTGTCGAGAAGCGCGTCTACGGCTTCCTGCAGCATCCTCTTCTCGTTCCTAAGGATGACTTCGGGAGCCTTGATATCTATTAATCTCTTGAGCCTGTTATTTCTAATTATAACTCTTCTGTACAAATCGTTGAGGTCGCTTGTAGCGAACCTTCCGCCTTCAAGAGGAACAAGAGGTCTCAGTTCGGGCGGAATTACCGGTATCACGTCCATCACCATCCATTCGGGACGGTTGGGTTTTCCGTCAGGCTTTATCTTGAACGACTCGAGAACTCTCAACCTCTTTATGTTCTCGGTCTTTTTTATCGCTGACGGTTCATCCTGAAGTTCGGCTCTCAGCCTCGCGATTTCCGGAAGGATTTCCACGCGCTTGAGCAGTTCTTTTATCGCCGTGCCGCCCTGGCTCACGAAGAATTTCTTCGGGTCGTCGTCATCGAGAAAATGCTCGGCATCCGTCATCTTGCTCACGACGTCGAGATATTCTTCCTCAGTTATGAGGTCGAGTTTCTTGTATTTCGTCGTGCCCGGATTAATTACCACGTATGATTCGTAATAAATAATCTTTTCGAGATCCTTGGATGATATGCCCAGAACGTAGCCGATCTTTGAAGGCAGTGACCTGAAATACCAAATATGAACAACCGGAACGCAGAGAGCGATGTGTCCCATTCTCTCGCGCCTTACGCTTTTCATGTTTATTTCGACTCCGCATCTGTCGCACACGATACCTTTATATCTTATTCCCCTGTACTTTCCGCAGTGGCATTCCCAGTCCTTAACGGGTCCGAAAATCTTCTCGCAGAACAAACCGTCCTTGTCGGGCTTGAAAGTCCTGTAGTTGATAGTCTCGGGCTTAGTAACTTCACCATACGAATTCGAAATAATAACATCAGTCGAAGACAGATTTATTGTTATCTTCGAAAAACGTTTTTTCTTTTGTTCGATTTTTGTCGGCATATTTTAAATAATATTATTTTTCTTTTTTATTTTTTTAATCGATGTTAATGTCCAGACCAAGACCCTGCAGTTCTTTCATTATAACGTTGAACGCTTCGGGTATGTTCGGCTCCGGCAGGTTCTCGCCCTTAATTATGGACTCGTATACCTTGCTGCGTCCGATAACATCGTCGCTCTTAACTGTGAGCATTTCCCTGAGTATGTGCGATGCGCCGTACCCCTGCAATGCCCAGCACTCCATCTCTCCGAACCTCTGTCCGCCGAACTGGGCTTTACCTCCGAGAGGCTGCTGCGTTATGAGCGAGTAAGGTCCTATCGAGCGCGCATGAATCTTGTCGTCGACAAGGTGAGAGAGTTTCAGCATGTATATGTAACCTATCGTCACCTGCTGGTCGAATTTGTTGCCCGACATTCCGTCGTAAAGGTCGGTTCTCGAATTTGACGGCAGTCCCGACTGCTCGAGACCGGTTGTTATTTCTTCTACCGACGCGCCGTCGAAAATCGGTGTCGCGAATTTCACGCCGTGCTGTTTTCCGACCCAGCCTAACGCCGTTTCGTACAACTGTCCGAGGTTCATCCTCGAAGGCACGCCGAGAGGATTCAGCACGATGTCAACAGGTCTTCCGTCGGGCAGGAACGGCATGTCTTCGGGCGGCACTATCTTCGCGACGACACCCTTGTTGCCGTGGCGTCCCGCCATCTTGTCACCTACGGAAAGTTTGCGTTTCTTTGCTACGTAAACCTTCGCGAGTTTGACAACTCCGTTAGGAAGTTCGTCGCCGAGAGTGACCTTGACCTTTAATCTCTTGTACTTCTCCTCGATTTCGATGAACTTGTAATTGTAATTCTTGAATATGTCTATTATCAGCGAATTTGCCTTCTTGCTGTTCGACCAGTCCGCTTCCGTATCAAGTTCCCGGAAATCTATCGCGTTGTTGTTAAGCAGGTTGGTGAACGTTTCGCGCTTGAATACGACGTTCCTCTTAATCAGAAGATTGCCTTTGTTGTCCCTGATGCCTTCCGATTCTTTTCCTTCAAGAAGAATTCCGAGTTTATCGGCAAGTTTCAGGTTAAGTTCCTTAATATCTTTCTTTCTGTCATTCTCATACCTGTCGATTCTTTTCTTCTCTTCCCGCTTGCCCTCGGAATCTTTCGATTTCCTCGAGAACAGTTTCCTGTTGATGACCACGCCCTTCAGTCCCGGAGGCGCTTTCAGGGAGGCGTCTTTCACGTCGCCTGCCTTGTCTCCGAATATCGCTCTCAGAAGTTTTTCCTCCGGAGTCGGTTCGGTCTCGCCCTTGGGCGTTACCTTGCCGATAAGAATATCGCCTTCTTTTACTTCTGCGCCTATTCTTATTATTCCGTTTTCATCGAGATCCTTCGTCGCTTCCTCGCTTACGTTCGGAATTTCCTTCGTTAGTTCTTCCTCACCGCGCTTGGTGTCTCTGACCTCGAGGCTGAATTCTTCGATGTGAATTGAAGTGAATATGTCTTTCGAAACTACTTTTTCGCTTATTACTATCGCGTCCTCAAAGTTGTATCCTCTCCACGGCATGAACGCTACGAGTATGTTCCTGCCGAGAGCAAGTTCGCCGTTCTCCGTCGAAGAACCGTCGGCGAGTATGTCGCCTTTCTTGATGCGCTGTCCTTCGCGGACGATAGGATTCTGGTTTATAGCGGTATCCTGATTCGTTCTCAGGAACTTCACGAGTTTATACTCAACCGTGCGCTTATCGTCGAAACTGAGAAGGCTTTCGTCCGAATCTTCCCTTATGTTGTACTTCACGATTATCTTATCCGCCGATACATAATCAACGACTCCGTCCGCCTCAGCGACTATCATTGACCGCGAATCTCTTGCGACGATTTCTTCGAAACCCGTGCCGACAATCGGCGCTTCGGGATTCAGAAGCGGCACTGCCTGACGCTGCATGTTGCTTCCCATGAGCGCTCTGTTCGCGTCGTCATGCTCGAGGAACGGAATCAAAGCCGCCGCCGCGCTTACAATCTGGTTCGTCGCGACGTCCATGTAATCAATGTTCGTCGGCTCTTCAAGCGGAAAGTCGCCCTTGAATCTCGCCTTTACCTTCTTGTTTTCGAAATTTCCCTTTCCGTCGAGAGGCTCGTTCGCCTGCGCTATCATGAACTCGTCTTCCTTGTCTGCAGAAATGTATTCTATATCATCCGTTACTTTTCCCTTGGCGACTTTTCTGTAAGGCGTTTCGATGAACCCGAGTTCGTTAACTCTCGAATGTATGCAGAGTGACGAAATCAGTCCGATGTTCGGACCTTCAGGCGTTTCAATCGGGCAAAGCCTTCCGTAGTGAGTGTAGTGAACGTCGCGCACTTCGAATCCCGCTCTTTCTCTCGAAAGCCCGCCGGGTCCCAGCGCGCTGATTCTTCTCTTGTGCGTCATTTCCGAAAGCGGATTCGTCTGGTCCATGAACTGCGAAAGTTGGCTCGTTCCGAAGAACGAAGACAACGCGCTCGTGATCGGTCTTGAACTGACAAGTCTCAGAGGCGTGAGATTCTCTTCGTCGTGTATGCTCATCTTTTCCCTTATCGTCCTTATCATTCTCGAAAGCCCGAGTCCGAACTGCTGCGACAACTGTTCGTTAACGGTCCTCACCCTTCTGTTTCCGAGATGGTCAATGTCGTCTACTTCCTTGCGCCTGTCAACAAGGTCCTTTATGTATGATATTATTTCAACGATATCTTCAAGCGTCAATATCGTTGTAGTGTTGTCTATGTTTAAGTTTAATTTCCTGTTTATCTTGTACCGTCCGACTTCGCCTAAATCATATTTCTTGGGATTGAAAAACTGCTTTTCTATGTAACTCCTCGCGCTCTCGCCCTCGGAATCTGTCATTAGATGCTGCGTCTTCTTGTCTTTCGGCAGCGATTCGGCGGGTTTCTCCGCGAGTTCCTCTTCATCGTCCTCGACGACGGTGTTGAATATTATCTGCTCGCCGTCGGTTGGATTGCTCTTCATCAGGTTAAGCGTCTTTATCTTGGCGTTTAATATCGAAAGAAGAAGTTCCTCGGTTAATTGCGTGCCCGATTCTATCCCGAGTTCTTCTCCCGTGTTTTTATCCACGACGTTCTCTATAACGTACCTTCCCGTGTAATCGAGATAATTATGTGGCGTTACCTCAACCTTCTCCGCTAATCCGAAGAGTTCGAGCATCTTCACCTTTTCGTTAATCGACAACGCTCTAAGCAGCGTGGAGAAATAGAATTTCTTCTTTCTGTCAACGTATGCGTAAAGCAAATCGTTTATGTCCGTCGTGAACTCAACCCACGAGCCCTTGTACGGGATAACTCTCGCGGAAAACAGTTCCGTGCCGTTCGCGTGCGTCGACTCGCTGAACACGACTCCGGGCGACCTGTGCAACTGGCTTACTATAACGCGCTCTGCTCCGTTTATTATGAAACTGCCTCTCGGTGTCATGTACGGCAATTGCCCCAGATATACATCCTGCTCAAGAACATAGTTGTATTCCTTTGCAGCAGAATTTGGCTTCGTAGATAATCTTAATTTCACCTTCACCGGAACCGAGTACGTAAGACCCTGTTCCTGGCATTCAATTATTGAATACGGAGGCTTCTCTATAAAATACTCTATGAACTCAAGTAAAGCTGTTTCCCTTGAATCCGTAATAGGGAAATTGTCCTCAAAAACTTTTTGCAATCCGATTGGTTTCCTCTTGCTGATGGGAACGTCCTCCTGCAAAAAATCCTTGTATGACTGCAATTGAACGTTTAGAAGATCAGGAGGTTCTTTGTGAATATCGGATTTTGAAAAAGTTAACCTGTTGTTCTTGTTGTTGAGGGGTTTTAAACCGGCTAAAACACCTTTTAATTCCATTTATTATGATTTAGTTATATATAAATTAAACAAAATCCAAGGAATAAGGTTTAAGGGTGATTAATTTTCACCCTCAAACCCTTACCTCAGATTAAAAAGTTAATTTGCGAATTATTATTTGATTTCAACTTTTGCGCCTGCTGCTTCTAATTCCGCTTTTAATTTTTCCGCGTCGGCTTTAGGCATATTTTCTTTTACAGCTTTCGGAGCACTTTCAACGAGCGCTTTGGCTTCTGTCAATCCAAGTCCCGTCGCGTTTTTCACTGCTTTGATGACTTTGATTTTTTCGGGTCCGATATCTGCTAAGAATACAGTGAATTCTGTTTTTTCTTCTTCTTGTGCTGCCGGGGCTGAGCCTGCTGCCGGTCCCGCCATCATAACGGGGGCTGCCGCCGTGACTCCGAACTTGTCTTCAAGTGCTTTCTTTAAATCGGATGCTTCCTGTAAGGTTAAATTGGATATTTTTTCTAATAATTCTTCTACTACTGACATGTTTATTTCCTTTGGTTAAATTTTAATTCAAAATTGTTTTAAAAAATGCTAAGCAGCCTTTTTCTTTGCCGCTTCTTCGATAACGCTTGCGAGATCTCTGATGACCGCGTTAATTGCACCGACAATGCCCGATACGGGCGAATCAAGACTCGAAAGTATTCCCGCAATGATTTCTTCCTTCGTGAGCAGCGATGCCAACTGCTGCATCTTGTCAGAACCGAAGTATAACTTGTCGACTATCGCGGCCTTGAATTTCGGCTTGTCGCTCTTTTCGGTAAGTTTCTTCAGAATCCTTGCAGGCGCCACAGGGTCGCTGTCCGCGAATATTATTCCCGTATTGCCCTTGAAATGACCTTCGAGGTCGTTCACGAACTGGCTGTAAGATTCGCTTTCCTTCATTGCGCGCAATGCGAAAGTGTTCTTTACAACCTTGTACTTTATGTTTGCCTTGTAAAACTCGCTGCGGAGATTGTCCACCTCTGCAACGGTCATACCGGCGAAATCTATCAAATAGATTGCCGGTGCATTGTTCATCTTGTCCTTTATCTCAGCAATTATCTCGTTCTTTTTGATTTTCTCCATACCGTTTGTTAAAAGTTATTAAACATTTGAAGCTTCCTTCCGGTTATCACAATCCCGGCCGGATTATATGTATAATGAGTGCGTAAACTTTTTTATGCCGCCGACTTTAAATCCGTCAGCGCTTTGTCAATCTTTATTCCGGGTCCCATCGTCGTCGATACCGTGACAGCCTTTATATACGTTCCCTTCGCCGCCGCGGGTTTCAGTTTTATTATCATGTTTATGAATGTCGTGATGTTCTCCACAATCTTCTGTTCGTCGAACGACGCCTTGCCGATTGACGAGTGAACCGTTCCGTTCTTGTCAACTCTGAAATCTATCTTTCCCGCCTTGACTTCCTTTACGGCCTGACCGACGTTCATCGTTACGGTTCCGCTTTTCGGATTCGGCATGAGTCCGCGTGGTCCGAGAACCTTTCCGAGTTTTCCGAGTTCGCTCATCGAATCGGGAGTCGCTATTATAACGTCAACATCCGTCCAGCCTTCCTGAATCTTCTTCAGATAATCTTCAAATCCTACGTGATCCGCTCCTGCATCCACTGCTTCCTGCTGTTTTTCGGGTTTCGCGATTACGAGCACCCTTACGGTCTTTCCGGTTCCGTTCGGCAAGGATACGGTTCCGCGGACTACCTGGTCGGCGTGCTTCGGATCCACTCCAAGATTGATTGCTATGTCAACGGATTCGTCGAATTTCGCTTTCGCGTACTTCTTCAGCAGAGATACGGCTTCGGCAATCTTGTATTCTTTCTTCGAATCAAAAGTCTTGTTTATTTCTTTCTGTTTTTTTGTCAAATTCATAATATTATAAAACTAATAATTTTTTTATTCTACTGTTATTCCCATGCTTCTTGCTGTGCCCTTGATCATGCTCATAGCGTGCTCGACGTCTCTCGCATTCAAGTCAACCATTTTCATTTCCGCTATTTCCTTTACCTGCTTCGATGTAACCTTGCCGACTTTCGTCTTGTGAGGTACGCCCGAGCCTTTTTCAAGCCCCGACGCCTTCAGCAGCAGCACAGCCGCCGGAGGTGTCTTCGTTACGAACGTGAATGACTTATCCGAATAAACCGTTATTACTACGGGTATTATCAACCCTTTCTTGTCCTGTGTCCTCGCGTTGAATTGCTTGCAGAACTCCATGCCGTTCACGCCTCTCTGACCCAGCGCGGGACCTACCGGAGGAGCCATCGTTGCCTGACCTGCGGGAATTTGTAACTTTATAAAACCAACTACTTTTTTTGCCATAATATATATTTATTATTGATGTTTACTTATGCTTTTCAATTTGAGTGAATTCAAGTTCGATGGGAGTCTTTCTGCCGAAAATACTCACCATTACCTTTACCTTCATTTTCTCTGTGTTTATTTCAAGTATGGTTCCGTTGAAGTTGTTGAACGGACCGCTCGTTACTTTTACCGGATCGCCCTGGTTGAGTTTTAGATCGATTTTTTCCGTCTGGCTTTCGTCGTTGAGTATTGCCTTAATTCTCTTTATTTCCGTCTCGCGCAGCGGTATCGGCTCGAGCCTCTGGCCTTTTATGTTCTTCGAGCCTACAACACCCATGATGCTCGGAACTTTCGCGAGGAACCTCTTGACGTTGTCGTCAAGGTCGGCCTCTATCAGAATGTAACCGGGAAAGAAATTTTTGTACTTTACTTTCTTCTTTCCGTTCTTTACCTCGAATACTTTTTCCATCGGTATCATTACCGTTCTGATACGGCTCTCAAGGTGCTCGTCTTTTATCTGAGCGTCAAGATACGTCTTCACTTTATTCTCGTGACCCGCTACAATTCTCACAGCAAACCACTTGAACACATCCGAAGTCGATTCAACAGCGTCGTCCGTCCCGGTTATTTCAGGCGCTTCCGTGTTCACGGGGACATCCTGAACTTCCAGCGTTTCCGAACTCTCCTCCTGCGGATTTTCGGACAACTCCGGAGACTCTTCCGTGTTTTCCATATTTTTTGTTTCGTCCATCAATTCAACGTTTAAAATAATATTTTCAGAACTTCGCTGATGCCCTTGTCAACTATGTACACAAACACGGCGAAGATTAGCATCGTAACGACGACAACCTTCGTGTAATCTCTCATTTCCTCTTTCTTTGGCCACGTGACCTTTTTCATTTCCTTGTAAATGTCCGTGAAGAAGTTTAATATTTTATCTCTCATTCTTAGTTATTAATTACCTGCACGAGTGGAGGGACTCGAACCCCCAACCGACGGTTTTGGAGACCGCTACTCTACCAATTGA
>CAZOQR010000079.1:5699-11696 GCA_964581915.1 uncultured Ignavibacteriaceae bacterium | reverse complement strand
TGTGCGAGGGCCGCCACGGGTCAATGCCGTAAACAACCGAGGTTTTTCCCAGCCGCTGAGCGAGTTCAATGAGCGGAAATCCCGTTCCGAATCCTATATCGAGAGCCGTTATGCCCTTCCTGTAAATTACGGTGTCAAGCAGTTTCAACCCGAATGGAGCAGACCACAACGGTAATTCGTCTATCACGGATGATGACAGCGGTGTATCAAAATTGTAATCTGCTCCGATATAGTCGGGTTTGGAATCTTTTTTCAATTTTACTTTATTAATTTTCCCGAACCGTTGCTTTCAATTTTCTTAATCGTGTAATCTCCAGCGAGATAAAGGTCTCCTGAGCCGTTTATTTCAACGACCGCTTCCTTTGTGCAATTCAGTTTAACGTCCCCGGAACCGTTGAGTTCGACCTTGAGACTGCCGGCGGTGAAACTTTCTCCTTTAAATTTACCTGTACCGTTGTTCTCAAGTTTGAGGTTTGCAGCGGTTCCTTCGGCGGTCAGATTGCCGGAGCCGTTATTGTCAATCATAGCGTTCATTGAATTTATCTTCGCCGACATATCGCCCGAGCCCGTGTGTTCCGCCTTAACATTACCCTTTGGGTTATCGAAATTGAATATCATGTTGCCCGAGCCAGTGTGCTCGACGCTGCAGTTCGTCGCGTCCGCGGTAACCTTCGAGTCTCCCGAACCCGTTATCTCAATCTTAAGATCGGTAGAGGATACGCTGAAATCAAGATCGCCCGAACCGACGTGTTCGAGTTTAAACTTATCCGATTTTATCGTGTTCAGCGACTTCACGTCTCCGGAACCGACTCCGGATAATTTATTAAGTTCTTTTACGCTGACATAAACATCGAACTTCGTCGGCGAGACGCTGCCTTTCGTAAAACTAAGGTTCAGTTCTTTGTCCGAAACCTCGGCGGAAAAGTACTGCATCAGGTTATCATCGCCTTCGACAGTCAGTTTTTCGGTTTCTG
Organism: uncultured Ignavibacteriaceae bacterium; assembly: GCA_964581915.1. GTDB lineage: Bacteria > Bacteroidota > Ignavibacteria > Tepidaquicellales > Tepidaquicellaceae > CAIKZJ01. Next base: position 10,722 of record CAZOQR010000079.1, on the reverse strand, counting down.
ATTGAGTGATGAATACGTTGAATGAGCCGAGAGAATTGATTTTATTGAATCCCGAAACGGCGATATCCTTCTTGACAATGTTGCCGTCTCCTTTGATTGTCTGAGAATAAGAAAATACCGGCATAAGGAATGTCAGTATCAGCAAATAAATGTAGGTTTTGTTCTTCATGATTGTCCTTAATTTTTATTGTTATCTGAATATACGCATTTAATATAAAAAAGTTTTACGCTCAAAATTACAGATTCACGCGCAGGTTCAAACCGCGCGCTCCGGGGAAAATCATTATCCCGCCTCTGCCACCGGACGAATTGCTCCGCTTCGAAGAAATGAAGTCCCCTATGAAATACCCTACAGCCGAGCCGAGCAGAACATCCGACGCCCAGTGTTCGTCGTGGTAAACACGCGATAACGCTGTAATTCCCGCCAGAGTGTACAATCCTATAGACACATATGTGTTGTTTATTCTGTTCGCGAGCACGGAAGACACTGCAAACGCGACGGTTGAATGTCCCGAAGGCATCGATGTATTGCCCGTGTTAAAACTGAACATCCGGTAAAACTGCGAGCCCTCTTCTTTTCCCGGCCGCGACCTGCCGATTACGGTCTTGAAAACGTTCGTGACAATTCCCGAATAAAGAACGGATTCAAACACCATTCTTCCCGTGACCCTGATATATTCATTCTCCGATAACAGCCCTGCGGTATAAATTCCTCCTCCAATAATAACGGGCGCGGCAATCTCACCGTACAGTTTTGCAGCATCAGATATCCTGTCGTTCGTTCCGCTGCGCTGTTTAAAAGAATTAGCGCGTATTGATTCGTCTTTCAGGTAAACCGCCGCCGTGGTGACGAAGAGCGCCCCGAGTTTGATTCCGTCCCTGCCCTTCCATTGAAGCGGCGATGTGAATAAAGCGGAGCCGTCATTCAGGGATTCGCCGATGTCATAACCGATAATCCGGAAGATATTGCTTTCCTTAACCTGTCCCGCGTTGATGCCGGGGATTAAAAAAACAATGAGCGTTATATATGCGAGAATTCTATTTATCATCATTATTATACTTTACGAACACCGAAACATACAAGACGGTCAGGAGGGCGCCTGCGGAAGAGTATATAAAAGCCGCAGACGCGGAGATTGAACTCCAGAGCAATCCCGCCGTGAAACTCGCGAGCATCGTAAAAACGCTTCCGAGACCCGTATAGAAACCTACCGCCGTCGCCGCGTCTTCCTTTTTCGAGATGTTCGTTATCCACGCTTTTGATATGCTCTCCGTCGAAGACGCGTAAACTCCGTAAAAAAAGAAAAGCATGAAAATCACGGGAAGCGAAGGGTTCATTGCCATTCCTCCGTACACTGCCGCGAATACGAGCGTGCCGAACATGAAAACTTTTTTATATCCGAGTTTATCCGCTAACATCCCAGCAGGATATGAGAAAACGGCATATACTAAATTATAAAAAATGTAAGCGGAAATAACTTCCGTGTTTGAATTGCCTGCCTGCTTGACCATCAGAAGCAGGAATATATCCGAACTGTTTATGAGCGTGAAGAACAGCAGCGCGGGTACAAGCCGCTTGAACCTTGAATCGGAGATTTTCCAGTATCCGAGAAACGAGAAAAATCCGGCCGACTTAACGGACGGATTCGGAACCGTATTTTTATCCTTGAGAATAAAGGTAATCATCACGCCGATAATTCCCGGAATGAAAGCGATTATAAAAAGGAGTCTGAAATTATCCGGCAGGAAATACAGAAATACGAGCGCTGCAACGGGACCGAGCATCGCGCCTGCCGTATCCATCGCCCTGTGAAAGCCGAATATTCGCGCTTTTGTTCCGGGAGCCGACTCCGCCGAAAGTATTGCGTCACGGGCCGAGGTTCTGACGCCTTTGCCGAGCCTGTCCAGTCCCCTTGCGAGGAAAATCCAAATCGGAAACTGAAAAAGTGCAAGCATCGGTTTCGATATCGAACTGAAAAAATAACCGAGCCTGACAAACGTAACGCGTTTTCCCGTTCTGTCGGACAACAGGCCGAAATATCCCTTGCTGAATCCCGCGGTCGCTTCCGCGAATCCTTCAAGCAGGCCGATTATAAGAGCCGAGAATCCTATCGACTTGAGATACACGGGCATGACGGGATAGAGCATCTCGCTTGAAATGTCGGTGAGAAGGCTGACTATGCTGAGTATTACAACGGTCCTTGATATCTTTATTTTCTTATCGCCGCCCAAAATAATTTTCAATTTAAAAATAAGGCAGGAATAAATTAAAACATATTAAATTTATTTCAAACTGAAATATTATTCGGATTTCAGTCCTACGTTGAATTTGTAGTTTTCCTTGATTGAATAGTAGAAACCCGAGGCCAGTAGTCCGACCGCATTAAGGAGGTGAGTCACAATCGCGTAACCGATTGCCACTTCGGCGTTAATGCCGTATATGCTGACGAGCGCGGTCTTAATGAACAGATAGTACGAACCGGCTGAATTCCCCGGAAGAGGAAGCGTCATCGCGAAGGACGACAAAACGACAATGAGATTCGCGTCAAGGAAACTGAGGTTGATATCAAATGCGAAAAACGAGAGATATGACGACAATGCATAGCATATCCAAATCAACGCCGTCGTAATGAAAATTTTAAAATACGATTTCGGATGCTTTATAAAAAGGAACCCGTTTATTATCGAGATGAAAATCTTGTGAATGCTTTCCTGGTATTTCGAAGGAAGTATTTTTTTAGTAATCTTTTCGACTACGATTTCCGTCTTCTTAAGGTTGAAAAGCATAAGAACAATAACGAGAACGAATGCCAGTATTATCAACGAACTGTACAGAGATATCATTTCGATATCGTAAGGGTAAAACGCTTCCGATATTTTCTGCCTGAAGAAGAACAGGCAGAATCCGAACATTACGAACATAGAGAGCATGTCGAAAATTCTTTCAACGAGAATAGTTCCGAACGCGGATGCTCTCGAGATTTTTTCTTTCTGCGCGGTAATTACGGGCCTGGCTACTTCTCCGCCTCTCGGGATTATCGCGTTCATCATGTATCCTATCATGACAGGAGAAAAGAGGCTGGACATCGGTATGTTCTTTTTCAGCGGATCAAGAAGGTATCTCCATCTCAGAGCCCGAATGTAACTTCCTAAAAACGTGCCTACTAACATACCCGTCAGAGCGTACAGGTATTTTGTTTTCAGAAGTTCCTCATACAAAAGCCTGAAATCAATATCCTTGAATGCAAGGTATATAAAAAATACGAGCACTGCGGAGAGTACCGTAAATTTTATTATTTTCTTGTAAGTATTACCCAAATAATATTATCTTAAATCGATCACTTCTACGTCGGACGGGGGAGAAAAAGTGAATTTCGACGAACTTATTCCCGTATCCAGTGAAATCTTCTTAAGCAGATATGTGTCCGTGGATTCAGACGAAACGATGTGAATTTTCCTTATCAGGTGATCGTTCTTATCGACCCATACCTTGGCGGATTTCACGTTCCCCTTGCTCCTCGGAGAAAGTTTAAGCAGATAGCAATCAACTCCCGATACATCTTCAGAGCCTTCGAGGTCCGAATAAAAGTTTTCGGGATAACTGAAAAGGTACTTGTTCGGGGAAAACGTGTTCCCGTCGTTCTTGTAATTGTCGATTATTACCTGTTTCTTTTTCGAGGAGTACGACCAGGATGTTACTCCGTCCGTCAGGACTATCTGGCCTTTGGTTTCTATCCTGTACTTGTTCTCTTTCTGAATGTAGATTGTACCCGATTCCGACTGAGATTTTCCCGAAGAATATTTCACGCTGTGCGAAAAACTTGCTTTCGCGTCCTTAATTCCGTTGTAGTTTGACTGGACCTTCTTTATAATTTCCTGCGCATCCTGCGAATATGAGTTACAATAAGCGGTAAGGATAAATAATACGGCAAATATAAAATATTTTCTCATAAATTATTAAGATTTTAAGATAGTAATTTACTCAAAGAGGTGTAATTATTCAATTTACTTATTTATAAACCGGCGCTTTCCAGTTTTTCTTTTTGAACGAAGCAAGTTCAAGCGTGATGCTTCCGATTGTAACGTTGAATTTCGCCTTAATCGGGACCCTGTAATCATCATCCGAGAACCAGCCCGCGAACTCGCCCGTCAGTCCGAAAACACCCACGAAATCCGCGACTCCCGCGACTCTTATGCATCTGATGCCGTAATCCTCAAGGTCTATTTCGACCTCCTCGGGTTTGCTTGAGAATGAATACCTTACAGATGATTCTTTTTCGTTTATATAGACGGGGACGTTGAACCGCTGATTCGTTTTATCCGATTTTGACTGCAGGCGCGCGTTGTAAAGCAATGACAGCCCGTCCTGATACTTTTTCTTGTTTTCTATGTTTATTACCTGCTCGGCGCCGGACTTTCCGTCAACTTCCTTAAGAGTTTTTATTTCGTCGTTATCGTAATCAAAAGTATAATAAATATTCGTGATTGACTTTTCCTTAAACTCCGTCGCCGTGAATTTTGCCGAACGGACCTCGTTCTTTTCCGTCAGCATTATCGATTCAAAAATATAATTTATGTTTATCATCGGAATGGCGTCAAAACTTTTTATTGACGCCGTTGCCGTGATTAATTCGTTTTTTCCTTCCTTGTTCTTCCCGGTCACCTTAAACTTGACTTCGCCGAGTTTGATAAAACCGTAATACACGGAATAGTTCAGTTCCTCTCCGACCTCTACAATTTTATCCTGAGACAGCGCGCCCGAAACGAACACGAAGAAACATAATATTCCTATGGCTCTTTTCAAAACCTGTTTTTAATTATTGCCCTTTACCAATTTAACCGCGAATTCGAACAGGCTCACCGCTTTCGTAACCTGCTCGTCTGAATACATGAAGAGAGCGTAATACCCTTCGTTGCCCCAGATGTCCCTTGCTATCTGCGCCTTGAGCGACGTCACAATGAACTCCCTGTCCTTTTCGAAAGAGTCCCTGTTTAATTCCACGCCCTTAGACTTTGCAATATT
>CAZOQR010000079.1:0-5599 GCA_964581915.1 uncultured Ignavibacteriaceae bacterium | reverse complement strand
TCGTGCGAGAAATTATCGCCTTCAAGCGTATCGTATTTCATCGCGTCCTTATACCTGCCGCCTTCGTACGGCTTCTGTATCGTTCTTCCGGACGGCGTGTAGTATCTCGCGGTCGTTACTCTGAGTGCCGAGCCGTCGCTCAGGTCAAACTGCCTTTGCACGAGGCCTTTCCCGAAGGTTGTTTCGCCAACGATTATTCCCCTGTCCCAGTCCTGTATCGCGCCCGCGACGATTTCGCTCGCGGAAGCGGAGCCTTCGTTAACAAGAAGAACGAGCGGAATGTCGGAGAATGAACCGCCAGATGAATTATAATTTTCCTCGAACTCTTTTATCCTGCTCTTGGTGTAAACTATCTTTTTCCCCGCAGGAAGGAATTCGCTCGCCATTCTGAATGCCTGCTCGAGATATCCGCCGGGATTGCTGCGAAGGTCAAGTATTACCTTCTTCATACCCTGTCCTTTGAGTTTTATCATCGATTGCATGAATTCATCGTACGTCGTGGCCGCGAACCTTGATACCTTTACGTAGCCGATTTCGTTGTCGAACATGAAAGACGCGTCAACGCTGTAAAGAGGTATCTTATCCCTCGTGACCTTGAACTCAAGCAGGTCGCTCAATCCGTACCTTACGATAGAAAGCCTGACTTCCGTTCCTTTCGGACCGCGGAGTTTCTTCGGCACGTCTTCGCGGGATATCTTAATGCAGGACGCGCCGTCAATTTTCACAATTTTATCTCCCGCAAGAATTCCGAGTTTCTCCGAAGGTCCGCCGCTTATGGGCGAGACCACGGTAAGCGTGTCGTTTATTACGTCAAACTCTACGCCTATCCCTTCAAAACTACCCTGAAATTCCTCGTTGACTCTTTTTAACTGGTCCGAACTTATATATATGGAATGCGGATCGAGTTCTTCCAGCATCCCTTTAATCGCCGATTCCGTAAGTTTCTGTGTATCGATATTATCGACGTAATATCTCGACGTTAAGTTAAGCACCTCCCTGAACTTGCGAACCTGTTCGTCAACCTTGTCATCCGATACTGCATTCTGTATTTTCATTCCCGCTATAACGCTGAGAATTATCACGACAATAAATATCGGAATAAATAACTTTTTATTTCTCATGACCTGTCATTTATAATTATATACATAAAAATAGTAAATTAGTTCCTAATTATCGACTGTTTTATTTGATGAAAATCACCCAAACAAAGAAAAACAACGGCAGAAGAATAATCAGGGAATACTTGTACATATACTCGAAAAATCCCGGCATTTTCACGCCTTTATGCTCCGCGATAGACTTTATCATGAAGTTCGGCGCATTGCCAATGTACGTCATCGCGCCGAAGAAAACCGATGAAATCGAAATCGTCTTTAGAAATTCAGGATATTCGGCGCTGAATCTAAGCACGTCCTGCGCGCTGTTTACAATCAATCCGTAAACGCCCATGGAACCTGTCAGGAAATTCATGTATGTCGGCGCGTTGTCAAGAAAACTCGTGAGTATCCCGCTGTACCAGAAAACGCTGTTCAGGTTGTCGAGCCCCAGCGCCTTCGAGTTCTCTGACATATACGATAACGCGGGAATCATTGTTACGAAAATCCCGAAAAAGAGATACGCCACTTCTTTTATAGGTTCGAAATTAAAATGATTCCTCTCGTGTATCTCTTTCGACGTTATCTTGTACGACACGATTGCGGTTGCGAGCATAATGATTTCTCTGAGGAATTTCGGTTCCCTGAGAAGAACCGCTCCGATTATTATTACCAGAAGAAACAAGTTTTTATATCCGCGTATCTTAATCTTTTCTCCCTCTTCGTCAATATCGTGCTGAAGTTCCGAACTTACTTTCCTGTAATTCACGTAATCGAATATAAAGAATACCGCCATTAGCGCACCAATCGCGAAAAGCCAGACAACGATTAGATGCTCGAATACCCAGAAAAACGGAACGCCCTTTATGAATCCGAGCAGGAGCGGAGGGTCGCCGATAGGCGTTAGCGAACCGCCGATATTCCCAATCATGAAAATGAAAAAAATCACGTGAAATGGTCTTATCCTGTATTTGTTCGATTCGAGATATGGTCTTATAAGAAGCATCGATGCGCCCGTCGTGCCGAACAGATTGGATATTGCCGAACCTATAGCCAGAAGGATTACGTTCCTGAACGGAGTTGACTTGCCTCTCGTTTTAATGTATATGCCGCCCGAAACAACGAACAGGCTGAAAAGCAGAGCGATGAAACTTATATAATCTTCTATCGCGTGCGTAAGTTTTGGAATTCCGCCTGTTGAAAACAGATAGTATATAATTACTATCACGGCGAGGGAAATAGAGATTTTCGGGTAATTCCTGTGCCACCATTTCGGATAAACTAACGGAAACAGCGCCAGCGAAAGCAACAGTATTATAAACGGTAAGATGATTAGTTTATCTTGAATCAACGAAGCGGATCCTCTGTTTTCTTGAATTCCATTTCTTTCATCATTTTTATCTTCGCGTTATCATAATTCAGCAGAACCTTCCTGACACTCTTATCGGTAATTCTGAGAAAAGTGTTCGGATACACCCCTATCCATACAATGAAAACAATCAAAGGAAGCAGCGATGCCATTTCGAATCTGTCAATGTCTTTAAGAGACTTGTTCTCTTCCTTATCGAGAGGACCCAGCATAACTCTCTGGTAGAGCCATAAGAGATACACGGCCGATAGTATTACCGCCGTTGTTGATAAAATCGTGTACCAGTACGTGCCGAGATTGAAAGAGCCGAAAGAACCCGCGAGTATCAGAAACTCTCCGATGAATCCGTTAAGTCCCGGAAGCCCGATTGAGGAAAGGCTGACGAGCAGGAACAAGCCCGCGAACACCGGCATTACTTTTCTAACGCCGCCGTAGCGGGATATTTCCTTCGTATGCCTTCTTTCATATAACATCCCCACGATAAGAAAGAGCGCGCCTGTTGAAAGCCCGTGATTTATCATCTGAATCACCGCTCCCTGCATCGCCTCCTGCGTCAGGGCGAACATTCCGAGCACTATGAAACCGAGATGGCTCACGGACGAATACGCCACGAGTTTCTTCATATCCTTCTGTACAATCGAAAGCAGGGCGCCGTAAATAATTCCTATTACGGAAAGCACCGCTATGTAAGGGGTTGCCTTGATGAACGCTACGGGGAACAGCCCCATTGAAAACCTTATTATGCCGTAAGTTCCCATCTTTAGGAGAAGAGCGGCAAGAATTACGCTTCCCGCTGTCGGAGCCTGCACGTGTGCGTCAGGCAGCCACGTGTGGAACGGAAACAGGGGCACTTTTATCAGGAACCCGAGAGTAAATAGTATGAAAAGGAATAACTGCCTGTCGGGAGGAATGTAAACCGAGTTCACCGTGATTTGCGTTATGTCGAAAGTAATCGCGCCCGTGAACGTCTGATTAATCATTGCAAGCCAGATAATCCCTATTAGAAGCAGCACGCTTCCGAACATCGTGTATAAAAAGAATTTTACCGCCGCGTAGATTCTTTCTTCGCCTCCCCATATGCCTATCAGGAAATACATCGGAATCAGTATGAACTCCCAGAACACGTAAAACAATACAAGGTCAAGCGCGCAGAAGACACCTATGAGAGCGCCTTCAAGCACGAGAAGCAGGACGTAAAACTCCTTCACGCGCGTTTTTACGGTATTCCACGACGCGATTATCGAAACGGGAAAAATCAGCGTGCTGAGGAGTATGAGCAAAAGCGAAATGCCGTCGATGCCCACGAAGTACTGCGCGTTAATCAGTTTAATCCACGTCGCCTTTTCGACGAACTGATATTCACCCGTATCAGGACTGAATATAAAGTATAAATATACAGACAAGCCGAAAGTTAAAAGAGACGCGATAAGCGTATAAACCTTTATCAGTTTTTCATTCTTTCTTCCGAAGAAATATGCGGGCAGAGCCAGCGCTATCGGAAGAAAAATCAGTATGCTAAGAATATGCCTCAATTAATTATTTTTATTTTTTTAAGCCCTTTTAACTTCAAACTGCATCCCCCGCCGGAGCGGAGGATGCAGAATTTCTTTTTCTGAAAATGAAATTTATCAGCCTTTCATTCTGAGCCCCTGTTCTTCGTTAATAAATATCCAGCCGACTATCTTGCCGATATTTATCTCGTCGAAGTTGCTCCAGTAATTATGGTCGAATGTGACTTTTGAACTGAACGAACCGTCGAAATTCTTTTCCGTATCCCTGATAATATTCTCGAATCTCTTCTTCCATTCTTTCCAGTTGCTTTCGCGCAGGTCAACCCAGCAGTCGTGAGTCCATTTTTCAATTTTCCTTCTGTCAAGTTTCAGCGTCTCTCCTGAGGAAAGAGCGGGAATCTTCATGTCGGGACCGCGCAGAACTTTCTTCCCGTCGGGAAGAAGTATCGGAATTCCTATGGAAACTATCTCATTCCTTAAAGATGAATTCCTCTTTATAAGTTCCGTTATTTTCTTCGTGCATGACTTCGGATTATCCTTAATAAAAGCCCTGAAGTTTCCGTAAATCAGCCTGAGAAGGTGCGCTTCGTAAAGAAGTTTCGACAGTCTCGGCGGACCGAGCATCTCAAACGCGACGGAATGAGTCCCGTTCTTCTTTTCGAGTTGCTTGATTTTTTCGACCGCCCTGTGCTGAAGGAAGCCCGCCCGGTACGACGGCTCCATTGCCGAAGAATCAAGCGCGCTTATTATGTCGTTGCCGGTGTTGCCGCCGGTCAGTTCCCTGTAAATGTTTTCCGCGATTTCTTCAGGCGTTACGAATTCCATCTGCCCGTTTGTCGTGATGGCTTCAAACTCGCCCCGCGAGAATATGCCGTTCTCACCCGTGTCAATGTAAACAGTCTTCATCGTGCCTTTTTTCCTGAATTCCTTTTCTTCACGTGCCTTGATTTCGCTTTTAAGGTCCTCTGCTTTCCTGTAATCAATGTCGAAAATCGCTATCGGCTTGTTCTTTTTCTTTATCTCTCCGTAAACAATCTTCTTCCACGCTATCGATGCCGTCGGCTTTATTTCCTTTATCTTCGGTCCCTCGGGCGTTCTTGCCATCAGGAAAAGGAGGAGCGTCTGCGCTCCCGCGACCGACGACTTGCTGAGAAGAACCCTTGAAGGTTTTTCCTCGCTGTGCGTGAATGGTATGTTGAGCCCCATTCCTCCCGTACCGCTCGTTCCTACCTTGAAGTAAAACTTCGTGCCGAATTTCTGCATCGAATTATAAAGCAATTGCACGTGACGGATTAATTGCGGAACGTATGACGAACATATCATCTTTTCGGACTCTTCCTTCAGTTTGTCGAAGTTTCTTTCTTTTCCGTTTGCCGCTTTAAGCACATCGTAATATGACTTGTATATATTCTGGTACGCTATTGCCGTTGCAGTGTTTATGCAGTCTATTATGATATCCGGCCTGTGCTTGCCTATAAGGCCGTACAGCGTGGACGCCTTCAATATTTTGTCATCGAGTTCGTTCACGATGTCGTTTATTATCAAAGCGCGCTTTTTCGCGTCGTTCATGTAAACATTCCTGTCAGCATCCTTGAACTCGCTTCTGACGAAAATATTTCCCCATG
>CAZOQR010000078.1:9779-11713 GCA_964581915.1 uncultured Ignavibacteriaceae bacterium | reverse complement strand
GCCGCTCCTACGGAGCTATTCGATGCCGCTCCTACGGAGCTATTCGATGCCGCTCCTACGGAGCTATTCGATGCCGCTCCTACGGAGCTATTCGATGCCGCTCTAACATCACTAATTACTAATTATTAATTACTAATTACTGATTATTAATTACTAATTGTCTATTCAAAGTATTCGCGGAAGATCTTCCACTTTGCCGATACGCTGTCCCTGTAGAGGCGGAAAGTCTTTTTTCCTTTCTCTTCCTTCTTGTCCAGCGTGATAGTCTGGTTGAATGTAACGTTGGAATAGTTTGCCGATGAAGTGTCCTTGCTTATAATCAGGTCGTCTGTCTGCACTCTGATTTTCTTGTAGGTCTCGAACATCTTCTGAATTCGTTTCGCCCGTTCATCGAAATTAACCGGCTTGCCTGACTTCTCGATGTACTGATAATCCTTGTCGAGCAAATCCCTGTACTTGAATATGTCCTCGCTCTCGAGAGAATATTTCCATTCTTTCACGAACAGTTTTATTCTGTATTCCTCGGAACCGTAGTATTCGTTCAGTTTTATGTATGAAAAAATTATCGAAGATACTATCAGCACGGCGACAATTCCGATGCTTGTAAAAAGCGCGACGCGCAGCCTCAACTTGAATCCCGCTTTCTCCCTGTACCTTTCCCTGAACTCTTTTTCGAAATCGTCCGCAGGTTCCTGTTTTTTTTCGGGATTGAAATCGTGTCCGCAGAACGTGCATCTGTTCTCCCCGGGTCCGCATTCTTTTCCGCATTCAGGGCAAACCGTTCCTTTCAAGGGAGCGGACGCGGCAACTTTTGGTCCGTGAAGTATTTCGTCTATAGTTTTGTTCCCGACATTTTCGGCGACCGCCTTTACGTCGGGATTACCGTAGCAATCGGATACGGCGCAGCCGTTATGCTCTTCCCAGCAGTTCCTGTGATGCCGGGCATAGCACCTCGGACAGGCGACAACCGCCGATTTTTCCTTAATAGTATTTTTGCAATACGGGCAGACCAAATTAATGAAATTTAAGGAATTTAATTACTGGATTAGATTTAAGAAATGTAATTTGCCTGTATTAGTCGGGATGACTGGACTCGAACCAGCGACCTCATGCTCCCAAAGCACGCATTCTAGCCAACTGAACTACATCCCGATATATTTTTTGAGAACAATAAAAATACAAAAATTTTGTGTTTTAGTTAGTACCAAAATTTGCCTATTTTGATTTAAAATCAACTCAAAAATATGAAAAAAGTCACGGGTATCGGCGGTATTTTCTTCAAATGCAAGGATTCAAAGAAAACAATGGAATGGTATTCCAGACATCTGGGTTTCAAGACAGACGAGTACGGCTCGAGTTTCGTGTGGGACAGGACGGACGCGCCGGGTAAAAAAGGCTTCACACTCTGGGCGCCTTTTAAGGAATCGACGGAGTATTTCAAACCCTCCGAAAAGGATTTCATGATAAACTTCCGTGTCGAGAATCTTGATGAACTCGTGAAGTCGCTCAAGGCGGAAGGCGTGAAGTTTCTCGATGAAATTGAAAAGTTCGAATACGGCAAGTTCGTGCACATACTCGACCCCGACGGAGTTAAGATTGAATTATGGGAGCCCGACGATGTCAGTTACGAAAAAATGGTCGGCGACAAGAAAATGTTCTGAGGGTTTTTGGGAATGAAGGTTTGTAATAATATTTTGTTTTAAACCGTTGAAACGGTTATTTCCTTTGTACATCTATACCCACGGCTGAAGCCGTGGGCTAATTCGAAAAGACGATTATGATTAATTAAATAATTCGTCGAATAAATTCAGAAGATTTTGCTTTTCTTCTCAGATACAAAATTGCAAAAACCAGGTGCTATTTCTTAGCGAAGATAAACTCCGCTTCTTTCCGCGTAACATACAGTCCGTTCTTTTTAATTTGATTTATAACCT
>CAZOQR010000078.1:2606-9679 GCA_964581915.1 uncultured Ignavibacteriaceae bacterium | reverse complement strand
TCCGCTTCTTTCCGCGTAACATACAGTCCGTTCTTTTTAATTTGATTTATAACCTGTTCGTAATATATTCCTTCCGAAAGCACGGGCGCGTAACCGAGAAGTATTATCTGGTCTGACGCGCGGGAGAGAGTAACAAGAAGTTTCCTGTCGATGTCGGCGGAGTTCAGCGACTGCAGGTTGCTCATCTGAAATGAGTTGTACACGGCGAACGAAGCGATTATGATTTCCCTTTCCGAGCCCTGAAATCTTTCGACGGTATCGACCGTGACTTTTTCTTTCAGTTCTTCATCATCAATCAGACTTTTGATAAGAGCGATTTGAGCCCTGAAAGGCGTGACGACACCGGCAGTCTTATCGGAAAAACTTTCACCGAGAACTTTTTTAAGGGTTTTCAGAATTGACACGGTCTTTTCGGCTTCGTCCCGGTTGGTTTTAGAACTTTTAATGTATTCGCTTTCGATGAATATCGTTCTCGATTTCGAAAGCATTTTTTCTACGGAGTCTTTCGAGCCGCCGGCGAAGATTCTGAATTCGCCGTTCTGGGCTTCGCGTCCTTCTGTAAGTTTGTTTCCGTAATGAACATTTATCAATTCCGAAATGTCCCTGTGCATCCTGTAATGAGTTTCAAGCATGCCGTACGCGTGATGCCATTTTTTCTTCACGCACGTGTTGTACAGCCTTTCGAAAAGCGAGCGGTTGAAATTCGTTATTCCGAGACGCCTTAAAGTCTCGTCTTTCACTTCGGATTCGATTTGGGTTTGCGTTACAACAGACGGCATCTGATTCTGGTCGCCGATTAGTATGAACTTCCTGAACTTCGAAAGTATTCCGGATAAATCAGCCTCCGTTAACTGCGAAGCCTCGTCGACAATCAGCGTGTCGAATTCATAGATTCCCTCGAGTTCGTGTATCTTGGAAACGAAGGATGTTACGGTTGAAATTACAACGTTTGTTACGGGAATGAATTCCTCTCCCATGCTGTCTTCAGACGCTTTCCTGCCCGTCCTGACAAAATTAATTCCGTTCTTCGAAAGGTTGGCGCAGATTTCCTCGACAGCCCTGTTCGTGTAAGCGAGTATTACAATCTTCGTATTCGACCTTATCAGATTTTTTATTATGCCCGTAAGTGTCGTCGATGTCTTTCCCGTTCCCGGCGGTCCCTGAAGCAGGAAATAATCCTCTGCCGTTACCGCTTTCTTTATGTTGTCGTTCTGGTCTTTGCTGAGATTTTTATCACTCTCGAATTTACCGCTTCCTTTTTCGGGTTCGCGGAGTCCGAGAATCAACTCCCGCTTATATTTCGGCGCCTTGACGAATTCGAACAGAAGCCTTACCGTGTTCCAGAAATTCGATTCTATAACGTCGTGCTCGATGTTCCATTCCGTTCCCTTCGCGAAGTAATTTCCGTCAACCTGCCTGTTCCGCATTTCCACGATGACTTCTTCATTCGAGAGTTTCTGAATCGTTCCTCTAATGAGTTCGGCGTTCACGGGGCTTCCGCCCGTCACGTCTTTCCTGTACAGAATCGCTATGTCGCCTTCCCTGAAATTGTGGCTGACGTTTTCCCTTACGCCGAAACGAAGTTCCTTCGCCCCGAATTCTTCCAGAACAAGATTCGTAATAATCTTGAAGTCTTTTTTCTTCTCTTCCGCCGTCTCCGACCAGAGCGACGCAAAGCCGCCGTCATCCGCGCCCGCGCTTCCTGTCTTCGCGCTCCTGTGCTCGCGCAGTATGAATGACAGCATGTACCTGTAGTACCGCAGGTCGGTGTCTCCCGCGTTCTTAATCTGGTCGGCGAAATCAAGCAGGCCGTTTTCCATGAACCGTGGGATGATTCCCGCCTTGCCGCTCCTCAAAGCGTTCAGTATGTCAAAATTATCGTTCGCAAGGCTGAAAAGTCCCGACACGATGCTGTTGCGGACAAGGAGAACTCTCTTTTCCTCCGCGGGACCGCACACGACGTTTCTGAAAGGGGATTCCGAAGTCGAAGAATAAAGTATAGACGAAGTGCCTTTCCTGTCCTTTCCGAACGCCGATTTCAGAAGCATGTTATAGCACGTAACCTGCATCCTGTGATTGACCCAGACTTCGGCTTTGGCTCTCGCGTTCCCGCTTTTAAGTTCGAATATATTCTTTTTCGTCCTGTCGCCTTCGGGCTCTATGAGCGCGTCAAGCCTTCCGTGAATTCCGTACAGCGGTGAAACGAATGTCGGCTCGATTCTTATGCTGTCGGTTTTTCTCGATTTGAAAATCATCAGCAGATTCCTGTAGTGATTATCAAGAATGTCCCTGACGGCGTTTTCAATGGCGTCCTTTCCGTAGTAAAGAACCCTCATCAGGTTTTCGGAAATAAGTTCGTTTATTACGTCTTCGGGGTCGGCGTCGGGGTTGGCGATAAGCGCGTCCATCAGTCCGTTTATAAGATTACCCTTGAACGCCGCTATGCCGGGTTTCGAGGGAATGAACTTTCTCACAAAAAATATGTAAGGATTGTAAATGTTGTTCGCGAAACATTCGGCGATATCCGACGCTTCGACTATGAAATCCGGCTCGACTATGATCTGCGTCTCGAAACAGGAGGAATAGAAATATTTTTCCTTTACCGATATGTTTATGTTGAGAATGTTAAGCGTGGTGTACCTGTTTATGCTCTCGTGCAGTTGCGCGAGGTCTTCGAAGTGATTCTTGTATATGCGGAGCGAATACCGTCCCAGTTCGGACGTGTCTTCGCAGAAAATCGAAAAGTTTTCTCCGCCCGCCGCTCCGCGCTTTATATCGGTCTTGTTCAGCACTATGCAGTTCGAAAAGTCAATCGTCTCGTACGTTCTTGTCTTAGTCTCCTCAAACCCTTCGGGCGCGTCTTTCAGCGCATCCGCGAGTCTTTCGGGAATGCCGCATTCGGTAAGCGCGTATATTATTTCGCACAACTGTCTAAGAAAAGTCAGGAACAGCCTGCCGTCGACATTTTTCGTCCTGCCTTTAATAACGTAACCCGCGTTCCGCCTGAAGAGGTGTATCTTATCCGATAATTCCGGTCCCGCATCCTGCGTCTGCAATACGTACTCTATTCGTCCGTACGTGCCCGTGAAAGCGACGTTTTCGTTTTTAGTTATTTCCCTGAAGAGGTCGTCGAAGCATTTTTTACAGGCGATTATCTTCGTATAAAAATCAGTGTCATCGTCGTGTATCTCGGCGAGGGCGTCGAAAAATGACTCCGCCGGCTCTTTAGCAAGAAGTTTCATTCGTTGTCTCCGTTTTTCGGTATATTCATGCGTGAATTATCACCTGTTTTTGAAATACTCAAAGACTTTCGGCAGCGTCTCGCCGAACTTTGAGAACTCGTGTCCGCAGCCGTCTTCGAGAAGAAGAAAACCGATATGCCCCTCGAGATAAATCATCGTCTTCCTGTAATTCAGAAGCGCGTCGTCCTTGGCGAGAAGCAATGCCGTGTCGGCTTTTTTTATTTTCGAAAAATCAATCTCTCCGTAAATGCTTTCCAACTGGTCGAGATATTCCCGCTTGAACTCGAATTCCTCGTCCGTCTTGAAATTTTTATGCATTCCAACAGAATCTTCAAGCGCGATGTGCGGCATAACGGCGGGATTAATCAGAACGCACGGAAGTCCGTACTTGTAGGCGGAGTGAAGGGCGTAGAATCCCCCGAGACTGCTGCCGAATACGATTTTTTCCTCCGCGCTTCCTTCGATGATTTTCGCGATGACCGCCTTTGCTCCGTTCGGTTCAACAGGCAGGTCGGGTGAAATGACGTTCTTGTCTGTAACTGTGCTCTCTCTTAAAACATATTCCCTCAGTACGGTTGCTTTGGTCGCCGCTCCGGAACTGGCGAACCCGTGCAGATATAGTATCATAATTAGCCGAAATGAAATTGAATATTGTATATGTTAATATAAGATAGTAAATTTAATTCAATGTTTTAACAAATATCGCAATATATTTTTTATGGGAGAAAATGGTTTGATTGCGGTTATCGGCGACGTTCACGGATGCATAAATACACTTGAATCGCTGTACGGAATAGTTTCCGTGAAAACGGAGTCCGTGTTCTCTGTCGGCGACATAGTTGACAGGGGAAAATATTCAAGGGAAACCGTATCTTTCTGTTTTGAGAACAACATAAGGTGCATCCGCGGAAACCACGAGGACATACTTTTGCGCGCTCTCGGAAATCCTGATGAAAAGTACAACCGGACAGGTTTCTCGAATTTCGAGGTCGCGATGAGCCTCGGCGGGAAAGCGACTGTTTACAGTTACCTTAAGCACGTTAAAACAGGCATTCCTTCGTCGTTCAATATCGATTCGTTCGACAGGGAACTCTTCGCGGACTTCAGAAAAAATTATCCTGCGTTCACCGATGAAATGAAAACATCAGGTCATCTTGATTTCGTGAAATCATTTCCCCTTATATATGAATTTCCGGGCGCCGTAATAACGCACGCGGGAATAGTTCAGACTGAAGACTCAAGCGGCTCCATACGGATTGATTCCGGAGGAAAACTGAATCTTGACGGAGTCGATGAATATTCGATGATGTGGAACCGCGACATACCTCAGAATATCGGCAAGTTCCAGGTTTACGGACATACGCCCGTTCTCAGCCCTGACTTTCAGGAATACAATTACATCGACATCGATACGGGATGCGTTTACGGAAACAGATTAACATCGGTTATTCTGAACTCAGTAACCGGCACCGTAATCGAAATCGTTTCCGTTCCCTGCGATTCACGCGACAGGTAAAGAAACCGGATGTAAAATCTCCGTCTGAATTGAACTTTTTCACGCCGCAAACCGTTTTCGTAAATATACCACTTGATATAAGTGGCTTTTTTTTGAAGCAAAATACGACTAATTTAGTCCTATTTGATTAAATATTGATAATTACGACTTTAGTCTTTAGATAAAACAGTTTAATAATATGAACGACGATATAATTTTAAATAAAATCAGCAGCGATTACGAGTGGGGATTCACGACTGACATCGATATGGAGACCCTGCCGAAGGGACTCAATGAAGATGTCGTTCGGTTCATATCAAAGAAGAAAAATGAACCCGAATTCATGCTCGAATGGCGCCTCAAGGCATACCGTCACTGGCTCACGCTCGAAGAGCCGAGATGGGCGAACGTGCATTATCCGCCAATCGATTATCAGGACGTGATATATTACGCGGCTCCCAGGAAAGAAAACAAGTTAAACTCGATAGAGGAACTCGACCCGAAAATAAAGGAAACATACGAGAAACTCGGAATACCTTTGGTAGAGCAGCAGTTTCTCGCGGGTGTGGCTGTTGACGCTGTGATGGACAGTGTTTCGGTAATGACGACATACCGCGAAAAACTATCGGACCTCGGAATAATTTTCTGTTCGATAAGCGAAGCGGTAAAAGAGCACCCCGAACTCGTGAAAAAATATCTCGGCTCCGTGGTACCTTACTCCGATAATTTCTTCGCTGCGCTTAATTCCGCAGTGTTCAGCGACGGCTCATTCGTTTATATTCCGAAAGGCGTCCGCTGTCCGATGGAACTATCGACGTATTTCAGAATTAACGCCGCTAACACGGGTCAGTTCGAAAGAACGCTCATCATCGCGGATGAAGGCGCATACGTTTCATATCTCGAAGGCTGCACCGCTCCGATGCGCGACGAGAACCAACTGCACGCGGCTGTCGTGGAATTAATCGCTCTCGATAAGGGCGAAATAAAATATTCGACTGTCCAGAACTGGTATCCGGGCGACAAGGAAGGCAGGGGAGGCATTTATAATTTCGTCACGAAACGCGGTATCTGCGGGGAAAGCGCGAAAATCTCGTGGACGCAGGTTGAAACAGGCTCGTCAATTACGTGGAAATATCCGAGCGTGATACTCAAAGGCGATAATTCAATCGGCGAGTTTTATTCGGTCGCATTAACTAACAATTACCAGCAGGCGGATACGGGCACGAAGATGATTCATCTCGGAAAGAACACGAAGAGCAGGATTGTCTCGAAAGGAATTTCCGCGGGTTTCAGCCAGAACAGTTACCGCGGGCTTGTCCGTGTAGGAAAGAACGCCGTCAACGCGAGAAATTATTCGCAGTGCGACTCGCTCCTGATGGGCGACAAGTGCGGCGCGCATACGTTCCCGTACTTCGACATTAAAAATAAGAAAGCCACGGTCGAACACGAAGCGACCACTTCGAAAATCGGAGAGGACATTCTGTTCTATTGCAGCCAGCGGGGCATATCTGAGGAAGACGCAGTCGCTCTGATAGTAAACGGCTACGCGAAGGAAGTGCTTAACCAGTTGCCGATGGAATTCGCCGTTGAGGCGCAGAAACTTCTCGCGATTTCGCTCGAAGGAAGCGTCGGCTAATAATAAAAAATTAAAATTACCAGTATAAAATGTTATCGATAAAGAACTTAAAAGCGAAGATTGAAAACAAGGAAATTCTTAACGGCATTAACCTTGAAGTGAAACCCGGCGAAGTGCACGCGATTATGGGTCCCAACGGCTCGGGCAAGTCAACGCTCGCCTCTGTGCTGACGGGAAAAGAGGGATACGAAGCAACCGCGGGCGAAGTCCTGTACAACGGAAAAAACCTTCTCGAACTTTCAGCGGAAGACAGGGCGCGCGAAGGAATATTCCTCGCGTTCCAGTATCCGGTTGAAATTCCGGGCGTGACAACGACGAATTTCATGAAGACCGCCCTTAATGAAATACGCAAATCGAAGGGGCAGGAGCCGATGACGGCAGGAGAATTCCTGAAGCGCCTGAAAGATAAAGCCGCGCTCGTCGAACTCGACCCGGAACTTGCTAAAAGATACGTCAACGTTGGATTCTCTGGCGGCGAAAAGAAACGGAACGAAATTTTTCAGATGGCTATGCTCGAACCTAAACTCGGAATACTCGACGAAACCGATTCGGGCCTCGACATAGACGCGCTTAAAATAGTGGCTAACGGAGTTAACAAGTTACGGAACAAGGATAACGCTTTCGTCGTTATCACTCACTACCAGAGACTGCTCGACTATATCGTCCCCGACTTCGTTCACGTCCTGTACAAGGGGAAAAT
>CAZOQR010000078.1:0-2506 GCA_964581915.1 uncultured Ignavibacteriaceae bacterium | reverse complement strand
ACGCTTGCGCCGGGCATAGCCCGTGATGAGGCAATAGCCGCTTTCGAGAGTGTCGGTTTCCCCGCGAAGAAAAACGAGGAATGGCGTTTCACTAACATAACGCCGATAACGAACGGCGCTTTCACTGTCCGCTCGGATTCGGCAATCGGCAGGAAGAAACTCGAAAAATACAAGGAGTATAATTTCGACGCCAGCGTAATTGTAATCCACAACGGACATTACAACGGCGAACTCTCAAGGATTCACAACAAAGACAATAAAATCATAATCGGCAATTTATTCGATGCGGAAAACATCGGTAATGCCGTCGTTAAGAATCACTACGGCAAGTCGGCGTCCGCGGCAGCCGACGGATTCACCGCCCTCAACGCGTCGTTTGCAGGCGCGGGAGTTTTCGTGCTTGTGAAGAAGAACGCGCGTCTTGAAAAGCCGCTCATCATTCTAAACATCACGGATTCAAGGGATACGATATCAAACACACGCAATCTTTTCGTGCTCGAAGACAACTCTTACGCTGACATTAGCGAAGTATTTTATTCGGAAAGCAAAAATGTCTCGAACTGCGTTACGGAAATTTTCCTGTCGGAGAATTCCGAACTGCATCACAACAAGATTCAGAACGACGGAGTCGAGTCATTCCACGTCGGAACGACGTCCGTGCATCAGAAAAAATCAAGCAGGCTTTTCTCTAACGTGATTTCGTGGGGCGGAGCGTTCATTCGGAACACGCTTAACTCGCTAATCGACGGCGAAGGAATAGACTGTTACTTCCGCGGTTTCTACCTCGCGAAGGAAAATCAGTTCATAGACAACCATACTCTCGCCGACCACGCGAAACCCGCGAGCCACAGCAACGAACTGTACCGCGGCATCATCGACGCGAACGGCTCCGCGGTGTTCAACGGAAAAATCATGGTCAGAAAGGACGCGCAGAAAACGAACGCGTACCAGACGAACAATAACATTCTTCTTTCGGACGACGCCTCGGCGAACGCGAAGCCGCAACTGGAAATATTCGCGGATGACGTCAAGTGCTCGCACGGAGCCACGACAGGACAGATAAACGAGGACGAGATTTTCTATCTCCGCGCGCGGGGCATCGGGGAAAAGGAAGCGCGCAAGATGCTGCTTTCCGCCTACGCTCACGAGGTTATAGACGAAATTAGTTTCGGGCAGATGAGGGAACTTGTTTCCGCGAGGCTTGAGAAAAAATTAAGTTCATAATGTTTGACTTACTTCTTTATATTAAAGTTTTGATTTTTGAATGATGTTTGACACGGAAAAAATAAGGAAAGAGTTTCCGATACTTGACGTTCAGGTAAACGGCAGGAAACTTGTTTACCTCGACAACGCGGCGACGACACAGAAACCGAAACGCGTAATCGGCGCTCTCGTCAAATATTATTCCGAAGAAAACAGCAACGTCCACAGAGGCGTGCATTTCCTGAGCGACAAGGCGACCACGCTCTATGAGAATTCCAGAAAAACAATCGCGGAATTTATCAATGCCGGAAAACCCGAAGAGTTAATCTTCGTGCGCGGCACGACCGAAGCGATTAATCTCGTCGCTTCGTCTTACGGAGAGGTTTCCGTCGGAAAAGGCGACGAAGTGATTGTTTCTCATCTCGAACATCATTCGAACATCGTTCCCTGGCAGATTCTGTGCGAAAGGAAAGGCGCATCGCTGAAAGTAATACCCGTAAACGATTCGGGCGAACTCGACATTGAAACATACAGGAAACTTTTAAATCCGAAAACGAAGATAGTCGCCGTAAATCAAATATCGAATTCCCTCGGCACTATAAATCCCGTGAATGAAATCATACGGCTTGCGCACGGCGCGGGAGCCGTAGTTCTAATCGACGGGGCGCAGGCTGTACAGCACGCAAAGGTTGACGTTCGCGAACTTGACGCCGACTTCTACGCGTTCTCCGGACACAAGATGTACGGTCCTACGGGAATCGGAATTCTTTACGGAAAAGAGAAACTGCTCGACTCGATGCCTCCTTATCAGGGCGGCGGCGATATGATAAAGAACGTGTCGTTCGAAAAGACGACGTACAATGAACTGCCTTATAAATTCGAAGCAGGCACTCCGGACATATCCGGCGCAATAGTCCTGAAAGAAGCGGTAAACTTTATAAATGAAATCGGAATTGAAAACATTGCGGGACATGAGCGCGAACTTCTGGAATACGGAACGTCGAAGTTAAGCGAAATAGACGGTTTCAGGCTCGTGGGAAACGCGAAAGAAAAAGCAAGCGTTATATCGTTCCTTCTCGGAGGCATACATCCTTACGACACGGGCGCGATTCTCGACAAGATGGGAATTGCCGTGCGCACGGGTCTGCATTGCACCGAGCCGCTGATGAACAGGCTGGGAATACCCGGAACGGTGCGCGCGTCAATTGCGATGTATAACACCAAAGAGGAAATTGACGCTCTTGTTAAAGGAGTTATAAAGGCGAAAAAAATGTTATCTTAAGAGCAGAAGTTAGCAGTTAGA
>CAZOQR010000077.1:0-11725 GCA_964581915.1 uncultured Ignavibacteriaceae bacterium | reverse complement strand
ACCGAAATTAGCCGCTCCGTTATTCGTCACCCGGCGTTTGTTAGTTCCGTCGGCATTCATTACGAATATTTCGAGAGCGTGCGGGCGTATAAGACCTTCTTTAAGCAAAGCCCTGTATTCATCGAGTTCCTTTCCTTCTTTTGGTCGTGATGCGCGGTAAACAATCATCGAGCCGTCATAAGAATAATACGCTCCTCCGTCATAACCCTCTTCGTGCGTGAGGCGTTTGACGTTGCTTCCGTCGAGGTCCATCGAATAAAGTTCGATGTCGCCGTCGCGCGTCGATGTAAAGACAATCTTATCGCCTTTCGGCGATACAGTCGCCTCGGCGTCATAGCCGGGAGAAGAAGCAAGAACTTCTATTCCGCTGCCGTCGTCATTTGCTTTATATATGTCGTACTCATTATAGAGCGCCCAAACGTAGCCCTTCGAGTAATCGGGGGGCGGGGGACATTCGTCATTCGCTCCGAACGTAGAAGCGTACAGAACGTGCCTGCCGTCGGGGAAAAAATATGAGCAGGTTGTTCTTCCTTTACCGCTGCTTACGAGTTTCCTGCCGGAGCCGTCGATGTTCATCGTATAAATCTGGTCGCAATCGTGACCGAGCGTGGTCTGATAAATGAGTTTTTTCCCGTCATACGAAAAATACGCTTCGGCATTCTCCTTCCCGTCAGTCAGCATCCGAAGATTCTTAAAATGCTTCTCGCCAGGAAATACAAGCGTGTCGCCGTTTCCGCTTATTCCCGCGTCTTTGCCTTTAAATGAAAACATTGAAAGCGCTGATATTAGTATTAAATATAATATTACGTATATGTATGCTTTTTTCATTTTGATTTCAGTTGCATTTACAATTTGAACAAATTATTTGGCGTGAAAATTTCAAGTTTGCTAATTGTTACCACCCTAGTAAATTTTTGCGAATAAAAAAACCGTCAGTAGTTTCCTCCTGACGGTTAAAAACTTTGCATGCGTTTGATTTATTTAATGAGCGTTCCGATTCTTTCCCAGCGTATTGAGCCGAGCAGTTTAAAGAAATTCGCGAAAGAGATATTCGCGTCCCACGACCAGTAAATCATGAACGCTTCGCCGACGACGTTATCCATCGGCATGAATCCCCAGAAGCGGCTGTCGAGCGAATTGTTCCTGTTATCGCCCATCATAAAAAGATAATCGCGTTTCGCGATGTAGTTGCCGTTCGGATATTTGACTCCGTCAACGACGAGTTCATTGCCGGGATTCAGGACAACGTTTCCGGCTCCTTCCTTTGTCAGGAACATTTTCCAGCCTTCGAAGTTCGAACTGTCGATTCTTATTACATCGCCTTTTTTCGGAATCCTTACGGGACCGTAATTGTCCTCATTCCAGCCCGAACCTTTGGGAAAGACCCTGTTGTTCGCAATGCCCGGCGGCTGGAGCGGAGCGATGAATTTCGACTGCGGCGGATTCGGAAAAACCTGTCCGTTCCTGTACAGAACTTTGTTCACGACCTGTATCGAATCTCCCGGCACGCCGACGCATCTTTTAATATAGTTCAGAACTTCCGCCGACTGTTTTTCGTCCCTGTCGCCGGGGAAATCGAAAACGACTATGTCTCCGGGTTTCGGAGATTTGAGTCCGGGCAGTCTGAAATAAGGAATTCTAATGTCAGTGAAAGGAATGTTTCTCGGGGTCGTGGCTCCGTAAGTGAACTTTGTCACGAGAAGAAAGTCGCCGACAAGCAGAGTATTTTCCATCGAGCCGGTCGGAATTCTGTACGCTTCGAACAGAAACAATTTAATAAGAAACGCGACTACTGCCGCCCAAACGAGAGCGTCGAAATATTCTTTTGGTTTGGATTTTTTACCCTTGCTGAGTTGTCTCGGTAATTTATTCGGAACGTTTTCTTTTAATCCCATTATAATTGTATAAATTTATTTTTCAATTGATAAAACTGCTAAAAATGCTTCCTGCGGAATCTCGACCGACCCCACTTGTTTCATACGTTTTTTGCCCTCTTTTTGTTTCTCGAGGAGTTTTCGCTTTCTTGATATATCGCCGCCGTAGCATTTCGCTATGACGTTCTTTCTAAGCGCGCTGATTGACTCGCGGGCGATAACCTTCGTGCCGATTGCCGCCTGTATGGCGACTTCGAACATGTGTCTGGGAATCAGTTTGCGGAGTTTCTCGCAGAGTTTCCTTCCCCAGTAATAAGCGTTCTCCCTGTGAATAATCGTTGAGAGCGCGTCGACGGGCTCGCCGTTAAGCAGTATGTCGAGTTTAACGAGGTCCGATTCGCGGTAATCTTTAAGTTCGTAATCGAAGGAAGCATAACCCTTGGTTATTGATTTCAGCCTGTCGTAGAAATCGAAAATTATTTCGGACAGAGGAAACTCAATCGTAAGGTCAACTCTCTTCGCGTCTATGTAATGCTGGTTCTTGAAAATACCGCGCCTCTCGTTGGCGAGTTTCATAATGTTGCCTATGAACTCGACGGGCGTGATTATTTGAGATGAAATAAAAGGCTCTTCGATGTGGTCAATGACAGTCTGGTCGGGCATTAAAGACGGGTTATCGACGAGAACGACTTCGTCGTTTGTCTTGAACACCTTGTATTCAACGTTAGGAACTGTTGTGATAATATTAAGGTCATATTCGCGCTCGAGCCTTTCCTGAACGATTTCGAGATGAAGAAGTCCGAGGAATCCGCATCTGAAGCCGAAACCGAGAGCGACTGAAGTTTCAGGCTCGAAAGAGAGCGCGGCGTCGTTTAATTTAAGTTTCGCAAGCGACTCCCTGAGGTTTTCAAAATCATTCGCGGCGACGGGATATATTCCGCTGAACACCATCGGCTTGACTTCCTTGAATCCCGGAATAGGCACATCGCTTCTGTTATTCACGTCGATTATTGTATCGCCGACTTTCGAATCGTTAACGTCCTTGACGTTGGCAATCAGATAGCCGACATCGCCTGAATTAAGGTGTCCTGTCCTTTTCCTTTCCATTTTCAGTATTCCAACCTCTTCCGCCTGAAATCTTTTTCCGTTCGAGAAAAATTCTATATCATCGCCTTCTTTCAGAATTCCGTCAACGACTCTCAGATAAACGATTACGCCTCTATAGTTGTCGAATTTGGAATCGAATATCAGAGCCCTCAGAGGTTTCTTCTCTTCAACCACAGGAGGCGGAATTCTCGAGATAATATTTGAAAGTATTTCTTCGGTACCCGTTCCGACTTTCGCGCTGGCAGTCAGGATTTCTTCCC
Source organism: uncultured Ignavibacteriaceae bacterium (assembly GCA_964581915.1). GTDB lineage: Bacteria > Bacteroidota > Ignavibacteria > Tepidaquicellales > Tepidaquicellaceae > CAIKZJ01. The sequence continues at coordinate 8,484 of CAZOQR010000077.1, read as the reverse complement.
GTTTGCCGCCGATTAATTCGATAATCTGGTCCTTTGTTTCGTCAACCATCGCGCTCGGAAGGTCAATTTTATTAATTACAGGAATTATTTCGAGTCCGTTGTCAATCGCGAGGTAAAGGTTGCTGATTGTTTGCGCTTCTATTCCCTGCGTAGCGTCAACGACGAGCAGGGCGCCTTCGCAGGCGGCGAGTGAGCGTGAAACTTCATAAGAAAAATCTACGTGACCGGGCGTATCGATAAGATTAAGAACGTATTGGTTTCCGTCTTTCGCCTTATAATCCATCTGTATGGCGTGGAGTTTTATCGTAATGCCGCGTTCCTGTTCGAGGTCCATATCGTCCAGGATTTGTTTAGTCATAACACGGCTTTCAATTGTCCCTGTAAATTCAAGCAGTCTGTCGGCGAGAGTTGACTTTCCGTGATCAATATGAGCAATTATACAAAAATTTCTAATGTTTGAATTCTGCACTTTTTAAACGTATATCGATAAAATATAAAAAAAGTGGGTTTAAAGGCTACAACCCACTTTAAAACTTTAAGATGTTTGTAGAGCAAAAACCCGATTATGCACCGGTTTTTCTTGATGCTCTGATGTCCTGAATGTCTTTTCTGATTTCTGCAGCCATTTTTCTCAGGTTGTTCAGTTCTTTTCTTAATCTTGTTCCGGCGGCGTTTTGCGACTTTTCATAGAACTTTTCGATGTCGATTTTCATTCCGTCTAAAATTTCCTGTAACTTGGTAAATTTTTCCATTTTAATCTCCTATGTTTGTTTTTAAAATATAATAAAATTAGACATTAATTAGAATTCATTTTAGAGTTATATTATTTAAGTACGGAATCGAAAATATAATATTGTAACCCCAGGCGAGAAATGCAATTCCTAAAATAAAGAGAGACGTCAGAATGCTCATTTTCAGCCAGGGTTTCAGGTTGTAATCCCTGAATATTCCCCAGATTCCGTTCAAGCCGTGATATAAACCGAGCGTAACGAACACCAAATCGATAATCCGGTACCAGGAAAACTGCATTCTGCCCAATACGGCATCGTACGTATGTCCGGAATCGGGAGTATAGTGCATCAGAATATAATGACCTATCATAAGCACTACGAGAGCCAGACCCGAGATACGCTGTAAAACCCAACTGGTGGCGCCGGAATTCTTCGATGATTGATATCTATACATTATAAAATCCTATTTCCCGAATAATTTTAAAATTTCGTGAGAGAACATTATGTAGCCCATTGCAAGGAAAAGTATAATTCCCGCAATCCAGGAAATCCTGTACAAAGTCTTGTGGTATCTTGCTCCGTCAGCCCAGTCGACGAGAACGATTCTGATACCGTTTAGTGAATGAAAAAGCACAAAAATGAATAAAATCCATTCGAGCGCCATGAAAAGCGGAGACGTGAAAGACTGCATTTTTGATTCAAAAACTTCTCTTCCGCCCGTGAGCGTGCTAAGAGAATAAATATGCAGAAACAGATAACCGATTAAAGCGATTCCCGTAATTCTGTGGTAAATCCACGCCCAGCTGCCGCTGTCCTTGTGGTAAGAAATGTTTTCTTTAATCCACTCTTTCTGTTCGAATTTTCTGATTTTAACGTGATCCTCAGGCATTAAAAAACTTGATTTATCGAAATTATGCAATTATTTTAAATTAAACAATTATATTATCATAAAAATTTTCATTTTTTAAAATTTATAAAAGATATAATTTGAAAAAAAATAAATTATACAATGTTTAGAACCCCCGAATATATCAGCAATCTGAAACCTTACATACCCGGAAAGTCAATCGAAGAACTCGAAAGGGAATTCGGTTTGACGGAAATACACAAACTCGCGTCGAACGAGAATCCCCTCGGGCATTCGCCGAAAGCGAATGAAGCGATGAGCCGGGCGATAAGCGAATTAAACAGGTATCCCGACGTCGGCTCGGTTGTTTTGCGCGAGAAAATTTCCGATAAGTTCGGAATTCCCGTCGAAAACATCGCGGTAGGAAGCGGCAGCGAGGGAATAATGGCGAATCTTTTAAGATGCTACCTTTGCGAAGGAGACGAAATGATTACGTCGGAGGCGACGTTCATCGGTTTTCAGGTGCTCGCGAGGGGAAGGGCGAACAAGACGCATTACGTGCCGATGTCGCGCGAGACTTATAAGTTTGATCTCGAAGGGATACTCGACAGGATAAACGAAAACACGAAGATGATTTATCTCTGCAATCCGAACAATCCCACGGGCACGATATTCACGAAGAAGGAATTCAACGATTTTTACAAGCAGGTTCCTGAAGGCGTGATGATAATTCTCGACGAAGCATATTTCGAGTACGCGAACGCTTATGAAGATTATCCGAATTCTCTTTTGTACAGGTACGACAACGTCGTGACTTTCAGGACATTCTCGAAAATATACGGTATCGCCGGACTCAGGGCGGGATACGCGATGGGTCATTCGGACATAATCACGACTTTGATGAAAACGAAACTTCCGTTCGAGCCGAACACTCTTGCTCAGGCTGCGGCGGCGGGCGCGCTCGACGACGATGAATTTCTGCTGAAGTCCGTGAAACTGAACAGCGAAGGATACGGGTATTTCAAAGCCGAACTCGCGGAACTCGAGAAAAAAGGCGCTTTGAAATTGATACCTACTTACGCGAACTTCATAATGCTTGATTTGTTTTCCGAGGAAAAAGTTAATTCGGTGAATGAGACGCTTTTAAGCAAGGGCGTTATAATCCGTCCTCTGAAACCTTTCGGGCTCGCCAATTGCATCAGGATAACTATGGGGCTCATGAAAGAAAATCAGGCGTTCATACGGGAATTTAAAAAACTGTTCTGATGGCGGAGACGATACTCTACGCCCTGATGATAATGGGGCTTCGCATAATCGACGTTTCTCTCGGAACCATCAGGACAATAACTACTGTTCACGGAAACAAGTACCGCGCCGGACTGATAGGATTTTTCGAGGTAACAATATGGGTAATCGCAATCAGCACAGTGATGAGCCAGTTAAACAACTTCATAAACATTTTCGCTTACTCGGGAGGATTCGCTCTGGGAACGATAATCGGAATCACGATTGAACAGAAACTCGGCTCGGGTTTCGTATCAATGAACATAATCTCGATGAATTATCCCGACAACATCGCAAACGCCCTGCGTGCAAACAAGATAGGCGTGACGATGCTGCCCGGCGAAGGAGCAAGCGGAGGAGTGACCGTTCTGAACGTTCTGATTTCACGCAAGAGACAAAAGGAAGTAATCGAAACCGCGGAGAAGATTGACCCGAACGTATTCATAACCGTCCAGCCTTCGATTCAGCAGCGGGGCGGATACGTGCAGATGAGGAAATGACGGCATTCCGAAAATCATATCAAAGAATTTTCTACTCGAAACTTAGAGGATAAGTTTTCACCACAGCAGAATACCGGCGGCGGATTGACGCCACTCGGGCGAAAAGCAGAACACTGAAAGAGCGGATGAAACTGATAAGAGCGGACAATTTATTATATGTCACGCGGGAAAGAGCGGATATAATATTCAAACAGCAGATATTGATTTTCAATTATTATTAATATTTATTAATTTAATTTATTAATTGAATCTATCATTTCGGAGGATTAAAATGAGGAAAGCGGTTTTGTCAGTTCAGTTATTCTGTGTCTGCTTTTTGGTCGGCGCCGTGTTAAGTTCCTGTAATAACGGCACGGAAGAGGTTATTATGACGAGCACATACAATATCAACGGTAAGGTCATTAACGGTCCGCATAATGTAGGAGCGCAGAATGTACTTGTATCCATCGGAGACAAAACCGTTATGACGGATGCTTACGGATATTTTTCCATCAATGATGTAACAATGCCTTATGACGTTTATGTCAGTGATACACTGAACAAAACAGGTTCGTTTTTCGAAGGTATAAATTACGGAACAGTATTGTGTCTTCCAAATTACGTGAGCAATCATCAGGCAAACATCCCATCAGCGGTTATAAACGTTACAACGACATATCAGCATCCCGTAAACAAGTTCAAAGTTTATTTTTCTGACGGTGGCAGCATCAACGGAGTCGGGGAGAATACAACTCCGACCACCGGTTCCTGTCTCGTTTATCTGCCTGATAACAAGCCCGTGACAGGTAATCTTGTTATATTTAAATATACAACTGACAATAACGGTACTATTTTGAATTACAACAGATTCGGTATACTTAAGGATTATACAATTTCGCCGAATTCGAATCAGTCGGTGACGATACCGGATTCTATTTTTAAATCGAATCCCGGTACGAAAACTATTTCCGGAACAATATCAGGAGTTCCACAGGGCAAAACAATGTCCGCCTCGGCTTTACTGCTTTTAGCAACGAGAGAGAATTATTATAACACGCCGGATTGGTCGCTGATAAATAATGTACCCGCATCGTTCAGCCTGCTTATACCGACAAATCTATACATTCCCTTGCATGTTTATATTAGCAGCTTGCCGGTTCTGACAATAAATGTTTTCGACAGCACGAAGCAGGAAGCGGTAAGCGGGCAAATGAACTATTTTCTGGGCGCTGCTGAATTTAACATTACGTTTCCTCCTGAATCATATATAACATCTCCTCCGGACCAATCTGCGATAGATTCAAATACAGTATTCACGCAAACGAATCCAAGATACGATATGATATCCCATTTCACGTTTACAGATTCAGTCAGGACATTCAATGTTTATACTAAATCGGCTTCCGTTACGATGAAAAATTTCAGAAAATTCGGATTTGGCATGTTCCCGTATAACTCGACAATTAAATGCACTGCGAGAAACATCGGAAGTTACGGATCGATGGTAGATTTCGCAATTTTAAACAGAAGTATTCTGTACAAATATGCAACTGTTCCGGATGTAAAATCTTACTACTATCTCAATTAACATATAACGCTTAAGAGTATTATTGACGGAATAATATTTTTGAACGTCATAAGTAAGACAGGCATTATTAAAGCAGGCAAAAATTTATGAATGATTTATTGCATTTATTGTATTCGATGCGGTTTGCTAAATTTAAAAAAATTAAACGGAGGATATACAGCATGAAAAGAGCATTATTGTTCGCGGTTATTTTTTTGACAGCCGGATTATTGTCGGCACAAACTCCTTTGAGCATAGGCGGCAACATCGGCTTGAACGTTCCGATAGGAAGTTTCAACGATGTTTACAAGAGCGGCGTTTCGGGCGAAGTCCTGATTTTATATTCGACGCCCGCTCCGGGACTGGATTTCTCATTCACGGTAGGGTATAATTCTTACACATACAAAAATGATTTCTTCCTTAAGCAGGTCAGTACTAATTTTCCGGGATATACCACGGACTTCAATCCTGACTGGAAAGCGTCGGACATTCCGGTGATGGTCGGAGTCAGGTTTCATCTGCCCACACCCGGACTCAGCCCGTACGTTTCGGGAGAAATCGGCGTGCACATGATGAAGTTTTCAGACAGGTTTAAAGAAACGAGTATGAACACTTCCTCGTCAAATCCGCTCCACATAGAGTTGAACAACAATTCTGAGGACGCGAGCGAGACGGGTTTCGGATTCGCAATCGGCGCGGGGATTGAGTTTTCGGTAGCGCCTAAGATAGGTCTCGATTTAGGATTAAAATATAATTATGCGGGTGTTGTCTTCTCTAAGAAATATAGTGTAGTGAGGAATTCGAATTCTTCGTTCACTTCTGAAGAATTGAAAAATGCGGGATATGTGACGGCGAGGGGAGGACTTATAATACACCTCTGATTCAATTAGTAATTAGCAACGAGCAATTAGCAATGAACGATTTCAATCTGCTTCCCAAGCTCCAGCTTGGGAAGCCAAAACACGAATTAAGATTCCCAAACTGGAGTTTGGGAATCAGTGCTACCTCTAGCAACGAGCAACAACAATTAGTAATTAGCAATTAGCATGAGAGATTAGCGATAAGAGATTTACTATTAATTATAGCCGCATAATGATTTTTCGGGAGACCCGGATTTGCCGGGACTCCCGATTTTTTCAAACATTTGAATGAATGTTTGATGGTATCAAGATTTATCTGGGTTGCTGCCGTTGACATCCGTGAAATTCGCGTCCTTTATGTCAGGCGGCGGATTTGCAGGTTCAGGAATCTTCTCGATTTCCTGCTTTGAATCCTTCTTCGCTTCTTTCTTTGCTTTCTTTCTGTCGAAGAACGCGTCGAATGAAATAACGCCCGCTCCGCCGAACATAGTAGTGAGCGTACAGGCGAGCATAACGAGGTGATACGCGAAAACGGGAATCGAATACGTCTCCGCGCTTTGAAGTCCCGCTGAAGTAGTCAGAAAACTTACAATCATAATGCTAAGCGCCAGACTCGTAAGCGGTGTGAAGATACCGATAATGTACAACGCCCCGAAGAATATTTCGGCGAATGGCAGAATGAATCCGAATATGAACGCCATGTTCTGCGGAAGGACGTTCAGGCTTTTAACGTACGCAATGAACGATTCCACGTCTATCGCTTTATGAGCGCCCGCGACAAGAAACATTATACCGACAGCAAGTCTGATTAGCAGCAAACCGAACGACGAACTGCCTCTTGCTTTAAAGACTATGCTCATTATAATTTATTTTATTTAAAAAAGTATCTAACTCCTACGGCCGCATTGAATGTAAATTCAGATTTCGGCGTCAGATCGAGCACGGGCACGACTTCCACGAATACGTCGAGTTTAGGCTCGGGGAAATAAAAGACGACTCCGACCGGGACGCGAGCGCCGAGTCTGTTATCGGTTTCGTGCTTGTCGGAATTTTTAAGTTTAATTCTACCTCCGACACCCGCGTAGAGCGAAGCCGTGTTTGTATTGAATACATCCATGTGGTAAAGATAATCGGCGTGTATGTGAAAGTTGCCGTTATCGAGGAAAGACCAGGCAAGACCCGCGTCGATAGCGTTGCTCGGAGCAATCCAGTGTTTAAGCGTCAGACCGGTCGGCTCGCCGACGATTATGCCGAGACCCGTACCGTTAGTTTGAGAAAACAGATTTGCGGATGAGATGACAATCAAAAAAAATAATGCTAAGGCTGCTTTTTTCATTTTAATATCCTTTCGAAATTATCATTTTATAACGCTTTAATAGATATAATATGAAACAATTGTCAAAATTAAAAGTTAACTTTTTTACGCAGAAAACCGTTTATAAGTTTTATGAAGGCAAAGAATGAGATTACCGTTGTAGTCGCGATGAGCGGGGGAGTGGATTCTTCAGTCGCCGCGGCGCTGCTGAAAGAAGAGGGATATAATCTTATTGGCATAACAATGAAAACGTGGGGCTTCGATGATTTTCCGCTGAAAGATTCCGGCTGCTGTTCTCTCGAAGCGATTTACAACGCGAGAAACGTCTCGACGAAACTCGGCATTCCGCATTACACTTTCGATTTCACTGAAAGGTTCAATGAAACGGTTATCGACAATTTCATAAAGGAATACATGGCAGGGCGCACGCCGAATCCCTGCGTGCTTTGCAACAAAACGATAAAGTGGGGAGTCCTGCTTGACAGGGCGAAAGAACTCGGAGCGGACTTCATAGCGACGGGTCATTACGCGCGGGTCAAGAAGGACGAAGTAACGGGAAGGTACTATATCTCGAATTCACAGGACGCGAAAAAGGACCAGACCTACGCTCTTTGGCAGGTTTCTCAGGAAGGGCTTGGCATGACGTTGTTTCCTCTCGGTGAATACGCGAAAACGGAGACGAGGAAGATTGCCGCGAAACTCGGATTGAAAACCGCGCACGAGCCTGATTCGCAGGAAATTTGTTTCGTTCCGAATGATGATTACAGGGAACTGCTTGAAATACGCGTTCCCGATTTGAAGAAAAAACTCGGTAACGGCGACATAGTATATCACGATAGGAAAATCGGGACACACAAGGGATTCCCGTATTACACTATAGGTCAGAGGCGCGGGCTCAACGTATCAGCGGGCAAGCCGCTGTATGTATCGAGGATTGATTCTGAGAATAATACCGTTTATGTAGACGACGAATCAGGACTCTATAATACATCTTTTATCGCCAAAGAAATAAACCTGATGAAATATGAGACTCTTGCAAACCCGATAAAAGCGAATGTCAAAATCCGGTACAAGGACGCGGGTTCGCCTGCAACACTCGAACAGATAAGCCAAAAAGAAATCAAGGTGACGTTTGACGAGCCGAAGAAATCCATCACTCCAGGACAATCGGCTGTTTTCTATGAAGGCGATGATGTAGTGGGGGGAGGGATCATAACAATTAGTAATTAGTAATTGGGTGTTTCAGGAAGAACTACTTGAGACACTTTTTGAAACACTTTTTGAAACACTTCTTGAAATACCGAGTAACTAAAACTCATCTTTCTAATAAATAAGTAATTACTAATTGATTCGTAATTACTTCAAGATGATATCCGAGCGCGCCGGACCGGTTGATACATA
>CAZOQR010000076.1:9837-11728 GCA_964581915.1 uncultured Ignavibacteriaceae bacterium | reverse complement strand
GAGTTTGATTCGCTGACATCAAAAATAAAGGAATTGATGTCCTTCGATAACCTGAAGGAAGAGTGGCAGAGGAGGAGACGGGCGATGCTGGCGGACAAAATCGACGTCACCGGATTTCTTGTGGATTTAATAGACTCGTATCCCGAAAGTATTAAAGATATTAAAAATAATACTGATTACTTTGAAAAATTTAAATAACTTAAAGAGTCAAAACCAAACAGGGGTAATTGTTTAAGTCAATTTTTGAATATAAGGAAAAGAACAAGCCTTTAAACCAGATTGACGAATCTGTATTATCTTATATATTAAAATTCATCAATCCGTTTCAGGAGAACACCAGGATTTTAGACACCGCAACAATATTCAACATAGAAACAATATCAAAACCCGTTGAGAATCTGATAAATCTAAGAAAAATAAATTATTTCGAAGATTTAAACAGGCTCTTTTACGTAACGAACGAAAAGTTATATAATTCAGGTTTTTTCATAGGATGCGTGGAAACATACGAGCAAAGGAAGAAGCACGTATACGGAAGGTTTCCGATATTCACGAGGATGCCCGCGTATTTTCTGGATTTTATTTTGAACAGGATTATACCGAAATTAGTCATAACCAAGAAATTCAATATAAGGTGGTTTAGAACGAGAAACAACGCGATATCGAAATCGGAGGTATTCGGACGTTTATATTCAATAGGTTTTGAAGTCAAGGATTCCCGTGAAATAAACAATCTGCTTTATTTCGTAGCGAAGAAAATCAAGGGACCGCTTACGGTTGGGGCGTATCAGATGGGTTTGCTTTATAAGATGAAGAGAGTAGGGAAGAACGGTAAGATAATAAACGTGTACAAGATACGCACGATGAATCCGTATTCGGAATATCTACAGGGATATCTATACGACAGGCACAATCTGAAGGAAGGCGGAAAATTCAGGAATGATTTCAGGATAACTTCGTGGGGAAAATTTCTGAGGAAGTACTGGCTTGACGAACTTCCGATGTTATTCAATGTTCTCAAGGGCGACCTGAAGATAGTAGGGGTGAGACCGCTCTCGAAACATTATTTCGATTTATATCCGGATGAGGTCAAGGAACTCCGTATAAAGAACAAACCCGGGTTAGTGCCTCCGTATTACGCGGACATGCCAAAATCACTGGATGAGATAGTCGAGTCAGAGAAAAGGTATCTGTTAGAGTACGAGAAAAGCAAGTTCAAGACAGACGTCAAATATTTCTTCAAAGCATTTATTAACATTATTTTCAAAAAAGCGAGAAGTTCCTGATGAAAAAACTAATACTATTATTCCTTGCCATAACGAATATCGCACTTGCTCAGATGGAATACACGCCCGTTGACCATCCCGTGTATGATTTTTTAAAGAGGATGAGTTTGAAGAACGTCATAACCGGTTATAATTCGGCATCTCTTCCGATTTCAAGGAATAAGATAGGAAATTATCTTCAGGAAATAAGAAACAGCAGGGACAAATTATCGGGAGCCGACAGGAAAATACTTGATGATTTTCTTGTTGAGTATTCATACGACATAAAAAAATCGCTGTCCGATTCGTATTCCTTCTTTTCCGACGTCAAGTCATTTTCTGTATTCAAGGACAGCAAGCAGAAGTACCTTTACGCTTATGCCGATTCAAACGCGGCATTTTTCTGGGACGTCACGGGTTTTGTTACTCAGAAAGGTTCGAAGGCGGATTCGCTCGGAAATAATTCTATCGCGCTCGGCGAACTCGGCACGCGGATAAGGGGAACGCTATTCGGGTCGGTGGGTTATTATCTCAGGATGTCAAACGGGCAGAAGTTATCCGGCAAGCAGAAGGACATAGATTACGCGATAAACGTGAATCCGAAGTTGAAAGCGAACACTAAGTTC
>CAZOQR010000076.1:0-9737 GCA_964581915.1 uncultured Ignavibacteriaceae bacterium | reverse complement strand
GACGCTTTCAGCATCCCGACATTATCCGCGGCGGCCGAGTACACAAAACTAACACCGTTCATTTACACGCACAGGACAAACAAGAGCCAGTACACGAACTGGACGCTGCCACTTGGTCACAATCTTCCTCCAAACTCCGACGAGATAGCGCTTAAACTGAGCGCGAACATATACAACCGGCTAAGAGTAAATTTAACTTATCAGCATCAGAGGTCGGCGAGCAGGGTCATTCTGCACGGAGATACACTTATAGCAAATTACGGAGGGGACTTGAACAGGGGTGACGGGGACGTTGACAGGGACAACAAATTTCTTGACGGCGACAGGGTTGACAGGGACATAATAAATTTCGGTTTTATCTGGCAGCCGATAAGACAGTTCTTCATCGATTTCTCGTATAAGTTTGTCAATTACAATCTTTTATACAATTCAACGAAATACAAAGACAATTACTTCTCGGGCACATTCCGCATAGATTTTTAATGATACCAGAAACGAGACACATCATAGAATTTCGCGGCATAACGAAGCGGTTCGGTAACTTTCCGGCGAACGAAGACATTTCGTTCGGCATCGAGAAAAACTCCATACACTCGATAATCGGCGAGAACGGAGCCGGAAAGAGCACGCTGATGAAAATATTATTCGGAATGTACACTCCTGATTCGGGAGATATATTGATTAACGGAGAGACGCGCAGGTTCAGGAGTCCGCTGGAAGCCATAGCAAACAATATCGGAATGCTGCATCAGCATTTCGAACTCATAGAGGACTTTACTGTATTCGAGAATGTTATACTCGGGAGCGAGGCGGTAAGAAGGGGGGCGATAGAAATCCGGGATACAAGGCGGCGAATCACAGAGTTAATAGACAAGTATAATCTCGGAATAACGCCAGAGGAAAAAATCTGCGACATAAGCATCAGTCAGAAGCAGAAAGTCGAAATACTAAAACTATTATTCCGCAATTCCGAAATATTAATATTCGACGAGCCGACGTCAGTACTTTCGCCTGTTGAGGTAGAAGAATTTTTCCGGATAATCAGGAAATTCAAGGACATGGGGAAAACGATTATCTTAATCACCCACAAACTGAATGAAATAAAGGAACTTTCCGACCGGGTGTCCGTGCTGAGAAAGGGGAGGCTTGTTTATGAAGTCAACGCGGAGGGACTTGATCTTGACGTATTAAGCAGGGAAATAATCGGACAGGTTGAAACTGCAAGAATGCCGCAGACGAGAGAGGTATTCGAGGATAAGGAAATCCTGTTATCTTTCAAGGATGTAGTTTTAAAAAAGGATAATGTCGAGAAACTCCGCGGCATTACTTTCGCGGTAAGCAGCGGGGAGATATACGGCATATGCGGAGTGGAAGGCAACGGTCAGAGCGAGATAGCGGAAGCGATATTAGGAATGGAACGCTGTCAGAGCGGCGAATTGACAATAAACGTGAATGACATATCGATAGTACCGGACGACAGAACAGGCAAAGGGATGATAAAGGAATTTTCGATAGGCGAGAATGTAATGCTAAGGGAGGGCGATTCAATACGATTCGACAAGAAAAGAATCAGGCAAAAAGCGCGCGAGATAATCGAAAAATACGATGTAAGGCTGTCGGACGAGACGGCTGCACTTGAATCCTTATCGGGCGGAAACCAGCAGAAAGTAATTTTCGGCAGGGAAACAGGACTGGACAATAAGTTAATGGTGCTGGTTCATCCGACGAGAGGAGTTGATATCAATTCATCGGCTTTCATATATAAAATAATAATTGAAGAGCGGAACAAGAACAAAGGGATACTAATAATCTCGTCCGACCTCGAAGAAATATTGAAGTTATCGGACAGGATAGGAGTAATATACAAGGGAAGAATCGTAAACGAATACGAAAAATCGGAATTTGAATTCTCAGACGAGGGCACGAAGAAAGAATTCATGACGCGCATCGGCAAGGCCATGATAGGAGCGGCGGTATGAGCAGGAACGTCAAAGCGAACATAATATCAATTTCGATATCGCTTTTAGTCACGATTCTTCTGACGTCTCTCCTATTAGCGGTAATCGGCAGGAATCCGATTCAGATATACTCGATGCTCGCGGGAGAGGTATTCGGCACGGGGTACGGATTCGGGCAGGCGTTATTCAAGGCAACGCCGCTTATAATATGCGGATGCGGACTTGCTCTTTGCTTTCAGGCGTCTTTGTTCAACATCGGAGCCGAGGGGCAATTGAACGTGGGAGCGTTTGTAATGAGCGTGATAGCGTACACGTTCGACGATTATCTCGGCTTGATGGTAATGCCGGCGGCGATAGCGGGAGGATTCACGGCATCGGCTTTATGGGGTCTGATACCCGCGTACCTGAAAATCAAGCGGGGAGTGAGCGAGGTAATAACGACAATAATGATGAATTTCATAGCACTTGCTCTCGTAAATTATCTGCTGATAGAATTTCTCGCGGTAAAATCGACAGTCAGGACTGAAAAGATTCTGGAAACCGCGTTCATTCCAAAACTATCGGAGTATTCGACGTTGTTTCAGGGCTCATCGGCGAACATCACATTTTTCTTCGCCATACTGCTTGCGGTTTTAATGTATTACATATTCTACAGGACGAGATACGGTTACGAAATACGTTCGGTCGGGTTAAATCCTGTGGCGTCCCGTTATCTCGGCGTGAATACAAACAGGGTAATACTATGGTCATTTTTGATAGGAGCGGGACTGACATCATTCGTGGGAATAAATTTCATTTTCGGATACAAGGGCTACTATGAATTCGGTTTTTCAAATAATCTGGGATTCACATCCATAGCGGTAACGCTTTTAGCAAAGAACAATCCGATAGGCATCATATTCACGGCGTTATTGTTCGGAGTGCTTGATTACGGAGGTCTTGCAGTTAACACGGCGGTACCGAAAGAAATAATGCTTGTATTTCAGGCGCTTGTAATACTCTCGATATTAGCGGTTGATAAAGCGGTAAAAAAATACTATTTAAAGGAAGAGTGATTTGATAGAGAGCATATTATCATTGACGTTTCTCGCTCAAGTACTGAGGATGTTCACGCCTTATTATCTGGGCGCCAGCGCGGCGAATTTTTCGGAGCGAGGCGGTGTTATAAACATCGCCATCGAAGGATTCATGATAATATCCGCATTCAGTTACGCATTTTTCACGCTTTCTTTCGGAAATCCGTTTCTAAGCCTTATACTGTCTGTTACTGTTTCATTGCTTTTCAGTCTGTTATACGCTTTCCTGACGATAAAACTAAAGATAAACCAGATAGTGACAGGTGTGGGTTTCAACCTGCTGATGGCAGGCACGGCAAAGTTTTTAATGATGCTTGTTTATCAAAGTTCGAGCAACACTCCGAATTTTCAGCAGATACCCGGACTGCCATTCGTGAGCGACATTCCCGTAATCGGAAAAGTGGCAGGTGATTACATAATAATATCGGGGTTCGCATTAGTTTTTATTTCACAGCATGTTTTATTCAGGACGAGGTTCGGATTGCGGCTGCGTTCAGTCGGCGAAAATCCCGAAGCGGCAGAGACGCTTGGCATAAAGGTCAGGCTATACAAGATGTACGGGGCGCTCGTATGCGGAGGGCTTTCGGCATTAGGGGGAATATGGCTTGCGTCAAACCAGAGTTCATTCAGCGACGGAATGATAGCAGGAAGGGGATACATAGCGATAGCGGCAATGATAATCGGAAAGTGGAAACCCGTCAACATATTCTTTGCCTGTCTGATGTTCGCGTTTTTCGAAGGGCTTGAAATCACGCTTCAGATATCCGGTTCATTTCTTCCGTCACAAATAATACAAATGCTTCCTTATCTTATTACAATTCTCGTGCTCATCGGGTTCATAGGCAAGACAAAGCCTCCCGCGGCGGACGGAATCCCGTACTGATCATCTTCTTGTTTTCCTCACATCCTCACCCCACAAGAGTTTCTTATTCAAGGTGCTAAAATACGACCAGTTCAATCTCTTTATTGTTTTAAGCGAGAAATCGGTTTTGCCGATGCATATTTCTACGGGCGGTTTACGAACGACGCTCTTATAGCCGTCCGAAGTAATTCTTACATTTTCACTGCTGACGGTTTTAATAATAATTTTTCCGTCGTCAGGCACGATTACGGGTCTGAAACTAAGCGAATGCGGAGAAATCGGGGTGATTATGAAAACCTTGCTGATAGGCGACACGATAGGTCCGCCTGAAGAGAGGGAATATCCAGTTGAACCTGTAGGAGAGGAAATGAGCACGCCGTCGGCATAGAACTTTCCGACAAAGTCCTTATTATAAAAAATCTCAAGTTCGACCATTTTAATCGAATCGCATTTATCGATTACAATCTCATTCAGGGCGTCGAACAGGTGTTTGCCGCCGACGGAGCATTTTATCATGCAAAGTTCGGCAATCAGATATTTTCCTGAAACAATTTCCTTCAGGACATGCTTCACCTGATGCGGCATAATATCCGCCATGAAACCGAGAGTACCGAGATTAATGCCAATGACGGGCTTGCCGCTTTTCCCGATTATTCTCGCGGAGTTCAGGAAAGTGCCGTCGCCTCCGATAGAAATTATGAAATCGGATTTTTCCATCACTCTTTTTCCCGATAGAAATTTACCCTTCGGCAGTTTCAGTCTGACGGATTCCCTGAATTTATCGTGTATAAAGAAATCAACGTTATTCGAAATGAGGAATTCGAGAATATCCGCGATAACGGCGGTAATTCCGGGTTTAGTTTTATTTCCAAGTATGCCGAAAGTCATAATCATTCGGTTTTAGGTTCTTCGGGTTCTTTTTTCGATTCCTCGACGAAGTTCAATTTCAATTCGGCGACGACGTGCTCGATGAATCTTGTTTCGTCGTCGTTAAGATTGCCTTTTGTTTTTTCTTTCAGCATATCAAGGATGTCGATAGTAGTCTGCGCCGCGTTCAAATCCTTCTCGAGTTTGTCGCTTACGGGGCTTTTAATCTTGCCGAGGCTCATCCAGGTTTGCATCTGAAAAGAATAGACGAGCGAATAAAACAACTGCGATAATTTATCGTCTTCCATTTAGTTCCTTTCTTTTATCTGCACAAGTTATGCGTAATAAATTAAAATGAAAATAGAATATTTAATGTAAACGTTCGTTTCCGCCTGCATCCGCCGTGCTAAGGTTTGAAATAACGAACGGCAGCGACGAGAAGAACACGAGCAAAGTAAGAATTTCCCAGTCGCCAAAATTCCACTCGAAAATTCCCGATACGTGGAATGAAATCACGGCAAGAATGCATCCGAAAACAAGGAGTCTGGCGCTTCCCGGGGGTTTTGCCCTGTAGAACTTCAGGTGTTTCAGGAAAAGAACAATAAAGATACCGAGATAGGCAGCAAAACCGAGAATACCGTGTGTCGCGAGAACCATCATATAATTGCTGTGAAGATGAGAGCCTTCACCTTCGGATTCAATTTCTTTGTATGTCTTGTAAACATTCCTGAACTCGTTGTCGCCCACGCCGAGCAGGGGTCTATCGAGAAACATTTTCCAGCCGATATTCCACATTATCAATCTCGCGTTATTGCTCGGATGAGACGGGTCCGCTATGCTTGTAATTCTGTCTCTTAACTGGGAAGGCAGGACAGCGAATGCGACGGCGGCGGAAACAAGAAATACGAAAAGGAATTTTTTATTTATTACAACTCCTGTAATGATAAAACAGACGAACACGGCTACGAAAACATTCCTGCTCTGCGTGATATAAAGAGAAATAAAAATAAGAGCGAGCGCCGGAATGAGATATTTTTTCGGCAGAACATTGCTGTCCTTAACGAACACGAGAGGGAATAGTGTGAGTAAAACGAGCATTTTAATCTCACCTGTCGTTATCGAATGCGCGAAGGTATCGAGACGTATTTCGCCGAGGCTCATCTTTCCTACCTGTGAGGGGAGAGCGGCCGCGAAGATAACAATTTCTATTAAAGAAATTACCGCCATAACCGACAAAATCACTTTCAGGATTCCGAAAAGTTCTTTCACTGTCTTAATCTTAGCGATGCAGGCATAAAGAATCAGAAACAACAGGTAGCGTTTCAGGCTCAGGAGCGGATTCTCGGGCAAGACCGCGAATAAACGGGACAGCACATCAAGAACAATGAAAGCGAGGACGAAGAGGGTAAAAATTTTCAGTTCTTTCTTCATATCATCAGACAAACCCAAATGCCTGTAGAAAATCAACTGAAGAATCCACAATCCAGCCCATATTCCGAAAGAAATTGACGAAAGGGCGATAGAAAAGCCGACAGAGAAAATCTGAATGGTAAGAAACACTAAGATTATGTTATCAGTCAGCCCGAGTATTTTTTCCCTGTTCAATATTATTCCGCAAATTGTAGTTCGTAAAGTTTCCTGTAAATTCCTTTATCGTCGGACATCAAATCTTTATGCCTGCCCTGCTGAACGATTTTACAATTATCGAGAACGAAAATATTATCAGCGTTAATGATAGTCGAGAGTCTGTGCGCGATTACGATAGAAGTCCTGTTGCTCATAAGTTTGTCGAGGGCTTCCTGAACGAGTTTTTCGGATTCATTGTCGAGAGAGGAAGTGGCCTCGTCGAGGATAAGGATTTGCGGATTTCTCAGAAGCGCTCTCGCGATGGAGAGGCGCTGTTTCTGTCCGCCTGAAAGTTTCAGTCCTCTTTCTCCGATAACTGTATCATATCCCTTTTCGGTGTTGACGATGAAATCGTGCGCGTTGGCATACCTGCAAACATCCAAGAGTTCCTCTTCGCTGACATTATCCTTGCCGAAGATTATGTTGTTGCGAATAGTATCGTTGAAAAGGATAATTTCCTGAGGCACGATGCATATAAGTTTACGCAGCGAGGCAATATCGATATCTTTTATGTTGATACCGTCCAGAAGGATTTCGCCCGAAACGACGTCGTAGAATCTTGATATCAGGTCCGCCATCGTTGATTTACCCGCTCCCGAGGAGCCGACCACGGCAACAATCCGTGATTTATCTATAGCAAGGTTAATATTTTCGAGCACGGGTTTATCCTTTTCGTAACTGAAGGAAACGTTTCTGAACTCGATGGATTTATTAAAAGCGTCAACCTGCACCGCGTCTTTTTTATTTTCCACTTCGAGCGGGTGGTCAATGATTTCGAAAATCCGTTCCGCGGAAGGGAATGATTTCTGGAGACGGTTATAAACGGTGCTCAGATTCTTAATAGGCGGAATAATCTGGAACAGAATGAAAAGGAAGCCGAGGAACTCTTCGGGTTTAAGGTTATTGTTGACGATAATCTCGCGGCCGCCGAACCAGATAACGAGGACGCCCGAAATAATGGACAGTGTTTCGGTCAGCGGAGACGTCAGTTCGCTGGCGCGGACAGAACGCATCGTCAGGTGATAAAAACGTGAAAGTTCCTTGCTGAAAATATTATTTCTGTACTTCTCCGCAGAAAAAATACGAATCACTTTTGCTCCGTAAATTGTTTCCGTAACGATGCTGAGAAGATCGGAGAGTTTTTCCTGCACCCTAATGCTTCTTCGTCTGAGCGACGAACCGATTTTAGAAATAATAAAAACAGTTACAGGGAAAACGATAAAAGCGATTACTGTCATCTGCCAACTTATGGAGAGGGCGAGAAACAGGAAAATAATAATCACGAGAGGCTCTTTGAGCAGGTCATAGAAGAGCGCGGAGATGCCGCTCTGTATGTTCGTGATGTCATTTGTCATTCTTGAAAGAATGTTGCCTGTTTTTTCCCGTGTAAAAAATCTCAGTGACAGTTGATTTAAACGCTCGTACAACTGCATCCTGATTTTGACGACCATTCTGTTTTCGATGGTTTGCATCAGCATCGACTGCAGAAAGCCCGTCAAGTTTTTCAGAAGATAAGCCGCTATTATGAGAAGGCAAATAGTGATAAGCGCGTTTTCCTTGCCGCTTGAAAATATAAATTTATCGAAAGCGCTCTGCAGTTTCTGGTAAAGACCGGCGATTCCCGCGGACGTTTCCGCACTGCTTGAGGGAGTGCTTCCGAGGAAAAGGGTTTTCAGAAGCGGAATAGTAAGATAGACCGAGAGTACGCTGAACACGGAAAATAGCAGAGACGCGGAGACGTAGAGAAAAATAACACGTTTGAATTCCTTCAGGTAACTTAACAGACGTTTATATGTGTTCATTTATCCTTCCGGTTTTGTATTTCCCATATTTTCATGTACAGCAGGAGTTTCGTATAGAGATGAAAGAACGACACCATCAAACCTCTCGTTCCGTCGAGAAACCCAAACTGGAAAACATATTTCTGCACGAAGTCGAAGCATGGCCTGAAAAAAAGATAGAAGAAGCCGACTTTTATTTCCGCGGCTCTTTCTTTCGCGGAGAGCGTCGAATACTCATTGATTCTGACGGCGTACTGTTTAACTGACTGAACGGTATAATGCTCAATCGGGTTTTTAAGTCTTCCGGTACCGCCTTTAACAGAATAACTTTCGTGAACCATCCTGGGTGAAATTTCGACGGAATCTTTCCTGAAAAGCCTCAACTGATAATTAGGGTACCAGCCTGCGCGCCTGACCCATTTATTGAGGAAGAAATTCTTCCTTGGAATGAGGAATCCGTTGTTCGGAGTATCCTTAACGGCATTGAGAATTTCGTTTTTAAGTGACTCCGTGCATCTTTCGTCAGCGTCGATTGAAAAAACCCAGTCGCCGAGAGCGTGAGCGACGCCGAATTTTCTTTGTTCAGAAAAGCCCTCCCATTTTTTCTCGTACACGTGTTTAGTGTAATTGAGGGAGATGCTCATAGTTTCGTCTGAACTTTCGGCATCCACGACTACTATTTCGTCAGCCCACGAAAGACTTTTCAAGCAATCTTCAATATTTTTTTCTTCATTCCGGCAAATAACCAATGCGGAAATCATAATATTATTTTTAATTGAAGTATATAATGGAAAATCAATAATTTGGTTAAAATAAGCAATCTATTTTCGATTAGAGAACGAGCGTCAACGTGATCAGTTGCTTAATAAAGCGCGGATATGTTCGCCCGCGGACAGAAGCGTCGATTTCCGGTTGAGGGTTTGGTCTTTTGAGTATGTGTTGAAAAAAAATATTTTTTGGGATAAATTTAACAAACAATTAGCGGATAACAACTAATATTAAGAATATATTTTCAGATGGCATTGAATTTAAACAAGTTGACGGAGAAGTCGGGCGGGCTGCTTCAGAGGTCGCAGGAGATTGCGGCGGGAAAGAACAATCAGGTGATCGAGCCTGAGCATCTTTTCGCGGCGATGCTTGAAGACAACGACAGCATAATCAATTCAATTTTGTTCGCTCTAAAGTCCGACAAGGAAGCTCTGCTAAACGGTAACAACAGACTTCTCGAAAACATACCGCAGGTATCGGGAAGCGGTGTGTCCGAACTTTCTGTTTCGAGGGAAATGAGCAGTGTCCTCGAGGCAGCGGGCAGGGAAGCTGCGGCGATGAAAGACGATTACGTATCCGCGGAGCATTTATTATTAGGGATGGCGGGAGAGAAGAACAACGTTTCGGTATTGATGAAATCCTTTAACATTACACGGAACGCGATTTTGAGCGTGCTGAAGGACGTGAGAGGAAGTCAGAGGGTTACTTCACAAAATCCCGAGGACACATTTCAGGCATTGGAAAAATACGGCCGGAATCTGAATCAACTCGCATCGAGGGGGAAACTGGATCCCGTAAT
>CAZOQR010000075.1:0-11746 GCA_964581915.1 uncultured Ignavibacteriaceae bacterium | reverse complement strand
AGTGATTTTTGTCTTCATATGTTTTTATTTAAGAAGTTTTTCAGAAAGTTTTACAAAGGCTCCCGGCGTATGCCTGCCGGGAGTCTTCAAGGGGTAAATACTATATTGCATTACTGATCTTTTCCCGATTACACGGATTTTTTCGGAGAAACTTTTTACTAATCTGCAAGCGATTGGCATCGCCTTTCTAAAAAACCTGCCCGGACCTCTGTCGGGAAAAACTCTCATTGCATCATTTCCGCTCGCGCGCGGAAAATCCATCCTTTCAAAGGAAGGAAGAGGTCCGGGAGGAGGATCATTTATTTTTTGAACGTTCAATACGTGATAATATCCTGATTTGAATGATTGACTTGCTTCACGCTCAATCTCGTGAAAACCGATTCTTCCGTTACTTGCCGCATCGTTATGAATATTATTAATCTCCATCACATTTTATTAGATGCCGGAAATTTGAAATACCTGCGGGCGGTATTTAATATTTATTGAATTGATTGAATCCCGTCTCTCACATTACAGGCAACAGAAAAATTCCTGTACGGCTCTTCCGTATTTTTGGTTTTCTTGTTTTCACAAAACGGAATATCTTTTAAGAAATATAAAGACAGAATGGAAATTTTTACGGGTTTTGTGATAGGATTGCTTGGAAGTCTGCACTGCATAGGCATGTGCGGTCCGATTGCGCTTGCGCTTCCGGCGGGCGAATTCCGCAGTTTCAGGTTCTACGCCGGCAGGATATATTATAATCTCGGCAGGGTAATAACTTATTCTCTATTCGGTCTTATATTCGGTTTGATAGGACGAAATCTTGCGGTCGCGGGGCTTCAGAGATGGGTCTCGATAATATCGGGAGTCGTGATCATACTTATTGTAATCACACCGAACAGATACAAGACTAAATTAATCGATTTTCTTCCATTCGGCGCCGCGACTTCGAAAATTAAAAACGCGTTCGGAAGCCTGTTTAAAAAAGGCTCTTTGTCATCAATGCTTTTCATCGGAATCGTGAACGGGCTTCTTCCCTGCGGGTTTGTTTACGTTGGAATTGCGGGGGCTCTCTCCGCGGGTGATACGCTCTCAGGCGCGCTCTACATGGCATTGTTCGGTTTCGGTACCATACCCGTGATGCTGGCAACGTCGCTCGCGGGTAATTTCATCAGCATTGGTCTTAGGCGGAAATTAACGAAAATCATTCCGATACTGGCGGTGCTGCTCGCGATAGTTTTCATACTCAGGGGTATGAATCTCGGCATCATGTACATAAGCCCGAAGACGGATAAAATGATGCAGATGAACTCAGATTCTGACGGACAAAAAGAAAAAAAAGATTGCTGCAAATAAATTACACTCATGAATAATTTCAAAATATCAGGAAACATAGCCGATATAAAAAGCAGGAAAATATTTCCCGGCACCGTTCACGTCGAAAACGGAATAATAACTGAAATAAAGGAAGACGGAGGAAATTACGGTAATTACATATTGCCCGGATTCACCGACGCCCACATACACATAGAGAGTTCCATGCTCGTACCCTCGGAGTTCGCGCGACTTGCAGTAAGACACGGCACGGTAGCGACAGTGTCCGATCCGCACGAAATTGCCAACGTGCTCGGTATCGAAGGTATTAAGTATATGATTGAAAACGGCAATCAGGTCCCGTTCAAGTTTTATTTCGGCGCTCCGTCCTGCGTACCCGCGACTGATTTCGAGTCGTCGGGAGCGAGACTCGAAGCGAAAGACATTGATTTTCTTTTTGAGAAATACGGCTTGAAATATCTGAGCGAAATGATGAATTTTCCGGGCGTACTTTTCAGCGTACCGGATGTCATTGCGAAAATCGAGTCCGCGAAGAAGCACGGAAAGCCTGTTGACGGACACGCTCCGGGCTTAAAGGGCGAAGACGCGAGGAAATACGTCAACGCGGGAATAACCACCGACCACGAGTGCTTCACGATTGAAGAAGCGCGCGAAAAAATATCTTACGGGATGAAAATCCTCATACGCGAAGGTTCCGCGGCGAAGAACTTCGACGCGCTTCACGCGTTGATTCGAAGCGACAAGGATATGATAATGTTCTGCAGCGACGACAAGCATCCCGACGACCTCGTTGAAAGCCATATAAACGCGCTTGTAAAGCGTTCTGTTGAACTCGGTTATGATTTGTTCGACGTGCTTCAAATCGCCTGCCTGAATCCGGTCGAGCATTATA
Organism: uncultured Ignavibacteriaceae bacterium; assembly: GCA_964581915.1. Taxonomy (GTDB): domain Bacteria; phylum Bacteroidota; class Ignavibacteria; order Tepidaquicellales; family Tepidaquicellaceae; genus CAIKZJ01. The sequence goes on along the minus strand of CAZOQR010000075.1, from coordinate 9,537 downwards.
AACTCGAAGTCGGACTGCTGAAGAAAGGCGACGCCGCTGACTTCATAGTAGTAGATGACCTTAAGAGTTTCAAGACGCTTGAAACGTACATAGACGGAAAGTTGGTAGCGAAAAACGGCGAGACTTTGATTGAATCCGTTAAAGCGGAAATCACAAACAACTTCAACATAAACGCCAAGAAGAAAGAGGACTTTTGTGTTGAATACAAAGGCGGAAAGATTCGCGTGATTGAGGCTCTCGAAGGACAGTTGATAACAAACGAACTCATTCTCGAGCCGAAAGTCGCGGACGGCAAAGTTGTTTCGGACACGGAAAAAGACATAATCAAGATGACCGTTATCGACAGGTACAGGGAGAAGAAGCCCGCGATAGGATTCATAAAAAATTTCGGATTGAAAAGAGGAGCGATTGCCTCCTGCGTCGGTCACGATTCGCATAATATAATTGCCATCGGGGCGGATGATGAAAGTTTGTGCAAAGCCGTTAACGGCATAATAGATAACAAAGGCGGAATATCGATTGTCGTGGACGGCAGAACGGAAATTCTTCCTCTGCCGGTCGCGGGTATAATGTCCGTGGACGACGGGTTCAGGGTCGCGGAAAAATATTCCGCGATGAACAAACTTCCCGCGAAAATCGGATGCAGCCTGCATTCCCCGTATATGACGCTGTCGTTCATGGCGCTTCTCGTGATACCCGCCTTGAAACTCGGAGATGCCGGACTGTTCGACGGTGTGAAATTCAGGTTTGTAGAACTTTTTGTCGTTTGAGAATCTGGTATCTTAAGAGCAGTTACACAGAGTTCACAGAGCAGGCACTGAGAGACACAGAGGTATTTTACCTTTGTTCTCAGTGCCTTAGTGGTAAATATTTAATTTAATCACTCAATCGAGAAAGTCACGTTCACAACGGCGGTTATCGTCTTTTCCAGCGACGATGTATCGTTAATCCCGTAATCCGAAACCTCCGTTGAGTTTTTCGCGTTGACCTGCATCACACCGGTTTTTGACGAGCGCACCTCGCCGACCTTATCGCCAGTGGCTTTCGCTATCTGCTCCGCGCGCACTTTCGCGTCCAGAGAAGCCAGACCAATCATCTCAATCTTCAAATCCGACAGTTTCGTGTACAGGAATCTCGGCGGTTCGGAATTAATCGAAATGCCCTGATTTATAAGTTCCGTAACTTCCCGCGAAAGTTTGTCGATTTTATCAACGTCCTCGGACTCGACGGAAACGTTCTGCGAAAGCCTGTATCCGAGAATCTTCCCGCTCGACGTCGTTCCTCCGTCGTAGTATCCGCCCGTGTTCACGCCCTTGACAGGTTCGTATAAGGTCGTCGTGTTGATGGCGGAGAACTTTATCTTTTCTTCGGCGAAGCCGAATGACACGAGATAATTTTTAATCTTCGTGTTCGATTCTTTCAGTTTTGCGTAAGCGTCCGTCATTGAAGGAGATTCGTTCGAGAATCCGCCGTTCCAGATGCCCAGATCGGACTTTATCTGCTTTGACGCCGAACCCGTAACGTTAATCGTAACGTTGCTCCGCGCGACTTTTTTCCACGTGGTTGAAATAACGAGAGCCGCGCAGATAAAACTTAACGCGAGGACCGATGAGATGATAATGTAAATGCTGTACCTTGAGTTGTTTTCCATAGCGAATGATTTTTTGTAATATATTAATTATTATTTTAAGTCCATATTCAATATTGGTTATACCTTTTCTTTTGATAAATGTTTCCGGGGGGCGAAAGAGCAGTTTCACAGAGAAACACGGAGCAGGCACGGAGGAACACTGAGCGGTCCGGGGAGTCTGTTTTCCTCTGTGGAACTCCGTGGCTTCTCTGTGGAACTTTGTGTAACCGCTCTTTAAGAACTAGATTCTCGCTTTTAAATAGGATTTAATCTTAAAACAAATAGTTGTAATTTGAGTTTATGGAGAAATTATTCTTATTCAATACTTTAAGCAGGACGAAAGAGGAGTTTATCCCCCTCGAACCGGGCAAGGCAGGCATGTATTGCTGCGGTCCGACAGTTTACAACTTCGCGCACATAGGAAACCTGCGCGCGTACTTTTTCGAGGATATTCTGAAACGTGTTCTGCTTTACAACGGATACGACGTGAAACACGTTATGAACATTACCGATGTCGGACACCTTGTTTCCGACGACGACGAGGGCGAAGACAAGATGGAAAAAGGCGCCAGCCGCGAAGGTAAGTCCGTATGGGAAATCGCGGAATTCTACACCGAAGCGTTTAAGAACGATATTGCTATGCTGAACATTCTTCCTCCGACCGTTTACTGCAAGGCGACGGATTTCATAAAGGAGCAGATTGATATGGTTAAGTGCCTCGATGAGAAAGGATACACGTACAAAACAAACGACGGAGTTTATTTCGACACGCAGAAATTTCCCGATTACGGAAAACTCGCTCTGCTTGACATCGAAGGGCTTGAGGAAGGAAAGCGTATAGCGTTTTCCGACGAGAAGAAACACAAGACCGACTTCGCGCTCTGGAAATTCTCGCCGGAAGACCAGAAGAGGCAGATGGAATGGGAATCGCCGTGGGGAACGGGTTTCCCGGGATGGCATATCGAATGCTCCGCGATGAGCATTAAATTTCTCGGCAGGCATTTCGACATTCACTGCGGGGGCGTTGACCACATACCTATTCACCACACGAACGAAATCGCGCAGGCCGAAGCGTGCACGGGTGAAAAATTCGTCAACTACTGGCTTCACGGAGAATTCCTGATTGAGGAAAAAGGAAAAATGTCGAAATCGGCGGGAGAATTCCTCAGACTGAAAACTTTAATAGACAAAGGCTACTCCCCTCTCGACTACAGGTATTTTCTTCTGATGACGCATTACAGAAAAAAGATAAAATTCTCTTTCGAAAATCTCGACGCTGCGAGAAACGGTTTCCAGAACCTGAAAAACAGGATTAAGGAAATTAAAAGCGCGGCGGCGCGGCAGTCAAAGACACTGTCCGGCGAAGCGTTAAAATACAAGGCGAAGTTTCAAGAAAGCATAAACGACGATTTGAACATCGGAGAAGGACTCGCGATTCTCTGGGACGCGATGAAGGACAGCGCGCTGAGCGATGCGGACAAGATTTTGCTTGCGGATGAATTCGACAGGATTCTCGGCCTCGACCTGAATAAAATCGAGGCGGAAAAACCGTCGGAAATTCCGGAAGAGATAATCGCGCTCGCGAATAAAAGAAAAGAGGCGAAAGCCGCGAAGGATTTCAAACTTGCCGACGAATTACGTCAGCAAATAAAAGATAAAGGTTACGAACTGCTCGATAAAAAAGGCGGCGAATTCGAATTAAAACCACTTTAGGATGGCGAAAGCGAAAAATGACGGGAAAAAATACCTGACCGCGTTTAATTCGTTCAGGGGAAAGGTTTTAAAAGATATTCCTCCTGTAATGCTGCTTTTTCTTTCAGAGAAAGTACTGCTCGACGACCTAATAAAGAATTTAGCGGATAAATTCATCGGGAAGAACTTCGACGCGAAGAACAACCTGAAACTTTTTTATTCCGACGAATGCGAAATCGAAGAGGTAATCAACGAATGCTCAAACCTCAGTTTTCTTTCGGATAAGAAAATTATCGTTTACAAACTGGTAAAGAGGACAGGCATAAGAGGAATACAGAAAAGTTCCAAGGAAGGTCTTCTCAATTATCTGAAGGCGCCCAATCCCGATAATGTTTTAATCATTCTCAACGCTGAGAAGGAATTTACTTTTTCAAATTTCGAGGATTTCGAAGACACGGGTATTGGAATTTACATAATCAGCACGAATTCGCCCGATGACGTCAGGCTGTGGGTCAGAAAAGAGTTCGATGGTTACTCGGTTACGGATGAAACTATCGAACACTTCCTGCAATTCCTCAATCCTTCTTACGACGAGATTCATTCCGAGATTGAGAAACTGAAGACGTTCTGCATCGAGACAAAGGAAATCACGGAGAACGACGTTAATCTCTGCGTAGGAATGACGAAGGATTTCAGCGAGAACAACCTTCTCGAAGCGATACTGAAAAGAGATTTCAATACCGCGATATCAATTTACAACAGCCTCAACTCGAAGCAGGAAGCGTCGTACAAGGACACCGAAATCTACCTCATCAATCTTCTCGGCTGGCTGTTCATCGCGCTGCATAAACTTCAGAACAAGGACATAGCCGCGAGACCGGAGGACAGGAATTTGTACTTCGAACTGAAGATCTGGAAGGACGGACCGAAAATGATACGGCTGTACAAGAATTACATGGCAGGATTGAATGAACTTAAAATTAAGAAAGCATTTGACTATATTTATACGGCTGACAGGACGCTCAAGAGTTCCTCTCAGGATAAATCGCTTGTAATCAATAACTTAATACACAATCTCGTTAATTTATAGCGTTTGAGGAACAAGAGTCACTTTTTTTAAGTAAAATAAATAAGTATTGCCGGGTTACAGGAATTATAGCGACGAAGAGTTGATACTAAAGTTTCAGGCAGAAGATGTCGGGGCTTTCAATGAACTCGTGTTCAGGTACAAGGACAAGGTCGTGAACTTTTTGTTCAGGTACACCGGCGACAGGGATGAGGCAGAGGACCTTGCGCAGGATACTTTCGTGAAAGTATTCCGTTCAAAGCATCTCTACAAGGAAATCGCGAAATTCTCAACCTGGTTCTATACAATAGCCGTTAATACAGCGAAGACTAACGCGAAGAAAAAGAGCAGGATGAGCACGATATCGATAAGCGACTTCGACCCCGAGAACGAAAAGGACTTTGACCTGAAGGATTCGGGATTTTCGCCCGAAGACAACGCGAATTCGGGAATTGAAAATCATTACATTCAGCAGGCGATAAATTCGCTCGAAGAAGAATTCAGAAGCATAATAATTCTCAGGGACATACAGGAACTTGAATACGAGGAGATAGCGAAGATTACGGGTCTGCCGATGGGCACGGTGAAATCGAGAATTAACAGGGCGCGTGAAAAATTAAAAAAATTATTGAGTGACATTTACCCTTACAAGGAAATAAATTGAACCGCGAAGACGAACATATTGACATAAGGCATAAACTCCTTAAACTTCCTAAGATGAAAGCGCGCGAGGGTTTCGAAAACGAACTTCTCAGGCGCATCAATCTTCTGGAGGCGGAAAAGAAACCAGCGAAGCGGAGCGAAGGAATATTTTCGCTTTTATTCGGGAAGAAGTCGCTCGTATGGACGGTTCCCGCTATGAGCCTTACTGTTGTCGCGGTAATAGTAATCGGGTATTATTACATTGTCAACAACGGCGGTTTCAACAAGAAGCAGGACAGCGTCACGATAACTCAACAAACAAGCGAAACTCCCGTTCCTCCTCCACCGACCTTAAAAAAGGACGAAGACATAGCGGGGCGCGAGATTACGAACGATATGGAAATCGGCAAGGATTCCAGAATTACGAAGAAAACGGAAGTGAAGACGGGTGTGAACGAGACCTACCGCGAAGGCGAGCCGAGGATTGAAACGAAGGGTATCGATGAATTCAAGTCCGGTGTCTCTCCGGACGCGAAAACCGAAGATGTCAGACAGAAATCATTTCAGCCTTCGGAAAAGAATGAATCCGACAGAATCCTCAACGAAGAGAAGAAATTCGAGTCGCCTAAGAAGTCCGAAATAAAAGAAAAGAAAATTGTTTCCCCGATGCTGAAAGAAACCGAAAAGGTGTCGAAGGGAGAATCGGAAGAATACAACACGGGAAAGGATTCGAAGAAGGACAGCGGCAAAGACTCTACGAAAGAAAGCAAGAAGAAAAAAGCGAACAAGGAAAAGCAGTTAACCGAAGATATTCTTGAATCATTAAGCAAGAAAATAAAAGACAACAAATAATATATGTACATTGCTAAGATTTTGACCACTCTCAGAAAAACAATTCTCGACCCTCAGGGCAAAGCCGTAGAGCACTCTTTAAAGTCGCTCGGCTACGATAAAGTAATCGACACGAGAATCGGCAAATACATCGAACTTAAGATTGACGCGAAGGACAGGGCTGAAGCGGAAAAGATTGCGGGAGAAGCCTGCAGGAAACTTCTCGCGAATCCTGTGATGGAAGACTTCACCTATGAAATCACGGAGGAAAAGACCTGATGCCGAAAGCAAGAGTGGGTATAGTCGTTTTCCCGGGTTCGAACTGCGACCACGACGCTTATCACGTGTTCAAGGAAATTATCGGAGCGGACACGAAATTCTTATGGCACAAGGAAGGTGCGGTCGGCGACAGGAACATCGTAATCCTGCCCGGCGGTTTTTCTTACGGAGATTACCTTAGATGCGGAGCAATCTCAAGGTTCTCGAGCATAATGAAGGACGTCGTCAGGTTCGCCGAAAGAGGCGGTATCGTGATTGGAATCTGCAACGGTTTTCAGATACTGTGCGAATCAGGTCTGCTTCCCGGGGCGCTGCTGAAGAACGGTAACCTGAAATTCGTTTGTAAAACTGTAACCTTGAAAGTAGAAAATAATAAAAGTATCTTTACTTATAAGTACGGCATCAAGGAAAACATTGAACTTCCCGTCGCGCACGGCGAAGGAAATTACTTCTGCAGCGACGATACTTTGACGGAGTTAATCGGAAACAATCAGATTTTATTTACATACGAAGACAATCCGAACGGCTCGCTGAAGAACATTGCGGGAATTCAAAACGCTAAAAGAAATGTTATGGGTATGATGCCGCATCCCGAAAGAGCCTCGGACGAATCCCTCGGCAACACCGACGGGCTGAGACTTCTTCAGGGAGTCGCCGAAAGCGTGATTTGATATCTTTCGGCGGGAAGCGTGCCCGGCGGGAGGTTCCTCCCGGCGGAAGTGAAGTAAAAAAAAGTTTAAAAGGAGTTTAAAAATGTTTGGTCTCGGAACACCCGAAATTATTCTGATAGTAATAGTGATTCTTGTCCTTTTCGGAGCGAAGAAGATTCCCGAATTCATGCAGGGCATAGGTAAGGGCGTCAAGGAATTCAAGAAGGCGACAACCGACATAGAGAAGGAAATCACCGACGCCGGAAAAACCGAAACGAAAAAAGACGACAAGAGTTAGTCAGGACAGGATTTGCAAGGGTCGGTTAACTGCCGCTAGGCGGTTAACCGATTTTTCATTATATGTTCTTTATTCTCTGCCTAAAAATTAACATTCAAAATTCTTAACTTGAAAAAACAACTCGATGGAAGCGGAAAAATTCATAATAGGCAAAGGGTTCGCAGGTTCGGAAGAAACGATTGACATAGTGAATCCCTATTCGGGCAAGGTCGTAAAAAAGGTCTTCAGGACGACGAAAGAGCAGGTGAACGAATCCCTGAACTATCTTACTTCAGTGTTCGGGAAATTCAGGAAAGTTCCGTCGTACGTAAGAGCCGAAATTCTCGAAAACATATCACGCAAAATCGCGGACAGGAAAGAGGAACTCGCCCGATTAATAACTCTCGAAACGGGCAAGCCGATTAAGTTTTCCCGCGTTGAAATCGACAGGGCGGTTTTCACTTTCAAAACCGGTAGCGAAGAGGCAAGAAGAATCGAAGGGGAAATTCTCCCTCTCGACCAATTACGCGGAACAGAGAACAGGCAGGGATACGTCAGACGCTTTCCTATAGGCGTCATTCTCGGAATTACTCCCTGGAATTTTCCCGTGAACCTCGTTGCTCATAAACTCTCCCCTGCCCTTGCGGCGGGAAACACGGTGCTGCTGAAACCCGCGTCGGCATCTCTTTGCAGCGGAATTGAGACCGTGAAAATAATTATGGAGGCGGCGAAGGACGCGGGACTTGATTTCTGCCCCGTGAACGTCGTCACGTCGTCAGGCGCGGAAATCGAAGAGTTCATATCCGACGACAGGATTAAGATGATTAGTTTTACGGGAAGCCCGCTCGTCGGCTGGGGAATCAAGAAGAAACTTTCCCGCCAGAAAATCTCTCTTGAACTCGGAGGAAACGCGGGTGTAATAGTCGACGAATCGGCGGACGTAAACACAGCCGCGGCGAAAATAATAACCGGCGCGTTTTATTCCGCGGGACAGTCGTGCATTTCCGTGCAGAGAGTTTTCGTACACAGGAAAATCTATGATAAATTCGAAAAACTTCTCGTTGAAGGCGCGAAGAAAGCGGTTTACGGAGACCCCGAAAACGAGGACTGCCTTTCGGGTCCGATGATTAACGAGACCGAAGCGATAAGGGCGGAGAGATGGATAAACGAGGCGCTTGAATCGGGCGGCAAACTCCTCGCGGGCGGCGGAAGAAAAGGCGCCGTTCTCGAGCCGGCAATAATCGCAGGCGCTCCCGCTTCCTGCAACGTTAACTCGAAAGAGGTATTCGCTCCCGTGCTCACGCTTCAGCCGTTTGATGATTTCGAAAAAGCGGTCGCGGAAGTTGACAATTCCGAATACGGTCTTCAGGCGGGCGTTTTCACGAATGACCTTAAGCACGCGATGTACGCGTACGAGAACATCGAAGCGGGCGGAATTGTTATAAACGACGTCTCTGCGTTCAGGGTTGATTCTATGCCTTACGGCGGAATGAAGCAGTCCGGCGCGGGCAAGGAAGGAATTAAATACGCGATAGAGGAAATGACGGAAAGAAAAATTTTAATAATATAATTCAATGGCAAAGACTAACAAAACAGCGGTATTCGGCGGCTCCGGGATGCTCGGAAGCGCGGTCGTGAGAAGACTTGAAGCGAAAGGATACAAGAATATTTACGCCGTATCGAAGGACACGGAATTCGACCTGCTCAATAAGCAAATGGTGGATGATTTTCTGATAAATATTCAGCCGGATTATTTATATATGGTCGCGGGACTCGTGGGCGGAATACTCGCCAACAGCACGCGTCAGGCGGATTTCCTTTACCAGAACGCTCTTATGATTCTTTACACGCTTGAATCGATTAAGGAGCATTCACCCAAAACGAAAATTCTGTACACGGGTTCGACCTGCATATATCCGAAAGAGAATCCCCAGCCGATAAACGAATCGCGTTTCATGGCGGGACCTCTCGAGGAAACGAACAAGGGTTACGCGATGGCGAAGGGAATGGGAATAGTCGCCTGCGAACTCTACAGAAACCAGTACGGAATAAACGCGGTTGAAGCGATGCCGACGAATATGTACGGACCGAAAGACAATTACAATCTTCAGAGCAGCCATTTCTTCGCGGCAACGATAATAAAAATGGTAAAGGCAAAGCGCGAGGGCGCCGTGCCTGTATTCTGGGGAACGGGCAGACCGAGGCGCGAGGCATTGTACGTCGAGGACTGCGCCGACGCCTTGATATACCTTATGGAAAACTACAACGACTCGAAAATCGTGAACATCGGAACCGGCATCGACAACACAATCTCGGAATATGTCGATACTGTTAAAAGGCTCGTTGATTACGACGGAGAAATAAAATGGGACGTGTCGAAACCCGACGGAATGTTTCAGAAAATGACGGACATATCATATCTGAAATCCATAATGCCCGATTATTCACCGAGAACATTCGAAGAAGGCGC
>CAZOQR010000074.1:0-11930 GCA_964581915.1 uncultured Ignavibacteriaceae bacterium | reverse complement strand
CTTTCGCTTCGCGAATCCGGCTTCCGACGGGTCTTACGCGCCCCCACATCGTATAGACGAAAATGAAAAACGCTATTATCTGAAGCGAAGACGAGAATACAATCATTATATTAATGAAACCGGGTGAAATAAAGGAGTCTATGAATAACGCGGCAAACCTGAAGTATGTTCCTATTGTAATAAGAAGATAAACCGCCTATACTTGCGCCGGACTGTAGTGTTTATCGGTTTTCTCCGCTCTCGGAAAGAATCGGATTGATACGTCCATAATCATCATGGCCATGAATCCGACAAGAATCACGTGCGTGTGAGCGGAAAGCATAGAGGGACCGTAACCGAATCCGAACAGTCTCCTGCTGACGAGCATATATAATCCGGGCAGAATCACTGCGAGCATGAAAATAATGCTTGTCTATACGAAATAGCGAACATTTGTGAATATATTATTATAATAGTGTTTATTCCAATTTACCAACCGAAACAAACATGCAGATTACTTCGCGAATATCATATTGATTCCGTTCACGATTAATTGCACGGCTATCGAGAGAATGAAAAAACCCATTATCTTGTTAAGAACACCGATGCCTGTTTTTCCGAGCAGTTTCATTAAAGGATATGACAGGAGCAAAGCGACATATACCGTTAGAGCGGTAAGAATTATTCCCGCGCATATTCCGAAAGTGTATTCGCTTTGATAACCCTTAACGGAAAGTCCGATTGCGGCGCCGATTGAGCCGGGACCGCTGAGAAGCGGCAATGCCATCGGTGTAAAGGAAATATCTTCCTTGGTTTGAACTTCGGTATGCTCGTCTTCGGAAAGTTTGCTCTTGTTTACGAGCAATCCCCACGCTGTATGCGCCACGACAAGCCCGCCCGCTATTTTAAGCACGCCAAGCGAAATACCGAAAAAGTCCAGAATGAATTCTCCGACAAAATAAAAACCGACAAGAACGGCAAGAACATTCAACGAAGTCTTTAGCGCCGTCTTCTTTCTGTAATCGTTTGTCGCATCGGAAGTAAGAGAACAGAACACCGGAATCGCCCCGACGGGATTCACGAGAGGGAACAAGACAACAAAAGCGAGAGCAACGGCAGATGAAAAATTTTCCATTTATGATTATTGAAAAATTTATGAGTAATCGACTTAATCAAAATAACAAACTTTAAGCATTTCTTTAAGTGTAAATCACGGATGTAAAGCAAAAAGTAACTTGATATTAAGATTGTTTTTACTGACTATTTGAAAAATCAAACCCGCATCAGGATGGAAAAACTCAGAAACATTACGTCGCACCACAGGGCGCTGCCCGTAACCGAAGGCGCAGGAGTAAGGCTTCAGCGTGTGTTCGGAAACGCCGCGCGGAACATTACCGACCCTTTCCTATTGCTTGACAATTTCGGCTCGGAGAATCCGGATGACTACATCGCCGGTTTTCCCTGGCATCCGCATCGTGGTATCGAGACCGTAACTTATATGCTTGACGGACAGGTTGAGCACGAAGACTCGCTCGGCAACAAAGGCGTCATAAAATCGGGTGACGTTCAATGGATGACTGCGGGAAGCGGTATAATCCATCAGGAAATGCCGAAGGTAACAGACAGATCTCTTCGCGGATTTCAACTGTGGGTGAACCTTCCCGCGAAGAACAAGATGATGAATCCAAGATACCGGGATATTAAATCGACAGACATACCTATTTACGAAGACGGGGAAGTGAAAGTGAAAATCATTTGCGGGCAATACGAAAATCTAAAAGGACCCGTGAAAGATCTTGAAGTCGACGCCCGATATATAGATTTCGAAGTTAAAAAGAACGTCATAAAGGATATTAGAACTGATAATGAGCATAACGTCCTTGTGTATATATTCGAAGGGTCGGCGGAATTCGGTGAAAACGACACGACCGTTTTCAGAAAAGGACAGTTTCTTGTTTTCGGCAACGGAGATATAATCAGGATAAAGGCGAAAGACGAGGGAGCAAGGTTTCTTTTCATCTCGGGCAAACCGCTCGAAGAACCTATTGCCTGGTACGGACCTATAGTTATGAATACCAGAGAGGAACTTGAGACAGCATTCAGGGAATATTCCAACGGAACATTTTTAAAGACACAAAAATAGCAAAGCCGGCTTATGAAATTCCGGCTTTGCATATAAAAACTAATTCATCGGAACTTCAATGAGGAGCACTTCCGCGTCCTGCGTTTCCGCCGTTAAATTTATTTTATCCGTATCCCAAATTCCCATCCCGTCTCTTTCATTAAGTGTTTTACCTTCGATACCGAAGCTTCCTTTAATAACGAAAGCGTAAACGCCGTTTCCTTTTCTTTTTATCTCATATTTTGATGCAAGACCCTCGTCGAATTTTCCAAGATGAAACCACGCGTTCTGGTGAATCCACGCTCCTTCATCGTCCGGATACGGCGAAACGACCTGCTGAAGCCTGTTCCGGCGTTTTTCAGTGTTCAAGGTTATTTGATCGTAACGCGGAGTCACATCCCTTTTGTCGGGAAAAACCCATATCTGAAGGAATTTCACAGGGATGTCTTTATTTTTGTTATATTCACTGTGATAAATACCGGTGCCCGCGCTCATTACCTGAATGTCACCTTGATTGATAACCGTTACATTGCCCATGCTGTCTTTGTGTTCAAGGTCCCCTTCAAGCGGAATAGAAATTATTTCCATGTTATCGTGCGGATGTTTTCCGAATCCCATGCCCGGACTGACAATGTCGTCGTTCAGGACTCTGAGAACTCCGAAATGCATTCGTTCGGGGTTGTAATAGTCCGCGAAACTGAAAGTGTGGCGGGTGTCCAGCCATCCGTGATTCGCGCGTCCGCGGGTTTCCGATTTATGTATTATGGTTTTCGACATTTTTTTGCCTTTCAAGAAATTATTTTATTAAGAGCGACGTCATTGAAATCGAACCCATGACGGTTTTATCGTTGAAAAAAGAAATGCTTTCTTTTTCTTCTTTGAGAGCGAGAACATAAAGAAGCGGAAGATAATGCTCGGGTGTCGGCACGGAGAGTTCGACTTCCCTGCCAAGTTTTTCGTATTCAATCAGGCTTTTATGGTCACCATCTTGCATCAATTTTTTCAGTTTTGAATTCGCTTCCTCCGCCCAGTCATATCCCCTTTCTTTGTTTTTCCAGTCTATAATTCTAAGGTTATGAACGATGTTGCCGCTTCCCGCGATTAAGACGCCTTTGCTTCGCAGAAAAGAAAGTTCTTTTGCAAGTTCGTAATGATACGCTGGGTCTTTTGTATAATCGAGACTTAACTGAATAACAGGGATATCCGCATCAGGATACATATGCTTCAATACGCTCCACGCGCCGTGGTCGAGACCCCAGTTTTCGTCGGATTCAATTTCGATTTTCTTCACAGTGTTCCTTGTTTTTGCCGCAAGTTCGGGGCTTCCGGGCGCCGGATACCTTACATCGTACAATTCCTGCGGGAAGCCTCCGAAGTCGTGTATTGTCTCCGGATACGCTGACGACATTATCCGTGTACCCTTAGTTTCCCAGTGCGCGGAGACGCAGAGAATGCATTCCGGCTTTGGTATCACTCCGGCAATCCCGCGCCATCCGCGTGAGAATTCCGTATCTTCGATTGCGTTCATCGGACTGCCGTGCCCGACAAAGAGCACGGGCATCACCGCTGAATCGTTTTTTGCATCAGATATTTTTGCTTTCATATTATTTTACGTTTGCCTGACTTCCTTTCATAATCAACAACAACATAAACTTTAACCGAATTCACATTAATCCGGGAGTAGTTACTTTTGTTTAAGCAGTTCGACGTCTATTATGAGTTTAACGTCTTCTCCGACAAGCACCCCGCCCGCTTCAAGAGCGGCGTTCCAGGTAAGACCCCAGTCTTTTCTGTTGATTTTTCCGCTGATCGAGAAACCGGCTTTTTCATTTCCCCAGGGATCTTTCATTATCCCGCCGAATTCCACCGCGAGTTTCACGGGTTTCGTTACGTCTTTAATCGTTAGATTGCCTTTCATTTCAAAAGTATCATCCCCGAGGTCTTCAATCTTCGCGTCTGAAAAGATCAGTTTCGGATACTTTTCCGCGTCGAAGAAATCCGCGCTTTTCAGATGAGTGTCCCTGTCGGCGATTTCCGTATCAACGGAAGCCGCGTCTATTGAAAGTCTGACTGCGGCGTTTTCAAACCTGTCCCCGTCCGTAAGAACTTCGCCTTCAAACTGCTTGAAGTTGCCGAGAACATTTGAAATCATGAGGTGCTTAACTTTAAAACCGATTTTGCTGTGTGTGGGGTCGATGACCCATTTTGTCTTTTCCATTTTATTAAGTTTAATTTTTAATTTAGTGTTTAAATTGTTACTATACAAAAATATATGTACCTACATATATTACGGTAATACTTTTCGGAAAATGTGTGGTACTTTCAGGCGGATTTTAAGAATGATTGGGACCTGAACCGGGAGGGTGTAGAGCCGGTTTTTTCCCTGAAAACCCGCGTGAAGTAGGATTTCTCGTTATATCCGAGTTCAAAACCTATTTCCGAAACCGATTTTTCGGTATTAAGAAGAAGGCGGCGCGCTTCGATTAGTTTGCGGGTTTCGATTAATTCCCTGACGCTTTTGTTTATTATTTCCCGGCAAATTATGTTGAGATTTCTTATCGACGTGTTTAGTTTTTCAGCGTAAAACTCAACGCCCAGCGGACGGCGGAAATTCTCTTCGAGAATTTTCAGGAAATTTCTGAATGTAACGGAGCGGATATTGTTCGGATTTTCATCGGGAAGTATTTTATTAAGCCCGAGCGTTTCAAGTTTTGATATAAGGGCTTCGAGAAGATGTTTAATGGTTTTAAAATCCGCGGGTTCCAATTCAAGTTCGCTTTTCAACAGCCTGCAGAGTGTTTCAATATCTTCAAGGCAGTAACCGGGATTTATCATATATTCCACATTATCGATGTAGCAGGAAAAGAAATGAAATCTATTCGCGGGTAGAAATTCGGTTTTATACCGCACGACCCATCCTCTGGCGCCGGATTGCGGAACGAACTTATGCACTCTGCATTGAGCCGCGTATATTACCGAAGGAGCCGATACCGTTTCTTTTTTAAAATCCACATAATGTTCCGCGCTTCCTTTGGTAAGAATTATAAGTTCTTCGTGGTCGTGTCTGTGCGGCACGGGAGGAAACATTTCGACTTCTTTTACTGTCTCTTCCGTCAGTTGAAATATATTAAAAGGCGATATCATAAATAAAAAAATTATTTCTCCACGATACAATATACCAAAAAACGGCGCGATTTTAAATTAATCAAAACCGCGGGCATAAAATTAAGGAACGAGACTGCCGTTGAAGAAAACGTAAGATATGAAGATAAGAACCGAGGCGCACATAACGTTCACGAGAGGAAACAGCGACACGATTACCGCCCACCGGTATTTTTCGAAATAGAAGAATATCCAGGAAGTGAAGGATATCAGAATTACAAAAGGAAAAGAAAGCATCACGGCATAGAGGACAATAAGATAGACGCTTTCCGCCGAGCCCGGAGAATCAAACAACATCGCTCCCGACATCGCTATCCAGAATGCGGGAACGAGCAATAGACTGAACAGACCTGTCGATACAATCAGCGTTATGAGAGTTTTGAGATTGCCTTTCTCTTTGTTTTCATTCATCGGGTTTTATAACAATTAACGGGATAAAAAGGTTTTCCCGTTATGAAAAAACCGTCCGCTGCGCGGCAGGCATTTTTCACATCTCCGGAACAAATAATTCAGGAAACCATTTATTATTCTGCTCAGCCCGCGTGAAAAGCGTGCATTGAAATAAATCCGACAATGAATATAACAAGTATTATCGCGAAAACCGCCTCCCTGCTGACCGAAATATGCTTAATCTTTCTTACGTAACCCAGAAGCGCGCGTCTGTTCAGTATTATATGAATTATCGAAAACACGGCGAATAGAATCGCGGCAACGTCGTGCACTGACATCCAGAAATGTCTCGGGGTGGTTAATTTTTCGAACTGCAGTATGTGATTCATATAGCCCGAGAGCGGCAAAGCGAGAAGAGAGGTGAACATCGCGACGGACACGAATGCCCTCGTGTTAAAGGATTTTTTTGTATTAGTTTCCACAGGTTTAATTTTAATTTAATGTAAAATCTGTTTTCATATTCGCGGCGAGCCAGGCAAAAGCCGACAGGATGTAAACATTTTGATTCAGGTCGTCCTGAGGCACGCGGTCAAGATAGTCCATATTTGTATGATAAGTTCTCATATAATCAAGCGGGTCTTGAATGAAGGCGAATCCCGGGAGTCCTGCGTCCTGAAAGGCTTCCTGGTCGGAATTTTTCACACTGCTCAGGCAGACTGTCCTGAATTTCCCGTCGTTGAGTACGGACATCCAGTCTTTGAAAACCGAAGCGGCGCGTACATTTTCCTCAGCGTATATTCCTCTGAATCTGCC
This sequence comes from uncultured Ignavibacteriaceae bacterium, assembly GCA_964581915.1. Taxonomy (GTDB): domain Bacteria; phylum Bacteroidota; class Ignavibacteria; order Tepidaquicellales; family Tepidaquicellaceae; genus CAIKZJ01. The sequence continues at coordinate 5,464 of CAZOQR010000074.1, read as the reverse complement.
GACGCCGAAATCCATATTAAAATATGCGCATAGTTTTTCTCTTCCGTTCTTAAAATGCTTTTCGATATGATATTTCGAACCTACAAGACCTTCCTCTTCGGCTCCCCAGAGACCTATGCGTATTGTCCTTCTGGGCTGAATGCCGAGCGATTTAATAATCCGCAGGGCTTCAATGCAGGCAACGACACCGGTTCCGTTATCAACAACGCCGTTAGCGGAAGTGTATGAATCGAAATGCCCTCCCAGCATCACTATTTCGTTCTTCAGGTCGGTGCCGGGTATTTCCGCTATGATGCTGAATCCGTCATCCACTCCTTTTTTCTCGACGTCGAGATTCGCTTCAATAACTACTTGCTTGTTCTTCAACAGCATATCGATGATTGTATTGTACTGCTCTGTCGATACGACCATCTGAGGAAGCGACTCGGGAATTTCAGGATCGCCCGCCTGCTTGATGAGGAAATCAAAGATATCGTTTGGCATTACTGCCGATATGTTGCCCCAGGCAATGTTGGTGCCGTACTGTCTCGCGCCCACGTCAAGGATTAGCGCCGCGCCTTCTTCCTTGCAGAACGCTATTTTCTTCGTGAAGAAAGAAAAATATTCCACGTAAAGTTTATTGTTAATTTCCTCCTGTTCCTTGTTTTTGAGTTTCTCCTCTCCGGTCGGTACAGTATAGTTTGAAAGCGCTTTGAGCGTATCGTCGTTAAACCGCGAAACCATCGGTCTCATCGCCATTCGCTGTGGTATCGGGTCGGAGATGAGCACGATCTTGCCTTTTAGTTTTCCTCTGTATTTTTCAAATTCTTCCGTTTTCGAAGCCTTGAAATATACCGCTTCGCTTTTTATCGTGCCCTGAGTTCCGGGAGACCAGCATTTTGGATTCACGATTAGATTTACGGCATAAGGTTCGATTACTGAGGCATGGAATTTTTTCAACGACCAGGACTTTCCTTTCTTATTAATGTCCTCAAAATACACATCGGGGATGTTCCAATCCTTCAGGCTTGATTCGACCCACTCCGCGGCTTTTTTATATTCCTGTGACCACATAAGCCGCGGACCGAAGACATTGCAGAGATATGAAAGCGTTTCTATTGCTTTCGGATTATTCAGAGCCTCGTATTTTATGCGGCCGAGCCCTGAAGTATCAACGGGAGCGGTCTGCGCCCGCGTGACGGACAAAGCCGCCAGTACAAAAAGCAGGAGAATAATGTTTTTCATTTTCAAACAATTGAGGTTAAGAACAAAACGGATAACCGGAATTCCTGCAGGGGAAGATTATCCGCGTTTAGTTTGTATACGATTAAATAAAATCCGTGTTTCAGAATAACGTCAGGCATTTTTTCATTAATTTAGGCAAATAACAGATGTTGGAATAAACAAAAAAATATAATAAATTAAGAAGAATGAACATTTCATAAACCAAAAACTACTTCAATGAAAAAATACTTTGCTGAGTTAATAGGAACTTTCACGCTTGTATTGTTCGGATGCGGAACCGCCGTTGTAGCGGGCGCTTCCGTAGGAGTGCTTGGAATCGCATTCGCTTTCGGCCTGGCTTTAATCGCGATGGCATACGGCATCGGTCCTATTTCAGGATGCCACATAAATCCCGCGGTAAGTCTCGGTGTTTTCTTCGCCGGAAAGATGACGGGCAAGGACCTCGCGGGTTACATAATTTTTCAGTTCATAGGCGGAATTCTCGGAGCCGCGGTAATTTTCCTTATTATGACAGGAAGAACCGGATACGACGTTGCCGCAAGCGGGCTGGGACAGAACGGCTGGGGACCGGGTTACATGGGCGGATACGCCCTCCATTCGGCGATTGTCTTTGAATTCATTGCAACGTTTCTTTTCGTCATAGTAATACTCGGCTCTACGCAGGAAGGCGTTCACGCGGAACTCGCGGGTCTCGCAATCGGCATAACGCTTGTAGTGATTCACATATTCGGCATACAGATAACGGGAGTATCCGTTAATCCTGCAAGGAGTTTTGGACCCGCTATATTCGCAGGCGGAAAGGCTATAGAGCAATTGTGGCTGTTCCTCGGAGTTCCGAGCATAGCAGGAATCTTAGCGGGAGTTTTATTCAAGATAAAAGCCTTAACAAAATAACAATCCCGTAAAAAAACCGAAACTAAAATATTATTTTATGAAAAGAGCATTACTACTTTTAATACTCGTATTCACGGGAGCGCTTTTATCAGCGCAGGTTGACACTTCGCTGAAATACGGCTGGACTCCGCGCGGAGCCGTCGCGCTCAACCTGAGCCAGATATCATTTTCAAACTGGACGCAGGGAGGCGAAGACGCCGTGGCGTTCGCGGGACTGGGAAATTTCGGAGTGCTCTATCACAGCAAGAAATGGGATTTGTACAACAGCCTGAAACTCGCTTACGGAAAGTCAAAGACAAGCGGCTCGTTCAAGACCACCGATAACGAACTGAGACTGAACTCTATTCTGATAAGGCATCTCGGATGGGTTGTCAATCCTTATTTCAGCAATGAAGTGCGCTCAAGCATCTCGAACGGATATGACTACAGCGTATCTCCCGAAATTCAGACGGCTGCTTTCTTCGACCCGGGCTACATAACGCAGTCGCTCGGTTTTATCTACTCGAAAAAGCATTTTTCAACCCGGCTCGGCGTAGGCTTGCAGGAAGTTATCACGAGCGAATTCACGAAATATTCCGATGACCCCGACACGCCCGATAAAATCGAAAAGTTCAAACTTGAGACGGGCATCGAATCCGTCACAGAAACGAACGTTGACCTTATGCAGAACATAATGTATTCTTCGAGGCTGCGGCTCTTTTCCCGCTTTAACACTCTCGACGTGTGGGACGTTAACTGGGATAATATCATTACGGCAAAAGTTAACGATTACATAAACGTGAATCTCGGAGTCAACATTATTTACGAAAAGAAAGCGTCGTTCAAGACGCAGATAAAGGAAGCGCTGCAGGTTGGATTTTCTTACGTAATCTTTTAATTTATCACCATAAAGTTTCTATGCTGTTATCAGTCTTTCCGTCTCGCGGCGGAAAGACTTTTTTACGCGTCAACCGAGATTCAACAAAGGAAGAAGCATCCTCAGTATAAGCCAAATCAGGACGCCTCCGATAATATCGAAGAAAACGCCCGACCTTATCATCTTGGTAATAGGAACCATTCCCGAGCCGTAAACAATCGCGTTCGGCGGAGTTGAAACGGGGAGCATGAATCCCCAACTCGCGCCGAGAGTCGCTCCTATGGCAGGCGGAACGGGATTTATATTTCCAGCGATGCAGATTGAAATCACGACGGGAACAATCATATTCGCGGAAGCGGTATTCGACGTCGCCTCGCTGACAATAATCGCGATGAATATTGCCGCGAACGTTATCCCCCATACCGTGTCAAGACCGCTGAAATTAATGAACGATTTTCCCAGATAGTCCGCGAGTTTAGTTTCGAACATCAGATTGCCGAGCGAGAGCCCGCCGCCGAAAAGAATCAGCGTGCCCCAGTCGATTCGAGTGACGTCCTTCCAGTTGATTGTAAACTCCATTTTCTTCCTGTCAACCGGCAAAAGAAAGAGAAGAGACGCTCCGATAAGAGCCGCTACGGCTTCGGGAAGATGAGTGTTGTAATTCTTAAACACGCCCGATTCGGTGCCGTATATAACTGCTATGAATCCGGGAATTATCCAGAGCGCGACCGTGACGAAGAAAGCAATCATCGAATTTATTTCGCCGCGTTTCATTTTTCCGAGGTTGAGTTTCGATGAAGACACGAAAGAATCCGAGATTTCAAGCCGCGACACTTCAGGTTTGTTCAGAAAATATATAAGAAGAAAAAGGAACACGTACATAATCGCGAGCATCGGCAAGGCGAACATCAGCCACTCGAAAAACGATATTCTCAGAGACGCGAATTTTTCAATCATCGCTATGCCGATAAGATTCGGCGGCGTGCCGACGGGCGTTCCGATACCTCCTATCGATGCGGAATACGCCGTCATAAGCATCATAGCCGTGCCGAACCTGAATTTCCTTACGTCGATTTTCCTACCTTTTTCCCCGCCCGCGATTTTCGCTACAGAGCCGACTATGCCGACGGCGATTGGCAGCATCATAGCCGCGGCGGCGGTATTGCTAATCCACATCGAGATGAACGCCGTTATCGCGCCGAAAGTGAAAAGAATTCTGCCCGTGCTCTTTCCGACGAACTTCATCGTGAGTATTCTGAGCGCGAAACGCTTGTCGAGTCCGTGCTTGCTCATCGCTTCCGCGAGAACAAAACTTCCGAGAAATAGAAACACGATAGGGTCGGCGAAAGGAGCAAACACTTTTTTAATATCCGCCACGTTGAAAACAACGCATAGCACCGCTCCGAGCAGTGCCGCGGCGGGAATAGGCACGGGCTCCGTTATCCACCATACAATCACGAGAAGAAGAATCGCCGAGAGCGCGTGCGCCTCGTACGAAACGGATGAGTAAGGCAGAAGATAAAATATCAGAAAGACAAGCGGACCTAATATTAGCCCTGTTTTGTTTCTAAGTTTTTCAAATTTCTCCTCGGCGGGCGAGATGATTTCTTTCGTCTGAACTTCGGGAATTTCAGGCTCCATTTGTACGGGATAATTTCGAGGAAATTAATCCTAATCGGCGTATAAAGAAAGGAATTATTTTCGGCGTAACCTTTTTTCCGAGATATATATTTTATCGGCGCTAACTCCAGCCCCGCGGCGGATTTATTTCGTTCCGAAATCCCTGAGTTTCATTCCCGAAGCGATGTACCTTCTCCAGTATCTCGTGAGCGACGTGTATTCGAAAAATCTGTTTATGAATTTCACCCTCAGCAGTTGCGCGAAAATAAAATACACCGCTATCAGGAAAAAGAAAACAGCAACCCAGTTTATCACGCGGATTAACACGTCCAGAAAAAATCCGTCCGCCGGAAGACCGAGTATGTTCACGACCGCGGCTGTAACGGGTATCAGCGAAAACACATACATCATCGGAATAATAAAAGAATGAGCCGTTTGTATAGATTTGCTCGGACAGATGCCGATGCATCTCATACAACTCTCGCAGGTGTACCGCCAGAACGGTCTCTTGCCCACGAGCACGATAGAATTCGTCGGACATTTCTCGACGCACAGCCGGCAGTCATTGCAGTCGGCGGATGCGTAAAACGATTTCGCGAACATGAACCTTCCGCAGAAATAATATCCGATTGTAACAGGAGCAACCGCGATATCGAGCGGCAGGTACACGAAGAACTTGTAACTGAACGCGCGCCCTTTTTCGAAAAGCCTTTCGGCGAATTTATGAATCTGCCTTTCGCATCTGTTTGAAATATCGCCTACAGCCGAATCCGTGAGACCCGGATGAACGGAAATCCAGTTCGAAGGCATATCGAAAGGAAGCGAGCCCTTGATTTTATAACCCTTCAGAAGCAGCAGGAGCATCGGAAG
>CAZOQR010000073.1:0-11946 GCA_964581915.1 uncultured Ignavibacteriaceae bacterium | reverse complement strand
TTAATTCCATAGAAAAAACGTTCTTCGCGAGAAATACACTGCCGGAAAAGAGAAAAGTAATTTACGAAAGCGGGTATAAAAATGATTCCGGAAGGCAGAAACAGTGGAAGGCTTTTCTGAACAGGATAAAATCGGACGAGCCGCGCGTACCGGATAGTTTCAGCCGCGTGATTGATAAAATAAAATTATTTATCGAACCCGTTTTCCATTTCGGAGAAGTGAATTATTCGTGGGACAATGACAGCCGAAGATGGCGGAAAGAAAAATAAATTTATAACAGTATATTCTTCTTGTTACGAAGCCCCTCCGTGTTCTTGCGTCCCGCCTCATCGAAAATCCGTAATCCGCGCCGCTACCCGTGAATAATCGCATAACCTCTGCTATGTTCCAAAAACCCGCGAAGCGGGTGATATCTTTGTAGCAACAAGAAAGTAAAATAATAAAGCCCGCGAAGCGGGCGGCATCTTTTTCTAAATCCGGCGGAGACGCCCTCTTTCTTCTCCTTCCCGAACTCCGGCACGCCGCCTCGCATATTCGGCCCGGCGACGAGGCGTAAAATATTCGCAACTACTTTAATAGCATCATCTTCTTTGTCTGCCTGAATCCGTTTGATTCAAGCGCGTAGAAATAAACGCCCGCGGACAGATTGTCCGCGTTGAATGTTATTTCGTAATTTCCCCTTTCGAGTTCTTCGTCAAGCAGCACCGCTGCGGTTTTTCCCGAAGCGTCGTATACTTTTAGCGTCGCGCGTCCGCTTTCCCTGACCGAGAATTTTATCTTCGTCGAAGGATTGAACGGATTCGGATAGTTCTGTCCGAGCGAGTAACCTTCCGGTATTTCATTTTCGACTCTTGATATGAATGTAAGTCCGCCGTTTGTTGTTTTAAGAATTTTACCGTAGTATGTGGCGATGTATCCCGTGTTAACGGACGGGAAGTGCATCGCGTACAGGTTTTCTGTGACAGGCGTGTTCTGTATCCCCCAGTGCGCGCCCGCGTCTGTCGTTTTCAGAACCTTTCCCGTTCCCGTGCAGACGTATCCCGTCTGCGCGTTCGGAAATGACATGTCCCAGCCCGCGCCTATGTTTGAATTCGTGTCGAGAAGCGTCCACGTGTCGCCGCCGTCAGTAGTCTTCACCTTGCGGCAGTTGGTTGTGTTCGTACAATAGTAACCAGTGCTGGCGTCCGTGAAGCATACCGTCTGAGCGGTTTCGAACGGGCTTATGAAAAGGCCGCCCTTGTTCACCCACGTCGCCCCCGCGTCTGTGGTCTTGAGAAATACGTTCGCTCCGCCGACGTAACCCGTGTTCTCGTTGACGAAGCAAATACCGTCGAGAGCCGTCATCGTAGGAGTCGTGAGCGCTGTCCAGTTGTTTCCCCTGTCGGTCGTTTTAAGTATCGTGCCCTTGCTTCCCGCGGCATAGCCGGTCGCCGAATTTGTAAAGTAAAGTCCCCAGAACTGAACCGTGGTATCCGTGTAAACGTAGGGAATCCAGTTGTTCCCGCCGTTTACCGTTCTCAGTATTTTTCCGTAGTTGCCGCTGATGAAAACCGTATCGGGATGAATAATGAAAATTGACATGAACCGCTGCGCGGTGTAGTTGGAGTTCTGCGCCGTGAAGTTTAAACCTCCGTTCGTTGTCTTGTATATGTTCATGGTTGACGAATTGTACAGCACGCCCGAGAAAAATCCCGTGTTGTCGTTGAAAAATTTAAGGCAGTAAACGGATTGGCTCGGATTTGACGTGTACTGTATGTTCCATTGCGCGCTTGTTAAAGCAACCGAAAAGAATAAACAGTAAAGAGAAATAATAATCTTTTTCATAAAATTGTCTTTAACTTTAGAAATGATACGTAAAAATACGTTTTATTCGAATTATATTCAAACATAAGGATAAAAATATTGCGGGCGCGTTTCAGGTGAGAGCCGCTCTTTTCTTCTTCCTGTACATTCTTGTTAAAATGATTCCCGCGATTAGAAGACAGACGAAGCAGACCGCTGGTACGGCGATTGCGAGAAACGTCGTGACCGCGGAGCCGAAGAACTCCATTGTCGCGATTACGAAATTTCCGAGCCCGCCCGTCGCTCCCGAAGATAACGCCCGCATCGAGATTGTTCCCGCCTGAACGAAACCGGCGACGCCTCCGCCCGCGATTATCGCGAGGCTCCATTTGACGAAAGGAGACATGTCGGCGTAAACGGAAAGCGAAACGACAACGCCGGAGACAACGGCGAGCGGCGTCGTAACCGTGTCGAGCGCGTTGTCGAGCCAGGGAAAATAATACGCTCCGATTTCAACCGCCGTCGCGACGGAAAACGCTATCAGCGCCGGCACGCTTCCAATCCATACAAAGTCGCCGCTTAGATTCAATGCCCCGGTAACCGAGGCGATGCTGAGCCCGAGCAGAGGAACAAAAACCCTGAACCCGCTCGCCGCGCTCAAACCTATTCCCAATAACACGCTGATTACAGTTTCCATAGAATCGAGTTTATTTGAAAATATGAAATAAAATAAAATTAATCAGTCCGTATTCTTGTATGCGGTACGCATCTTAAGTTAGTTGGTGAACAGCCGTTGAATTTGTATCTGTGTTTTCTGCATTATATATTAATAACGCGATTATTAAATTTTTAAAAATATCTCAAACAATAATTTGCGAGTAAAATAATCTACCGTATGAACAATTTGTTTTCACCTTTAAAAATCAGGGGAGTCGAAATAAAAAACCGCGTTGCCGTTTCTCCGATGTGCATGTATTCCGCGGTAAACGGATTTCCGCAGGACTGGCACATCGTGCATCTCGGCAGCCGCGCCGTTGGAGGAGCCGGACTGATAATCCAGGAAGCGACAAGCGTATCACCCGAAGCGAGAATATCGCCGGATGAACTCGGAATCTGGAGCAATGAACTGGCGGAAGCGTATGTGCGCGTGAACGACTTCATAAAATCACAAGGCTGCGTTCCGGGAATTCAACTGGCGCACGCCGGAAGAAAAGCGTCGATGTGTTCGCCTTTAAAAGGCAGCGGCGTTATCACTCCCGATAACGGCGGATGGCAGGTGCTCGGTCCGACAGCGGAAGCGTTCTCGCCGGAATATCCCGTTCCGAAAGAAATGACAAAAGAGGATATCCGGAAAGTTGTCGGCGATTTTACAAAAGCGGCGGAACGAAGCGTTAACGCGGGATTCAGGATAATCGAACTTCACATGGCGCACGGTTACCTTGTTCATCAGTTTTATTCTCCGCTCTCGAATAAACGGACTGACGAATACGGCGGCAGTTTCGAAAACAGAACAAGGCTTGCAGTTGAAATCGCGGGGTCTGTAAGAAGCATTCTTCCCGTCGATGTTCCTTTGTTTGTCAGAATCTCTTCGACCGACTGGACGGAAGGCGGATGGACGATTGAAGATTCAGTAAAGTTGTCCGCGATATTAAAAAAAGAAGGAGTGGATTTAATCGACTGCTCGAGCGGCGGAAATGTCCCGGCGGCGAAAATTCCGCTCGGACCGGGATATCAGATTCCTTTCGCGGAAAGAATAAAAAAGGAGACAGGCATCCTTACCGGCGGAGTGGGTTTGATAACCTCTCCCGAACAGGCTGATATGATAATCAGAAACGGACAGGCGGACATCGTTCTCCTCGGAAGGGAATTCCTGCGCGAGCCTTACTGGCCTTTGAAAGCCGCCGGAACTCTCAAAGTAGAAAAGCCGTTTCCGAAGCATTACGAAAGAGCAAAATAAACCAATGTAATAACACATTGTAAAGCCCGGCGGATGCTGTTTTCGCAATCCGCCCGAAAATATTTTTTCCTTTTCTGTAACAAATTCTCCGGAATTCAGTAAAATAACTAAGACTTTTGCCGTTTGGGTTTATGTTATATTGAAAGTATGTTTTATTAATTTACGGCTCGCATTCATCGTCATTAAGGGAAAATTTATTAATTCAAATTTATTACTATGCCCGTTGTTTCGCAGAAGAAAAATTTTCTCGCAGCCTGTGTGCTGATACTCGTTTCCGTAACGGCGCTATTGTCGGCGTTCGGGCAAAATGAGAATCCTCCAGAAGGACCGTTATCGCATTTCGATTCTTACTTCCCGAAAGAAACTCTTCCTGCGGGAGATATGACGGGCGATGAAATTTTAATCCGGCAGATCCTGCCGGCCGGAATTAATCACAGGGATACGACGCTGACAGTAACCGATTCCGTTATTTCCGGCGTGAACAATAAATTCGAGCCGAACAAGTTCAGCGAAATCACGATTAATAGAATCGATAATTCAGGGATAAACATAGACGGAGAATTAAACGAACCCGCCTGGCTGAAAACCGTGATGCATAACAACTTTTCCGAAGTGAGCCCGGGCGACAACACGAAACCCGAGGTGAAAACAGAAGTCGGAATGTTCTATGACGACAACAACCTGTACTTCGGATTTGTATGCCACGATAACGATATGAAAAAAATCAGAAAAACTCTGGCGAACCGCGACAATATTTTTTCAGATGACTTCGTCGGATTTTTTCTTGACACTTATAATGAAGGAAAGCAGGCATACGAACTCTTCGTTAATCCGTACGGGATACAGGGCGACCTGACGTGGACGTCTCCGGGCAACGAAGACGATACGTTTGATATGATATGGTATACCGCCTCGAAAGATTACAGCGACAAATGGGTTGTGGAAATCGCGATACCCTTTAAAAGCATCAGGTTTCCCGACAGGGATGTTCAGGACTGGCAGATTCAGTTCCTTAGAATACGTCCGCGTGAAAACCGCTTCCAGTATTCGCTCATGCCGATATCCCGCGACGACCCTACTCTTTTCACGAAAGCCTGCAAGGTTAAGGGCGTTAACGGAATTAAAGGAGGAAAAAATATCGAAGTCCTTCCGTACGCGATGTCAACACAGTCGGGACAGATTTCCGACCCTAAGAACGCGAATTCGAAGTTCAGCAACGAAGATATTAAAGGGCAGTTCGGAGTCAACGTGAAGTACGGCATCACTTCCACGATAACAGCCGATTTCACGCTCAACCCCGATTTCTCGCAGATAGAATCCGACGCGGGAGTGATCACCGCGAATTCGGTCTACGCGATTTCTTACTCCGAAAAAAGACCCTTCTTCCTTGAAGGCGCGAATATCTTCAAGGCGCCGAGCAGCACTGTCTATACGCGCTCGATTAATAATCCGCTGCTGGCTTTTAAACTGACAGGCAGAGCGGGCAGGACGGAGATAGGAGTATTATCGGCTTACGACAGAAGAACCCCGTTCATCGTACCGTTCAAGGAGAACAGCGAATTCGTGGGAACCGACAGAAAATCACTCTCGAACATCGTCAGGTTAAAGCATTCCATAAACGGCGACGACTCGTACATCGGATTCATATTTACGGACAGGCAGGTAGCGAAAAAGGACGAACATTTCCCGAACGTGGACGGATACAACAGAAACTTCGGCATAGACGGCAAGTACCGTTTTCTCAAGAATTATTCCTTCGATTTTCAGATACTGAAATCCGTTACTAAGGAAATTTATGACACGACATTCAAACCCGACGGGAGTTTCGGCAATGACAATTATTCAAAGAATTTCGACGGCGATTCTTTTTCAGGAATGCAGTATCTGACTACATTTTACAAGGACGCGAAACACTGGAGTTTTAACGTTCAGTTTAACGCGGTGTCGCCGTACGTCAGAAGGGACGCGGGTTTCCTGCAAAGCAACGATCACATAACGCTTTCAACCTGGCAGGGCTACATGCTGTATCCCGAGACCAAAGTCTTGCTAAGACTGCAGCCGCAGTTTTATTCCCACGTAATACACGACTATTCTGGAAAATTCCGCGAAGTGTATCTGCAGTTCGAAACCTGGATGCAGTTGTTCAACCAGATTAGCGTTGACGTCGGATACAGGGTCGTGAACAGCGAAGTATGGGGCGGCGTTTATAATCAGGGCGCGCGTTCCGGCTGGCTTAATTTCAACGTCAACACTTTCAAGGCGTTTACGTTCGGAGGTTACGTCGATATCGGAAAATCGATTATAAGAAGCGAAAATCCCGACGTCGGATACAAGCAGGCATACAGCCTATGGTCGACATTCAAACCGATAAACAGCATCGTTATGTCAAACAGTTGGGATTATTTTGAACTGTCGGAAAGTTTTAAGGGCGAAAAAATTGACGCGGGATACATTTTCAGGAACGTGACAACGTATAACCTTACAAGAGAAATCAGTTTCAGGCTCGTATCCGAATACAATTCGTTCTCTGAAAGATTTTACTTTAACCCGCTTGCGAGTTATAAACCGAATCCGTTCACTATATTTTATTTCGGATTCACGAACATGTACAAAAATATCGATACGCCCGACTTCAAGCCGAAATACGCGATGACCGACAGGCAGTTCTTTCTGAAAATGCAGTATCTCTTCAGAATCTGAAATCGCTTTCTCCCGTACATTTCGCTCTCCGCTTTCCTGCAAAGCCCATACCGCATTTATGCGCGCTTTCACATTATTGTTTTATCTTATATTCGCTTAAGGCTTTAAATGAATATTATTAATTGTTTTTAATTTGTAATTTTAATAATGCAGACTGAAGTTTATTATAAAGCGATACAACTTATGCTGGCGCCCGCCGTGATGATATCCGCCTGCGGATTGCTGCTGCTTGGAATCAGCAATAAGTATTCGGCGATAAACAGCAGGATAAGGCAGTTGACCGAAGAAAGAAGAAGACATCACAACAGGTTTAAGGACGGCGTTGAACTTGACTATCTCGAAACAACGAGACTGCAGAGCATAGCGAAGCAACTCGGCGACATACTCGTAAGGGCAAGGCTCGTCAGAAACGCGGTTTCATTCTATGTTACGGGACTGTTCTTTTTCATTATAACGTCGCTTGTAATCGGTCTCGACGTGGTTATTGTCTCAAGGGTTACCGACTATATCGCGGTATCCGTGTTCATTGCGGGAATGCTTTTTGTCGGCATTGGTCTTTTGTTTTCCCTTAAAGAAACACTGATGGGATATAAAATTATTGAAATTGAAGTAAAAGCAGAGGAATGACAAAAGGAAACAATTTCGGATTCGGATGTTACAGAATCGACAACAGGATTGAAGAGCACGTCAACTCGGTAAATAGGGCTTTGCTGAAAGGAATAAGGCTGCTCGATACCTCCTCAAATTATACCGACGGTCGAAGCGAAATTCTTATCGGCAACGTCTTGAACGATTTGACGGCAGGCGGGAAATTAAAACGCGATGATGTCGTCGTCGTTACAAAGGGCGGATACATGCAGGGAAAAAATTACCAATTCGCCCGAAAGAAACGTGACGGCGGAAATCCTTTTTCGGACGTTGTGGAATACGAAGACGAATTATGGCACTGCATCAGCCCCGATTATCTCGAAGACCAGATTAACAGGCAATTGTACAGGCTCGACCAGACGGGCGGCAGCGGATATATAGACGTTTATCTTCTTCACAATCCGGAATACTATCTGAACTGCGCGGTTAAGAACGCCGTTGAAAAAGATGACGCGAGGAAAGAATATTATTCGAGAATAAAAAAAGCGTTCGAATTCCTCGAAGAAAAAGTAAAAGCGGGCGCTATAAAAAGTTACGGAGTGTCTTCGAATACGTTTGCGCGTAACAGCGTTTCTTACGACTTCACGTCGCTTGAAAAATTAATCGAAGCGGCGGGTGAAGTGGCGGCTGAGAATAATTTCAAAGTAATACAACTTCCGTTCAACATAATTGAGTCCGACGCTTATTTTGAAAAAAACCAGAACGGCGGCGCAAAGACGGTTCTCGAACTCGCGTCCGAAAAAGGAATCGGCGTTCTCGTCAACCGCCCTCTTAATTCAATAACACGGAACGGTCTCGTCAGGCTTGCCGATTTCGAATGTGAAAAGTTCGACAAGGAAGAATACCTGAAGTATCTCGAAGTCGCTGAAATGATGGAAGACGACTTTCTAAAAGAGAAAATGCAGAACGGCAGCGTTCCCGCCGAAGACTTCGAACTGCTTAACGCGACAATGATGACAGGAAAAACGCTTAAGAACAACTGGGAGAAATTCGGCACGATAGAACATTTTAACGATACGATAGAGCACTTTTTTTCTCACAGGCTGAACCTGCTCGTGGATTATTTCGAAGACAGGATTAATGACGACGATTTGATTAAACAGTTCGACAGATACATAAAACTGGTTTTCAGGCTCCTGAACATGACTTCGAATTTTTACAAGGAATCCGCTTCTAAGCGCTCCGCTTACCTGCACTCGGTCTTTGAGGAATTTCTTGAAAACGAGCACAGAAACCTCCCGCTGTCGCAGAAAGCAATGCTGACGGTGGCTTCCGTGCCCGGCGTATCCTGCGTTCTCTCGGGAATGCGGAAGGAAAAATACGTCGACGAAGCGCTCCGTCTGAAAGAAATGAAGGAAGTAAAAAAATATGAACGGATACTGCTGAAACTGAAAGAGGATCTCTCAGGCGCTCTTAATGAAAAATAATTTTAACAAAATTGAATTTCAGAAAGTTAACAAGTTTAAACGGAAACACAAGGGTTATCGTGCTTTGTTCTCTGATAGCGCTGTTTCTCGTCCTGTTCTTCTTCTACAGGCGCGCGGCGGTTAAAAACGATCCCGTTGTTAAAGAGTTTTCATCGGTGAAAATAAGAACTCTCTCTACGGACGAACTGAAAAAAATAATACCCGCGAAAATCGATTCCGTAGTTGCTTTGTTCGGCGTGAAAAAAGAATGGATAAAAGAAGACGGTTATGCCGCTGAGCAGGATAAGCAGAAGCCGAAGAAGGATAAAACAAAAAAACCGGTTCCGCCGCCGATGCCCAACCTGTGGTTCTTCAGGGAAATTTCTATTCCGAAAGACGTTCCCGCCGTCGAGATTAACTACGAAATATCGAACTCCCTGTATGAACTCGACTTCGATTGCGCGGGATACGAGGACCCGAAAAACGGCAACCTGCTTCTGAATATTTACAACAAAAAGGACTCATCGAAAAAAACAATGGCAGCCGTGCAGTTCGTATACACAGACAAGGTGAAACGCGACGCCGCTGACGTTTGCCTAATTCTGGACAGGGTGGAGGATATTTCTCAGGGAAATCTCGAAGAGGTTCTGAAGTCACCTGAAAAGTTTTCCGTCGTGCTTCCCGATATAGTCGATAAAATTGACGCGCAGACTATCGTGCTCGATTCGAAAAGAGATTATCTCCTGTTCATGAACGTCGGAACCGAAGAAGACCTTACCGCGGAATTCAAGAGCGACATGCGCGAGAAGGAATGGAAGTCGAAAGTAAGGTCGGTCTGCTACGAGTACGATAAAGCCGCCGGAGTAATCGTCCTTAATCCGAAAAAAATCTTCCCGCTCGGGACCGACGTGCTCACTGAATTCGGATTGTACAATCTCAAGGCGTACAGGGACTCGGTGTTGATAAAATTTAATTCGGAGGAAACAGGCAGAAGAAAAATCGAGGCGCTGTTTAACGACATAAACATCCGTACGCAGAAAGGCGGAAGAAGCATGATTTATCTCGTTGCCTTTACCGCCGATGAATTCAAAAATTATAAGGAAGAGATTTTCAAACTTAAACGAAAAGGTTTTAAATTCTTCACGTTCACTGAAATTATAAGGCGCAGACTTAAGAACCCCGAAACGGAAATCAGGCAGGAGATTACGGGTTGAAGGAAATCCACTCAAACCTGATGAAGCAGGCGCTGAGACAGGCTGAACGCGCTTTCGAAATCGGCGAAGTTCCGGTCGGGTGCATAATAGTCCGTGAGAATAAAATCATTGCAAGGGCTTATAACCAGATAGAAACACTCAAAGACCCGACCGCCCACGCGGAAATGCTCGCCCTGACGTCCGCCTTCGACGCCCTGCAGACAAAAATTCTGAAGGGATGCACGATGTATGTCACGCTCGAGCCGTGCGCGATGTGCGCGGGAGCGCTCGTCCTCTCGAAAATCGATACCGTTTATTTCGGCTCCTATGACATCAAGACTGGAGCGTGCGGAAGCGTTTTAAATATAACGAACAACAAATCACTGAACCATAAAGTAAAGGTTTACGGAGGTGTGCTCGATACGGAATGCGCATTTCTTCTAAAGGCTTTCTTCGAAACAAAACGCTCCGGTCAGAACGGATATTCGGTGAACTAAAGATTCTCTCCGTACGTCCGGACATACTTTAAAATTGTTTTCTTTATCCGCACTGAAAAAGTTGTAAAGATGAACTATATTGAAAAAGAATCTGTATTTTGAATAACGGCGGATTAATCCGAAAAATATTGCACCGGAACGTAAATGACAGAAAACAACAAAGAAATAAAAGACACGGGACTCAGTTCGAGATACCAGACGAAAACCCAGCGTATAATTAAACGGGACGGCTCTTTCAATGTAAGAAAAACCGGAATCGGCAGGTTTGAGTCGTTCAACCTGTATCATTTTCTCGTCAATATATCCTGGACCCGTTTTCTTTTTCTTGCACTCGTGGTTTATGTCCTTATAAATCTTTTTTTCTCCGTACTTTATTTTGTTGACGGACCCGAAAATCTCGGAGTCGAGACGGGTAAAGGATTCGTTCACGGTTTTCTGAACGCGTTTTTCTTCAGCGCTCAAACCTTGACGACAGTCGGTTTCGGAAGAATTAATCCGCACGACAACTGGACGAACATCATCGCTACGCTCGAAGCGGGCGTCGGGCTTATGGCTTTCGCAATAGCGACGGGTCTGCTTTACGGAAGATTCTCGCGGCCCGTTACTAAAATAAAATTCAGTACGAATGCGATTTTTACGAAGTGGGGTGAAAACGGCAAGGCGATGCAATTCAGAGTCGCGAACTCTTATTCAACCGAAATGATTGACGCCGAGGTGCAGGTAATCGCGTCCTGGCTCGAAAAAGATAACGATGGAACGGAAGTCAGAAGATTTTATAATCTCAACCTTGAGTATAAAAAAATTGTCTTTTTCCCGACTGTCTGGACGGTCAATCACATAATCGACGAAGTAAGCCCGCTGCACGGGAAAACAGAAGATGATTTGACGGCGGGTGAAGCGGAATTTCTTATACTGTTCAAAGCGTATGACGACACTTTCGCTCAGACGGTGAACGCGAGATTTTCTTACAGGCACGACGATCTTCTGTGGGGCGTTAAATTTAAAAGGGTTATTTTTATAGACGGGAAAGGTAAATCATTCATCGCTCTCGATAAGATGAGCGATGTGGAAAAGGCGGCAGCGTGAATCCGAAATCATTTCTTTTAATATTATTGTTGATGTTTTTTCAGCCGGTGTTTTCACAAACCGGCAAACTCCTTCCGCCCCTCAGCGGAATTTACGCGGGCGTATTTCCCGACATGGGCAGCACCGAGGACAGCGTTACGAAAGAAAGAATCTCGGAGTATATCGAACTGACGGGCCATAAACCTGTCTGGGTGTGCTTTTCAAACAACTGGTTCAAAGGAATTAAGTTTCCGTTGCAGAACGTTAAAGTGATTTCCGGATTCGGCGCGGTGCCATACGTGAGAATAATGCCGCGTTACGATTGGACTACGGGAAAGCGCGATGTCGTGTACGACCTCGAAAGAATTGCCGACGGAACATACGACGACGACATCGAGAAATGGGCGGAAGACGCTAAGAAATTCGGAAAGCCGATACTCGCGGAGTTCGCTCCCGAAATGAACGGCAACTGGTTTCCCTGGAGCGGTCTCTTCAACGGAAAAAAAGCAGGCGCCGAACTTTACAAAAAAGCCCACAGGCATGTCGTGGAAGTTATGAGAGACGCCGAAGCGGATAACATCACGTGGATGTATCACGTTAACGCCGTTTCGGAACCGAAGACTTCCTGGAACACGATGAAAGCGTACTATCCGGGCGATGATTACATAGACTGGATCGGAATGAGCGTTTACGGCTCG
>CAZOQR010000072.1:0-12335 GCA_964581915.1 uncultured Ignavibacteriaceae bacterium | reverse complement strand
TTAATAATTAGTAATTAGTAATTACTTTTTAATATTTTAAAAATTCTGATTTCGACCTATATAGAATTTACAATTTCGAGAGCAAATCCTTCTTCTTTGCCTCGAATTCTTCGGGTGTTATCAGACCGCTTTCCTTCATCTTCCCGAGTTTTTCTATTGTTGCCATTATCTCGTCCGCCGTCATTTTAGGCTGCTGCTGTTGCTGCTGCTGTCCGCCCTGCTGGTTCATGTTCTGCATCATTCCGCCCATCATGTTCGCCATCATCATTCCCGCGCCCATTCCCGCGCCCATTCCTGCCATTCCGCCGCCGCCTTCATTCTCAGCCGCTTTCTCCAGAGACTGCGCCGCCTTGAACTTCATGTATGAATCCAGATTTCCAACGGCTCCCATCGAACTTCTTTCGTTTATCTTTTCCTGAACTTCTTCCGGAGGAACTATGCCCGCTATGATGAAATCCGTCAGTTCTATTCCGTGCGAGGTGAAGAAATCCGTTACCGCCGCCTTAACTCCTGCTTCAATCTGCGGATAAAACTGCGCGAGGTCGAATATCGTTTTCAGATTCTGCCCGAGAACAGTGTTCAGTCTTGATACTATTCCGTCTCTGAGATAATCCTCAATTTCATTCGTAGTGAAAAGCCCCTGCGTTGAAACAAGTTCAAGCATGAACTGCCTCGCGTCTTTTATTCTTATCGAGAATTTTCCCGAAGCGCGCAACTGCACGAACGTGAGTTCCGCGTCGCGGAAATTTATCGGGGACTTCGTTCCCCATTTCAGGTCGATGAATTTCTTCATCGATATGAAATACACCTGCGCCTGAAACGGCGATGTGCCGCCGAACGGAAGACTGATAAGTTTTGTCAGAAAAGGTATGTTCTCCGTGGTCAAAGTGTGCCGACCGGGTCCGAACTCATCGAGTACCTTTCCGTCCCTGTAAAATAATGCCGACTGCGAATCCTGCACAATCAATTGCGTGCCGAGCCTGTACGCGGCGGAACCGTCCTGCGGCTCGCGGTGAACCATTGTTCTTCCCGTTTCATCGAAGAATTGTATTACGTCAATTAATGCCATGTTCTTTCAAGTTTTAAATTATAAATTAATATTTTTTAATTCCTGCCGTGCTTGCCGCTTCTGTTTCATACCGCCCGTGATAATAACGGAACGGGATATCACAAAGCGGAAAGTATGTTTTCCCTGTCGCTGAATTTCTGAATCAGGTCGTCGAGCGCCGCGCCGATTTTCGCGACTTGTTCTTTCAGGTCGCTCCCTGATTTGCTTGCGTTCTCAAGTTCCGAAAAAAGTCCGCACACGCTCTCGACGTTCGTCAGAAGCGATTCGTCAAAACTATATAATTGCGCCAGTTTCTCTTCCTTGACTTTTACAACGTCGAAAGCGCCGCTGTATCCCCGCGCCGCCGATTTGAACTTGGCTATCGCTGTTTCGTTTTTCTTGTCGATTTTATCAATGCTGGAGGATTCAAATAACTTGCCCGCAGACGAGAGATTCGATACCGTATTTGATATTTTAACCTTGTTTGTCTCGAGGCTCGATGCTAGTCGATTGCGGAGCATCGTGTCGAGTTCGCGTGAATTGTCGCGGTTTACGTATCCGTCATATCCAGGAATAAACCTTTTGATTTTTTCAAGAAATGATTCCTTACCCTTAATCTGATTAAGATTTGATTGTAAATCCATAAGTTCTCCTTTTAATCGTTTAAGATTGGAAAAATAAAATTAAGAGTAAAGTAAAATAATACGCGGATATTTTCCATATCCGTATAAAGATACTCGCCGCGGAAGGATAAATTTCCAGCCTACTTATTTAAATAATATTCCCAGGGCGCTGATACTGTATGCGTGTTCGAGACGGAATAATCCCGCCTGCCCGGTGTTTTTGAGGTTACTATGTAAACATCGGGATTCCAGTGCTTGTTCACGCTCATAGAGTATTTATAATATACAGTATCGACGTTCTGTCCGTTGGGAACGTAGCATATCGAACTGCCCGACATGTTTGAACCGCTTCCGTATGCGTGGTAATACATCGTGTATGTATTTGTCGAATCGTTCCCGATTTTGCGCTTCTTTCCTTTTACCGCGCCCTTAATGGCTCCGCCGTAGTGAATCTCAAAAACCGTATTCGCGTCCTTCAGCCCGGTCTGTGATATTACTACGCTGTCAAAACAGTTTACCGAACTGTAACTCAACGTCCTGTCGTAAAACCTGTCTTCAAGCGGCGGCAGATGTATAGTGAAACTCCCGTCAATACCTATCGCGCACGAATCTATAACCGTCTTTGTATACTTCGCGCTCGGAACCACGCAGAGTATTAAAGAATATCCCGCTCCGTAAGTCCAGTCCGGAAGCGCCTCGCTGATTGTAATAGTTCCCTCAGGCCAGTTCGTGACGTTGTTTGGAGAGGTCGAATCATCACTGCAGGATGATACAATTAATAAGATGATGACAAAAATTAAGGAAATAACCTGTTTCAAGTTTACTCCTGTTTGAAAAGTTTATTTTTTAATTCATTGCATATTCCCAGATGACACCGTATTGAGGGTCATTATTTGAATAATTGTACAATGTCTTTACCAGGTTAGTGCCTTCTATCAGTATCACAACCTTGGTCCAGTCGGCTCTGGTGTTAAGGTAATAATCGTAAAACCAGAAATGAGTCGAATCATTGTTTACGCAAAGTTTATTTCCCGTAATCGTTCCGACAGAACTGAATGCGGTAAACTTCAGAAAATAAGTCCCGTTAGTGTCGTTCCCGACCCTGTGAACAATATTCGTAATATGCCCCCTGTACGTTCCGCCCTGATAAATCTCGAAATTAATATTCGCCTGCCTCATGTTGTATGGAGAAGGATTCACGTTCATTATGCAGCCAGGGTCGTTTGAGAGTACCGCGTCATAACAGTATTTATCGTAAATCGAATGCAGCACGATTGTAAATTCACCGCTGCCGCTTATTGAAGCAGTGTCTATTCCCTCTTTTTTGCTGTCGTTCAGTGAGGGAACCTGAGCAACCGCCATTATGCTGTATCCTTCGCCTGAATTCCAGTTTGCAAGTGTACCCGTCACGGTCATTGATACTTCCCTCGGCGGTCCTTTTATCAAATCGGTCGATGAATCCTCGCAGGAGCATAATACAAGCGCGGCGGTAACAGACAGTAAATAAAACCAAAGGTACTTAATCATACTTCACTCCGATTGATTTAATAAATCAGTTGTTAAATATTAATCATTACTTCCGTCATATTCAACGGATTTGTTTCGTGCCAATTCAGATTTTTCTCACGGTCGAATCTCCGGACTTAGGAAAATTCAATACTATCATTACAGCCGCAAGCAGGAAACCTGCCGATGCGTAAACTATGTTCAGATTTATGAAAAGGTTCGCCGTGATGCATATCAGTCCCCCGAGGTCGCAAAGCGCGAAGGGCAGAACGTGCGCGTTGAAATACTGCGCCGCGAAATTTTTGTCGTCAACTTTCTTAATCAGAATCTTCTTCAGGAACAGGGAGCCGGTGCATAGCGCGGCGCAAAATATGAAACTGATGTAATTCAGGTATGAGTATTCGGGATTCGTGTTGTCGGTAGGAAGAAATACCCCGAATATGTAAACAAGAAAGACTCCGACAAGTATCGCGATGCCGAGTATCCTTGTCCGCCTGATTACGAACATCCTGTCTATTTCCCTTACGGTGTCGTTATTCATAATTAATAATTTGTTTGTTGATAAATTTAACATTATTTTTATTAAAATTTTATGAAATTAAATGAAAGAACGTAAAGGCGTAAACAGCCCGCAGCCTCTGCCCGAAGACGAAAAGGACTTCGTATCATTGATAAGGCCGAAAGTATTTTCCGATTTCACCGGTCAGAAAAAAGTCAAGGAGAACCTGAAAGTATTCATTCAGAGCGCGAAGAAACTCAACGAATCACTTGACCACGTGCTGTTTACGGGACCTCCCGGACTCGGCAAGACAACTCTCGCTAACATAATAGCAAACGAACTTGATTCCGATATTATAAGCACTTCAGGACCGATTATCGAAAAACCGGGAGACCTCGCCGGAATGCTCACAAAATTAAAGGACAAGCAAATTCTTTTTATAGATGAAATTCACAGAATTCCAAAAGTCGTCGAGGAATTTCTTTATTCGGCAATGGAAGAATACAAACTCGACATTATAATCGATACGGGACCGGCCTCGAGAAGCATTCCTATTAAACTCGAAAAGTTTACTCTGATAGGAGCAACGACAAGACAGGGGCTCCTTTCGTCTCCCCTTCTCGACAGGTTCGGAATAAACTGCCACCTCGATTACTATACTACCGAGAACCTCGTGGATATTGTCAACCGCTCCTCGCGCATTCTGAATATTAAAATCAGCGAAGAAGGCGCTTTCGAAATTGCGAGAAGAAGCAGAGCGACGCCGCGCATCGCGAACAGATTACTTAAACGGACCCGGGATTTTGCAATTGTAAAAGGAAACGGAACCATTGATAAGAAGATAGCTCTCTACGCGCTGGAATCTCTCGGCGTAGACGAATTCGGACTCGATTCGATCGACAAGAAAATACTGGAGACGATAATCCTTAAGCATAACGGAGGTCCGGTCGGTCTTTCGACAATCGCCGCTTCCATCGGCGAAGATACAGGTACGGTCGAGGATGTTTATGAACCATTCCTTCTTATTGAAGGATTCATACGAAGGACGCCGAAAGGACGCGAAGCGACCTCTCTCGCTTATAAACATCTTGGAATCACAAAAAGGGGTAAAAGCAGCGAAAAAACTTTATTCGAAAATTGAGTTTTTTAATACTATATTTATTTTTATTTTAGAGGATGAAAGTTTTTAAACAAATACTCGCGGTTTTGATTTTCTCGGCGGTTATTGCCCTTATCGTGAACGCGGTGAACCCTAACGGCGTTTCTCTCATTATGGAGAAAAACATATACAAGCAGGATACGACTTCTAAAAGCAATATCGGAGATTTCATAAACGACCCTTACGATACCACTTCCAAACCGTCTCAGTTTTTCGGCGGGAAGAAAAACAAGCAGGGTTTCATCGAACCTGAGAACATCAGCAGCGTTCTCACTAAACAACTTTACGACAGAAAAGCCCTGTTTATCGACGCGAGAACAAAAGCCGAGTACGATACTCTGCACATAAAGGGTGCTATAAATATTTCCTATATGGATTTCTATCCGAAATCCGCAGGGGAGCGCGCCGAAATAATGAAAAAATTCGGAAAGAGCGGAATCATCGTCGTTTATTGCAACGGCGGCACCTGTGAGGTCAGTATCGACCTCGCGTATGAAATCGCGAAACTGGGATTTAATAACGTTAGTATTTATAAAGGCGGTCTTACCGAATGGAAAACTCTGGCTCATCCTGTAGAAAGCAATATGAAATGAAGACTCTATTATACAATAAATATTTTCAGTTCGCGCTACGGTTCATAATCGGCGCGACATTTATCTATGCCTCTGTTGCGAAATTATTCCACCCTGCTGAATTCGCGAAGGCGATACTCCGTTATGATATGCTTCCCGTTTCACTGGTGAATCTTCAGGCGGTATTTATGCCGTGGATAGAATTCTTCGTGGGTTTACTGCTTATTTTAGGCATTTTTAAGAAAGGCACGTCACTGCTCGCGTCTTTATCGCTTGTTATTTTCTTAATCGCGCTGATTTCAGCCTCTGTCAGAGGACTTGATATTAGTTGCGGTTGTTTTTCACTTGAAGAAACATCTTCAAAAGGCGATATTCTGTTCAGGATAATTCAGGATTTCTTCATGCTGCTGGGCACGGTTATAATCTATCTGTTTTCCGAAAAACCGAAAACCGACGGAACCAATCCCGCGGCAGAACAAGTTTAATATTTAAAGGAGATTTTTTTATGCAAAATTTTTTAAATTCCAAGACAGGCAAAACATCTTATTTCGTAATCGGCTTTGCTGTCGTGCTTACCATCGTTTTTCTCGTGGTCAATAATTCAAAACTCACCGCTTCACTGAAGGCGCCGAAAATCGTCTTCAAGGAAAATGTTCATGACTTCGGCAAAGTCCCGAGAGGTCCCGAACTACAATACAACTTCAGGTTTACGAATAAAGGCAACTCGAACCTGACAATTGAAAGGGTACAGACTTCTTGCGGATGCACGGGCGCTACAGTCGGTGAAAAATCGAACTACGCGAAAAATGAGAGCGGCGAGATAAAGGTTAATTTCAGCACGCAGGGAAGAGAAGGACATCAGGAAAAGACCATTATAGTTTATTCGAACGATCCTCAGAATCCGCAGATAGTCCTTACTGTGAAATGCGAAATCGACCCTAATATGGATTATTGATTAAATCTTGATTTCATAAAAAGCCGTCTCCGACGGCTTTTTTTATTTTAGCGCGAACTTCCTTTTCTTCCATCGTCCCTCTTTAAACCACACCGACATAATTAATCCTTTAACAACAACGGTCAGGCAGATTGCAATCCAGATTCCGGTTAACCCCCAGAGCACAGAAAACAAGGCAGTCAGCGGAATTCTCAGGAAATTTACGGGCAGTCCGACTATTGCCGGCGGCAAAGAATCACCCGCTCCCGAAAACGCGCCCGACAGAATTACTTCCGCGGCGGAAAATACCTGAACGCAAGCGGCGATTTTATTGTACACGGATGCTGTTCCTATTACCTTTTCGTCGTTTATAAAAAATCTTGCCACTTCTTCGGAAAAAACAAAAAGCAAAGTCCCGTAAACAAGCATCAATACCGACGCGTAACCAAGTATCTTCCACGCCAACTTTTCCGCTCTGTCAGGATTTCCTGCGCCTATATTCTGACCTACGAGAACCGAACTCGCGAGAGAAAATCCCACGGTAATCTGATATGCAAGCGATTCCGACCTGTGTCCTATCCCCAGCGCCGCGATCGCGTCGGGTCCGTATTCAATTACGAAACGCGATACGAAGACGTATATCAGCGAAAAACCTACGCCGTTCAGCGCTATCGGCAGCCCGATTCTGAATGTCTCTTTAATTATCCCTTTCTCAAACCTGTAATTCGTGATTTTATCTATTAATCTTCTCCGCTTAAGAATA
The DNA here is from genome assembly GCA_964581915.1 of uncultured Ignavibacteriaceae bacterium. Taxonomy (GTDB): domain Bacteria; phylum Bacteroidota; class Ignavibacteria; order Tepidaquicellales; family Tepidaquicellaceae; genus CAIKZJ01. The sequence continues at coordinate 5,231 of CAZOQR010000072.1, read as the reverse complement.
TTTAATCCTGTCAGAAATGCGGCGAGAAACGCGGCGAGCGTTGAAAGAGCCGCGCCGGTAATACCCATAGGAGGAATTATGCTGAATCCGAATATGAATGCGGGTGCAAGAATAAAATTCAGAATTACACCGAGAGAAAAAAGCATGAATGGAGTCTTCGTATCTCCGTACCCCCTGAAAATCGCTGCCGTCGTCGATAGAAGCGTTATGCAGGGAAATCCCGACAAAAGCATCACGAGATAACTATTGCAAAGAATTTCCTGCTCTCCGGTAATGTTCATCAGTGAATACAGGAACGGCAGCAGAGGCAAAAGTACAATGCTGAGAAGTATCGTGTAAAAAAATGTATTGACGAGATTGTTCGCGGATATCCGCCTTGAAAGTTTAAGATTGCCCGCGCCCGTTGCCTGAGCAACGAGGGCATTCGTTCCGACTGCGATTTTTTCTCCAAGCGCAAGAAACCCCCATACAAGAAACGCTGCGGATGTCAGCGCCGCAAGCGGGACGCTTCCCATTTTTCCGACCCAAAATGCGTCAACTATCACAAATAATGAACGGATTACCGTCTGAAGAACGGCTGGACCCGCAAGCGTGAATATTATTTTTCTGTCGGACATATTTTCCCGTGAAAATGACATTAAAACTATGATTATTCTTATTAACCTTAAAGGAATTTCGACCTTTTTCTTTATATTTTTAATAAGTAACTTTTTGAAAACAATGAAATGAACAACGTCATAGAAAACATTATCAGGGAAATAGATAATAAGAATTATTCCCGCGCTGTTGAACTATGCGAAGAACTGATCAAGTCGCAGCCTGATAATGAACACGTTTACGAGATTAAAGCCGGATGCAATCTGGCATTGATGAAATTCGACGATGCCGTGCTCGATTTCGGCAAGGCAATATCTCTGGCGATAAGCGCCGACGCCGCAGGCGAAGACATCGCGAAACTCTATCACAAGAGAGGAAAAACTTACGTTAAATTGTCCGATTATGAGAATGCCGCCGATGACTTCAGACTGTCTATCGACCGCTTCAAGAACTCCCCGGCGGTGTATAACGATTATGCGGCCTGCCTCAGAAGACTTGAAAGATACGAAGAGGCCCTCGGGTTATGCTCAAAAGCCATAGACCTCGACCCGACAGCCGCGGAGTATTTTAATAACAGGGGAAACATTCACTTCTGCCTCGGAAACACCGAAGGCTCAATAAGGGATTATGACAAGGCGATTCTTCTTAACAACCAATACTCAAATGCTTACTTTAACCGCGGGTGCATTTATTATGAATCCCTCGGAAATATCGAACAGGCAAAAAAAGACTGGCTCAGAGCCGTTGAACTTAATCCCGAATACAAATCCGAAATCGCTAATTACGTAGATGACTTGAACGATTTGTCAGACGAGACGCCCACAATTGAAACTGAAAGCGCGGATGCTGATATTCGGAACACGGAAACCGAAACGCACGATGCTGATTCGATTGAGGACATTGCCGATAAAATCTCTATCATACCTCTCAATCCGTCGGTGGAACAGCGGAAACCTGACAACGAAGTAAATGATAGCGAAACGGACCCGAAAGAAAAATCGGCGGATGAAATTCCCGTTGAAAATGAGATGATTACCGAAAAGGATTCCTCGGGTGAATTTGCGAAGGTTTCGGAATTGTTTCCGGATTTGAAAAGCCCTTCGGATATTGTCAGGGATAATTCCGTTTCCTTTTCCGATTATAAGGATATTTTTGATAAGGATGCCACGAAGGACCTCGCTTCGGGCAAGGTCGACGACATTAGCGTGCCCGACATTGACTTCAAATCGATTTTCAGAGAAAATAGCGGAGAACAGGAACCGCCTCAAATCGAAGATACCGACGACAACAGGGATGTTTCAATCAAAGAAATAAAAATCCTGCACGACGAAATCGAAAAACCCGTTCCCGAAGAGTTCGTTCCCGAAGAGCCCGTTCTCAAGGGTTTCACAGGCATGCCGGATTCAAACGGGAAAGAGTATGAGCAGCCGGCATCTATGCAATACGAACAGACGGATAACAATAAAAGAAGTTGGTACACTCATCCTGCCGTGCTGGCTCTGTTCATCGCCGCGTTTGTATTCCTTGGCATCTTCGTTGTTTATGAATTTCTAATCAAACCGAATATTTCTACCGTTACCGTGAATTTGCCTTCAGACAGTACGGCGAATAAAACGGAACAGAATAAAGATACTGCCGCTCCTGTAGCGGAGAACAAACAGCAGACAGAAGAGACAACGGCAAAAGACGAACAAAAGAACGAAACACCTGCGCCTCAGACAAAACAAGGCGAATCAAAGTTCCTCGGTTATCTTAGCGGCAAGCAGAAGTTCGCCCTTTTCTCGGAGCAGGACGGTTATTACGTGCAGATAGGCTCGTTCAAGGAAAAATCCGCCGCGGAGGAAAAATTGAGACTTCTTAAAGAAAATAATATTAAAGGAATGATTTTTGAAGCCGACCTTAAAGAGAAAGGTGTTTATTTCAGGGTAAGAGCAGGCGCTTTTGAATCACCCGAAAAGGCAAAGGAACAGATGTCGGGTCTGGAATAATGTATAATATAGATTTTAAACATATTGATAAATTGAGCAAGGACGAAAAATACGAATCGGTAATTTCCGTCGCGAAACAATTTTTAAGCGATGAACAGAATGTAATTGCGAACCTTGCAAATATTGCTTCTCTTCTGAAGCATTCATTCGATTATTATTCCTGGGCGGGATTTTATCTCGCCGAAGAAGCGACGGGACAACTTGTTCTCGGACCTTTTCAGGGAAAGGTTGCCTGTACGAGGATCGGTCAGGGCAAAGGAGTCTGCGGGGCATCCGTCACCGGGAAAAAAACCGTCATTGTCGACGACGTTAATAGTTTTCCCGGACATATCGCCTGTGATTCGGAATCGAAATCGGAAATTGTTGTTCCGATATTTGCCGGCGGAAAGATTTTCGGAGTGCTTGATGTGGACAGCACGGAATACGCGTCCTTCGATGAAAAAGACGGACACTACCTTGAAAAATTGGTTTCTGAAATTTCTAATTCGCTCAAATGAACAAGGACTCATTCATAAATAAGGTCAGGATAAAAAGTTCGTTTGATAAACAGACTGCTGAAAACGTTTTCAACGCGACTTTCGACGAAATAAAAAAGTCCGTGCTTAAAAAGAAATTTCTGCTGATTGATGAAATCGGCGTTTTCAGTGTAGAGCACAGAGAAATGAAAACTATCATTGACGGAAAAAAGAGAGCGGAGGTTCTCCTGCCGCCTAAAGACAGACTCGTTTTTAAACCGTCAGAAACATTCATTAATATGCTTAAAGACTGATGAAGAGGGCAAAACTGATAAAAAAAGTTTCATCGAGACTCAACCTCAGTGAGATTGAGACCAGAAATTTTATCGGTTCTGTATTCGACACTATGCTCTCTGTCATTAAGTCGGGAAGAAACCTCAACATCCCTGAATTCGGGAAATTCATAGTCAGGGAAAAAACCGTTAACGGCGAAGCGGTCAAATACGTTTCATTCTCTCCCTGTAAAAAATTCGCGGATGAAATCAATTCTAATTTCTCGGAGTTATCCCCTGTTCTTACACAGGCTCTGAATTTTCAAAACCTGTCTGAAATCCGCGTTACGGAATCCGAAGATTCATCGGACGAATCGGATTTCGTATATTTCATATTCGATGGCGAAACGGAAGACATTGAAGTTGTACCGTCCGGGACCGAAACCGTTATTGACCGTGAACCTTTGACTCAGCCCTCGGATTACGAAGATGAGCAAACGGATTATGATGAAATAACACCCGCCGATATGACGGCGGATACTCTCATCGCGGATGAAGAAATTACGATTGCAACTGAAATAACCGATAACATTGCCGCGGATGAAGAAATTGCGCCTTCGCCTGTTACGGAGGATACACTCGCCGGGGATACCGTCATAACCGAAAAATTATATGCTCCTGAGGTTCCCTGTCTGATACCTTTCACTTATAAGACTTCCGGCTTTACCGGTGCCGAAGAAACGATTGAAACGGACACAAGAGAGAAGCCGCGGGAAATTTTAAGTGACCGGGAAATTGCGGATGTACCATTCCTGACTCCTGACTTCAACGGAATTACCAGCGCCGTCGAAACGGCAGTCAAGGAACAAACAATTATCCCTGACGGGAAACTCTCTGAAGAAAACATAATAAGCGGGCAGGTAATCACGAAGGTATCCGGGATTATCGAAATCAAGGAAACGGAACCGTCCGAAGAGAAGCAGGAACTAATCGAACCTGAATCTGTCGATGAAGAATCTTTCTCCGCCGGTGCCGCAGGCAGCGGGGACGAACTGCTTCAGCCCGAAAAAACCGAAACGGAATCCGTGACCGGAGAAACCGTTCCGGGAAAAACTGAATACGAAACCATTGAGGAAAAAATCATTCGGGAAAAAGAAATTATCCTGAAGGATATTGAGAAATATGTAAAATCCAAGGATACCGAAAACAAAACTGCGACCGACAACGAACCCGAGCATTATTTCACGAAAGAAAACATGGATACGCTTTCGGCGCAGGAAAAGGATACTGACGATTCGCTCGGAGACTCTGTTCTCAGATCTCAGAATGTATTCGCGGAAGATTTTTCCGGCGGTAATTTGTCGGTCAATACCGAAACTGCGATTGATAACGAGTACGAACAAACCGTATTCTCCGACCTCGAGAATTTTTTCAATGCAGATAACAAAGACGAAGGATTACCCGGTGATATCACGGCCGATTCTGTTCCTTTGACAGGGGATGTTGCCGCTGAAATTGACGAAGTCGTGCAGCAGGAGGAAGAAAAGGCCGCCGAAACACCTCATAGCAACGGCAAGTTTGCCCTGAAAGACGAATACGATTCTTCCGGATTAATCGACAGCATTCTTGACCTGCTGAAATCACGCGAACAGACAATTGACGAATTGAATAAATTCGGGCTTGTCAGCGCTCCCGAAACAACGCGAGCTGAAGATGAGCAGATAACGCCCGAATCGGCTACCGGAGAAAATATCCAAACCGAAGAAACGGTTCAGCCGGATGAAACAACCCAGGTTGAACCGGCACCGCAGGAAGAGGTTGCAGCGGATGAACAGGAAAAGGATTTCTACGGCGAACTCAATAAGCGGCTGAGCGAACTCGAAGAACTCAAAGCGGAAAAAGATACGCTGGAAGAAGAA
>CAZOQR010000071.1:0-12364 GCA_964581915.1 uncultured Ignavibacteriaceae bacterium | reverse complement strand
CCCGGATTTCAAATTATGAAACGCGCCGAGAGTCCTCCAAAGAACGGAGAGACTCCCGGATACACGATGGATATTTCGGAAGTCCCGGATTTCAAATTATGAAACACGCCGAGGGACCTCCTGGGAACGAAGAGACTCCCGAATACACGATGGATATTTCGGAAGTCCCGGATTTCAAATTATGAAACGCGCCGAGAGTCCTCCAAAGAACGGAGAGACTCTTGTTTACATAGGGTTACGGTCGCGCAAATCTATGGTTGACAGGTGTTTTTCGTTTCAGCCGCGTAATGCAGGTGTCTTTCGTTTCAGCCGCGAAAAGCGGGGGTTTTATTTATTGTTGTTGTTCTGGCTTTCGTCCTGATTTTCGTTTTCGTTTTGTTTTGTTTTCTTGGTTTTCTGGTAGTATTTATCTGTATTGCCGAAGTTGTATGTCAGGTTCAGCATCAGCATTCTTGACTGCCATCTGTTATCTCTGACGCTTCTGAATCCAACGCCGTTGTTCTCGCCCGCCCATTTTCTTGTGTTGAATACGTCTTCGGCGCGGATATTCACGTTGAGTTTTTTCCTGAAGAGTTCTTTTGAGATGCCGACGTCAAAATTCTGCATCGGGTCGTTGAAGCCCGTAGCGGTGAATTTTTTTCCCGAATAATTATAATAAAGGTCTATGTTGAACAAGTCCCCGACTATTATTGAAGAGCGAATATTCGCGCGCCAGGTGAATCCCTCCTCGCCCTGAAATTCGTTAAGAACGCTTCCTTCGAATTTAGTCTGATAAAAACTGAGCGTTCCGTTAAGCGTGAGCCATTTAAGAGCCGAGGACCTTATCATTAAATCGGAGCCGTATGATTCGGCGCCCGCTCCGTTTCTGTACGTGGTAACAGTTGTAACGGAATCGGCAAGCACGCTGTAGGTCGAAATCACGTCATAGGATTTTCTGTAGAACAGAGACGCGGTTACCGACGCGATGTTAGAGAAAAAATTATAACTCAATTCAAATGAGTTCGTGAATTCCGGAAGGAGTTCGGGATTTCCGTAAGAAACGTATCTGTTGTTATATTTGTTCACGAATGGATTCAGGCGCCAGATGTTCGGGCGCGTAATTCTTCTGCTGTAACTCAGTTGTATTTCGTTCGTCATGCCGAGTTTCTGAGACACGCTCGCGGTCGGAAAGAAATCGGTATAGTCTTTCGTGAAATTCCGTCCGTCGGTCACGAGTTCTCCGTATGTATGCGTGTTTTCCACGCGCAGACCGAGTTTGAATTTGAATCCCTTAATCCTGTGAGAGAAAGTTCCGTAAACCGCGTTTATTTTCTCATCGAGTTTAAACCTGTTCGTTAGATCGGTGTTCCTGACAAACCCGTTGATTGAATAGTTAAGCGTGTCGTATGTGTAATCATTGTCATTGAATCTGAACGTTCCCTTGTATCCTGTTTCGATTTTCGTGTTTTCCCCGAACGGGTGGGTATAATCGGTCTGAGCCCTGAAGTTGCTGTTTTTATTTTCAGTGTTGCTTATCTGCCTCAGGGTATTAGGGAGCGGCAGGACAAGCGAATCGTAATACTGCTGGTACTCGTCGCCCGCGTTCGCGTTATTGTCCCATCCGTAAGAAAACTCCGCGCTTAATTCTCTTCCCTTGTTATCGAACTTTCCGTTATAATAAAGGCTGGCGCTGTTACTTCCATAGTTTCCGTCGTAACCCATTCCGTTCGTGTAGAACGAGGTCAGCGCTCCGTACTGGTTATAGTTGCTGCTTTTTCCGTTTGAAGAGTTGGTAAAATTGCTTCTGTTCAGGTAAAAATCCATTCCCGTGGAATGCCCTTTTGTTATTTCATATTCAGCGCCAAGGGATAAATGCCCGAATTTGCTCTTGCCGTTTCCGTCGGAATAAGAATCGAAGACTGAAGCCGGGTTTTCGTAAATAGTTCTTGTAGTGCCGCTGTTTTCAAAACTGAACGACCCGCCGCCGACGCTCGCGAAGAGGCTCCATTTATTCTTTTTGAAATTCAAACCTGCGCCGACGTACCAACTGTCCAGGTTGCTTCTGACGCCGGAATAAACGTAACCGTTATAACCGAGAATGTCGTCGGTTTTGGGCTGCATCACGATATTAATTATTCCTGTAACTCCTTCAGATTCGTACTTTGCCGACGGGTTCGTTATAATTTCGACGTTCTTAATCGCGTCGGCGGGAACCTGCTTGAGGCTGCCGAACTTCATCGGCTTGTTATCGATAAGAATCAGAACGTTCGAACTGCCGCGCAGAGTAACGTTATCGTTCGCGTCAACGTCCACCATCGGGACTTTTCTGAGCACGTCGAGCGCCGTTCCGCCTTTCGTTGAAGTAAGTTTTTCCGCGTCGAATATTTTTTTCTCGTCTTCGAACCTGATATCGGGCGTTTCGCTTTCAACCTTTATTTCTTCCGTAACGTATCCGTCGGGCCTAAGTCTGAGCGTATCGAATTTCAATTCAGTGACGCCCGCGTTAAAATTCAGTTTTTTGTACAGGTTTTTGTAACCCGTGTAAGACAATGACAACAGGTATGCGTCAGCAGGAAGTCCTGAAACGGCAAAGAAGCCTTTCGGGTTGGTTTCGGTGCCTTTTACAAGGGATGAGTCTTTGGCATTAAGAATTTTAACCGTCACGCCGTTCAGAGCGCTTCCGTCCTTCGAGTCAAAAACCGTTCCCGAGACGGTACACTGTGAATAAACCGGGGCTGACGCGAAGAGGAACACGGATAATACAATTATTATTGAGCAGATTTTAGGATTCATTCGTAAAATATTATAATACATTATACAATAATACCACAATTCAATTTATGAAAAAACATATTTTGAGAATCAAGTCAGGCAATAAAAAAAGGGGACGCTTACAGGCGCGTTCCCCTTTTCATCTTTTCGGATTATGAATTAATTTCCTGTTTGCTGTATTTCGGTTTCTACTTCCCTCTGTTTCCTCTGAGAGGTCTTCTGTGATTCAGACTTGCTCAGGTTTCCGAAGTTAATCGTCAACGTCAGGAATGCAGAGCGGGAATTTGTTTTTTGCGTTATCACCTGATTGAAGTTGGTGCCCGACGACGCGAGATAGAATCTCTGCTGGTTGAACAGATCGTTTATCCTGAATCCCACGACGAGAAGTTTATCCATAAAACTTTTCTGGACGGCAAAATTGAACATCTGGAACGGGTCAATCGAGCCCTGAGAGTTCTTCTGCTTTCCGTAATAGAAATACGTGAGAGTGAAATCCGCGATATTCGGGACAGACGCGCTTGTCGAGAATCTTGCAGACCAGGCGTCGAACGTCTTGTCGAATTTATTTGCCGGGTTATCGTTGAAAATATTCGTGTTGAAGTAACTTAAACTGCCGTTGAGCGACCACCATTTCGCGAGGTAACCCTGCAGAATCATTTCCGCTCCCATCGTGTTCGACTTGCCGGCGTTTTCAGGCTTTGACATCGAGACTCCGTTTGAGTCCACGTTCGACACGAAGTTAATCATATTATTCAGGTTTCTGTAGTATGCCGATACCGTAACCGAGCCGAATTTCAGGAAGCGCGTGTAGCCGGCTTCAAGTGAATTTATGTACTCGGGTTCAAGATAAGGATTGCCCGAGCGTTTCGTGTAAGCGTCGAACTGTTCCGTGAACGGATTTAAAAGGAACAGGTTCGGCCGGTTTATGCGGCGGCTGTAACTAAGTTGAAACTGGTTTTCATTTCCGATTTTCTGCGACATGCTCAAAGAAGGAAACACGTCAACATAATTGCTATTATGTTTTTCCGCGCCCTGAAGTATGGAGAAGTCAAGCCAGGTATGCTCGGCTCTCAATCCCGCCTGATACGTGAAATCCTTGTATGCTCCCGAGTACGTCAGGTACGCCGCGGAGACAGCGTCCCTGTAACTCGCGTCGTTATCCTTTCCCGGCACTGGCATCCATCCGCCAGACAATGTATCGAGATACCTGAATGTATAATTTCCTTCTATCGCTCTTATGTTGGTTTTCAAGCCCGATTCAATTTTTGATTTCTCTCCGAGCGGGTGGACATAGTCTGCCTGACCGTTAAGAAAATTAAAATAGAATTTTGAGAACTTGTCTTCGTACGTAGTCAAACCGCCGAGATGGTTTACGTAACTAACGGGGCTTTCCTCTTTTCTTGTAGAGAAGTTGGCGAACGCCGTGAATTCTTTTTCCTTCTGTTCGAATTTTTTCGTGTAGGTAAGCGTCGCGTCTATGTTGTAACCGTTCCTTCCGTCGTCAACGTCAACTATCAGCCCTGAATTGCTTCCGGTATTCAGGACGTCGAGGTTATTCTTAGATTTTATTCCTCTGTCGTAATAAAATATGTTGCCGACGAAAGACAGCGTATTTTTCTTGTCAATGTCGTAATCCGCTCCGAAAGAGCCGTAATGGGAGATACCCTTGTAATTCCAGGTCAGGCCCGTGTTGACGTAAGAAATCCCGCCGGAGTTAAATACTTCCCTGAGAATGCTTGAGCGTCCGGGAAGGCTGTAATTCCAGTAACTGTAATTTCCGGTCACGGTCCATTTATTTTTCTTTACGGAGCCTCCGGTCGAAAAATTATACTTGTCTTCCGTGCCTCCGTTTACTTTAACGTTGCCGTTGTAGCCGAATTCATTGCTGGGTTTCATTATTATGTTGATGATGCCCGAAACGCCTTCCGCTTCATACTTCGCGGAGGGGTTGTTTATGACTTCGACCTTGTCAATCATTGACGCGGGAATGTTCTGCAGAACCTGCGTGCCGTTGCTGAGCAGGGCGGAGGGTTTTCCGTCGATAAGAATCTTCACGTTTGAACTTCCGCGGAGGCTGACGTTGCCGTCGTTATCGACTTCCACGGACGGAACGTTTCTAAGCATCTCGAGAGCGTTCCCGTTTTTAGCGGTAAGGTCCTTTTTCACGTCATATATTTTTTTCCCCGCCTCAAACGTCATCGCGGGCGCTTCATCGACAACGTCAATCTGCTGCGTCATTTCGGAATTCATTTCAAGTTGCACGTTGCCGAGATTTATTTCTTTTCTTTCCCTGTTAACCTTTACGTTTTTCGCCACCGCGGTCGTGTATCCGACGTAACTTACCTTAATGTAGTAAATTCCTTCGCTCACACCCGAAACAAGAAAACTTCCGTCTTTTTCGCTCGAGCCGCCCGTAACAAGCGACGAATCCTCAGATTTAAAAACCTGTATTGTAGCCGATTCGAGAGGATTTCCGGTCGCTTTATCTGTAACCGTTCCTTTAACCACGGCGCCCGTGACCGATTCCTGAGAAAAGCCCGCGGCAGAGAAAATTAATGCGAGCAAAATCGCGGCAAATGTTGTTTTTCGTATAAAACTCATAGTCCCTCCAAAAAATTTTTACTTTCTCTTTTATACGAAAAGGGCGCTTATTGGTTGCATTTTGAGGCAGAAGTCCGGATTTATCAATACAATAGCAAGTATTCGCCTTTCAATTCAAGAGTAGCGGAGCATCACCGACATAATGCCGGGGAAAATAATTTTTCTCTGACACTTGCTATTAACAATTAATATTTCTATTATTGGATAAAATCAAAGGGGTAAAAATTATGGGCGTAAAAAAATTTTTCTCACTGGCGGTCCTTTCGGGACTGATTTTTTTCTTCTCATTTTCAGCCTACTCTCAGCAATATATTCTCATTGGCTGGAACGACCTCGGAATGCATTGTTCTAACAAGTATTTCGGAAAGGTTGCCGTGCTTCCTCCTTACAACAACATATACGCGCAGATAATCAAAAAGCAGAGCGGAATGTTGCCGCAGATAATGACAACGGGTTTCACGATTGAGTATTCAATTCCATACAACACTTTTTCAGTTGGAAAGACGGACTTCTGGACATACGCGCAGCAGTTGTTCGGGCTTCCGAGTCCGCTGCCGCCGAACATCGGACTTACGGGAAAAGGGTTGACGGGCGTGCTGGATGCGAATACCGGTTTCTTCAGAGCGGAGGGAATTCCGGTTACTCCGTTCAAGGATACGAACCTTACACAGGAAAAGCCGTTTCAAACGATTCATCTAATCGCGAAAAATACAAGCGGCACGAGTGTATCAACGACAGACTGCGTAATACCAGTAAGCAATGAAATCGGGTGTGTTTCTTCGGGTTGTCACTCTTCGGAGCAGAACATTCTTAACGAGCACGAGACCGTGCCGGGTTTCAATACGAACGGACCTGTATTGTGCGCTTCCTGCCACGGCTCGCCCGCTTTAGGAACGACCGGAGACACAATAAACGCGAAATGGTTTTCTTACAGGATTCACGATAAGCATAAAAATTTGCTTCCCGCGAACGACATCAACACCTGTTACAAATGCCATCCGGGTCCGAACACGCGATGTCTGCGGGACGTGATGAGCCAGAACCCGTCAAATCCTCTGATATGCCAGAGTTGTCACGGAACGATGTCGACGGTCGCCTCATCCATACTTGCGGGAAGAAAGCCCTGGGTGAACGAGCCGAGTTGCGGCGCGTCCGCCTGTCACGGAAGCAATTACGCGGAGGAGCCGAATAAACTCTACAAGAATTCGAAAGGACACGGCGGAGTATTTTGTTCGGGGTGCCACGGAAGTCCGCACGCAATCACTCCTTCAAGGGAGGCAAACGACAACATACAAAGCATAAATCTTCAGGGGCACGCCGGCGCGCTGAGAGACTGTATGATATGCCACAGCACGCCTCCTACGGCTCCCGGACCTCACGGAATAATGTATTCGGGAATTCACAATATTAGTTCGGAAATACCGGGTAACTTTAAATTATACCAGAATTATCCTAATCCGTTCAACCCGTCGACAAAGATAAAGTTCGACGTATCGAAAAATGCTTTCGTTACGATGAAGGTTTACGACATACTCGGAAAGGAAGTCGCCACTCTCGTCAGCCAGAGACTTCAGCCGGGGACATACGAAGCGGACTGGAACGCCGCGGAATTCGAATCCGGTATTTACTTCGCGAGAATCATATCCGATAAATATTCCGAAAGCAGAAAGATGATACTGGTGAAATAATATGTAAACCCTATAAAAAAGAAAATCCCCATTCAGGGGGTTTTCTTTTCAGAGAATTCTAAAAATCCGGTATTTTAAGACCTTACAACCCTTTATAGTGTTTCACTTTCTTCTAAATCCAAAGTACAAAGCGTCGTGAGAGCACGATGTAATGCACTTGCCGCAGAGATGGCAGTCTCCCCTAATTGTTTTTTCATTCAGTATAGAATTTACAGAAGTACAGGGTGACTTAGATTCGCAAACGCCGCAGCCATTGCATTTACTCTTATCGACACGGACCTTCATAATCGAAAAATGCTCAAGGACCCAGGTAAACAAGCCCATAGGGCAAATGAAGTAGCAGAACGGCTTGAACAAAACAACGCTCGCGAGTAGAATGATTACAAGAAACAACATGAATTCAGCGAATTCAAGAGCGGGCATATTGAAATCCCAGTGTATCAGGTCGAACAGATTGTAATAAAAATACGAAGATGTTTTCATCGTTACGGCAACGGCAAGAAACAAAACAAACAAACCGATTCTGACGGAATTGGTTACGCTGAATTTAACCCTGAACTTTTTATAGAAAGGGATTTTATACAGCAGTTCCTGAAGACCGCCTACAGGACAGGCGGTTGAACAGAAACCTTTTACGCTCACGAGTGACAGGACTCCAACAGCCGAAAGAGTCGCGAGGAATTGCGGCTTGAAACCGTAAAGAAACGGTTTCGTCGCGGCGCATACGGGTGATGGTGTGATGAAGAGATAATCCGCGAACAAAGGTATCACACCAAACAGGATGAAAGCGGATGATACAAGAATTATTCTTGCTTTATCCGAAAAATTTTTCGTCCACAAGAAAAACAGGCTCGCGGCGGCGAACAAATAAACAACAATGTATTTAGCGGAAAAGATAAAATCAAAAAATGTCTTTCCGGATTTCATATTCCCGTGCTCCTGCGCAAGAAGCATCAGGGGAAAGGCAAGAAACAGGACTGACAAAAACAGTTTTCTTTTTTTAGTCACGGAATAAATTTTATTTTTAAGATAGACAGCAAGTAATTTACAAATTGCGTGCCAATCACAAAATCTGTAAAAACAGCATTCACGGCACACGATAACGTCATTTTTGTCTGTCCGTCCGACAAATTTGTTTGTTTCCCTGTAAATATTTTTTATAATAATCAAATCAGGTATTTACTATTGTGTTCTAATGATATAAATTTATCAGCGTATTAATAGCAGTAAGAAAATTAAAATTGAAGATAAATGAAAAATAGAATAATATTTGCAGCGGTTTTGGTAACAGCTATCGGCTTCTCATTAATATTATCAGGAAAACCCTATGTTTCGGATAACAAAAGTTCCGTAGCAGATTCGTTTTACTGTAAGGTAGCGGACTTTCCGAAGCAGGATGTCTCGTTTGAGGAAAGCAAAGAACTGCTTTACATGAGGGAAGAAGAGAAGATGGCTCACGATTTTTACTCTCTCATGTATGAGAAGTGGGGATTAAGACCATTCGGAAACATCAAGGAAGCAGAGGCGCGGCACATGCAGGCGGTGAAAACTCTTCTCGACAGGTACGGCATTTCCGACCCGGTAACGACGTCAGAATACGGAATATTCTCTTCGGAAAAAATTAGGAGCCTGTACGACAATTTTCTAAGACAGGGTAATATTTCGGCGAAGGACGCTCTGCTCGCAGCGGCCGAACTTGAAGAGGTTGACATAATTGATTTAAAGAAAGGTATCAAGGAATCGGATAACGACGATATCAGGTTTGTTTACAACAACCTCGTACGCGGCTCGGAAAATCATCTGAGAGCGTTCGTAAGAAATCTCAGCAAGTACAACACTGAATATTCGCCGAAGCATCTGGACCGTGATTCATACGGAAAAATCATCGGCGACTGATTTCAATTTTCATGATTTCTCCGACATCATTCAGGGTTTTCACTTTCCCTGGGAGAAGCACGATTTGAATTTTGCTCCTGTCAAAAATGTTTTTCGCATGGAGGCCGATATTATAGAGCATAACGGTTTTAACTCCGTTTTTTATAAGGTTCAAAGCGGCTTTTTTTCCTGATTTCTCTTTTTCGTCCTTAGCAGGATTTGGAACAAACTTAAATTTTTTCTTTCCTCTGTCAAGAAGGAAGAAATAGTCGCACTTTCCGAAACAATCGCTCAACGAAGCTCCCGGGTAGTCTCCGTTAACGGGTATTGCAATCATATTATTTATTTATTGTTTTAATTTTTTTACAAGAGCAAAGCGGACACTTGCCCGGATTATTACCGTATTCATTAAAAACGCACCCGCAGCCGGAGCAGGTATACCACTCCTGTTTCATCACGATGTTACCGCCTTTAATATTCAATTGTCGTGATTCAACGAGAGCCGACGCGATTTTCGCGCGCGCCTTCTCATAAATTCTGGTCAGCGTCGGCCTTGATACTCCCATAATTTCAGATGCGCGGAGATGCGGCATTTTCTCGTAATCTACAAGCACGATTGCTTCAAATTCTTCCGCGAGAATATTCACCTGTTCGCTCTGCTTCGAGACTCCGCCCTTCGGAATGTAGGATACATTAATTCTCGGGAAAAGAATATTCCTTAGTTTTACGGGTCTTGCCATTTATCAGTGGTTATGTCCTTTGCAGGTCCTGCTTTCATCCACTCGCAGGGAGCCTTCAAGAAACTGCAGTACCGCCGTTTCGGCTGTATTCTCTTCGGTTAGCAGTGTTGTAATTCCCATTGATGCGAGATCCGCAATAATGCCGGGTCCCGCGCTGCTGCAGATAAGATATCTGCAATCGGATAGTCCCGCGACAATTCCCTCGTGCGAATGGCGCCCTTCATTTCCATTGTGGCCGTGACTTTGCTTATGCATCGTGAACGAGTTTGGCCTTTGTTCTACACCGATTATGTTTTTACCGTCAACAGCAAAGACGAGAAACATTTCGCATCTTCCGACGTGTCCTGTGAGGCTGATGCTGTCATCAGAAGCAACCGCTATTTTCATTTTCATATTAGTATTTAATTATTATGAACATATGTTCATTACTAAAATATACGGTTTTTTTAATTAAGTCAATGTATATTTGTAGTCTTAACCAAATAAATCGATGTATTACAAAAACATTCTCGGACTGATTGGGAACACGCCTCTGGTCAGGTTAAACAAAATAACGAAAGGCGTTGAAGCGACTGTTCTCGCTAAGATAGAATTTTCTAATCCCGGCGGAAGCGTGAAGGACAGAGTCGGGCTCGCGATGATTGAAGACGCCGAGGAGGCGGGGCTTTTACAGCCTGGCGGAACGATAGTAGAAGCGACGAGCGGGAATACGGGTATCGGGCTTGCTCTTGCCGGACGCGTGAAGGGTTACAACGTGATATTCGTGATGACCGATAAGATTGGAAATGAAAAGCGCAATTATCTTAAGGCGCTCGGAGCAGAGGTGATAATCGTACCAAAGGAAGCGACACCCGATTCGCCGGATTATTACCGCAACAAGGCAAAATCTCTCGCGGATTCAATTCCCGGCGCCGTCAATCTGAACCAGTACGCGAACAGTTCGAACCCGAACGCGCATTACAGAACTACGGGAAAGGAAATCTGGAACGACACGGAGGGAAAGATAACGCATTTCGTTTGCGGAGTAGGAACAGCGGGAACGATAACGGGCGTTTCAAGATACCTCAAGGAAAAAAATCCCTGCATAAAGGTTATAGGAGCGGACCCTATCGGCTCGAACTTCAAACTTTACAAGGATGCGGGAAAAACCGGCGAAACAACACTACATCAGATTGAGGGACTCGGAACGGATATCATCCCGCCGATAACTGATTTTACTTACGTTGACGAGATTGTGAGCGTGAGCGATGCGGATTCGATAAGAATGTGCAGAAGATTATCCGGAGAAGAGGGAATTTTTTGCGGAGCGTCATCGGGAACGGCGTGCCACGCCGCGATTGAGACGGCGAGGGGGTTAGGAAAAAACGACGTTGTTGTGTTCATAGTTTGCGACACGGGGGAGAGATATCTTTCGAAATATCACAATAACGATTGGCTGAAAGAGCACGGGTTTTGAGTAAAGGCAGCAAAACAAAAAAGCCGCACTTTGTTATGCGCGGCTTTTTTTAATATATTATTACTTTCCGCTATTTATTTCTCCAGCAATTGCCGCGTCCCCAGCCGTTGCCGTTGCCTCTCCCGTTACCATAGCACGGGCAGTTCCCGCAGTTATTAGGATTATTATTTCCGCTGTTCTTCCAGCAGTTTCCTTTTCCGTTGCCGCGGTTACCCGTATTTCCCCATTTGGTAACACCGTTATCGTCGGCGAGCACGATAGTGTTTCCCTTTTGCTCGATTGTAAAAGGGTACAGGTGGTTTATGCCGTTAAGGACTTTCACGTTTCCTTTAATTGTCGCTTCGGCAAGTTCGAGCATATACTTGCTCTGGTCCCAGAACCAAACGGGTCCGAGATGCACGAGATATTCCGTGCCGTCGCCCGATTTCATATAAGCGGACGGTCTCTGGTTGTCGGTTACGGTTCCTGTGATTGTTTGAACGTTGTCATTTCCCCACATTCTCGAGGAAACCTGCGCGTTTGCCATAGTTACGGTCAATAACACAAACGCGATAATCAGAAGTTTTTTCATTTTTGTAATTTTAGTTTAATAATTTGCAATTGAACATATTCAATCAAAACCCGTGCCATAAAAACACACGTAAAACAAAACGCATTTAAGACTTCATTTCCGTTTTTCGACAATTTTGATACCGTGTTCGTCATATTTTACGATTTCCCGCATTAACATCAAATACTGATTTTATACTTGCTAATAGCAACTATTATTCATAATTTTACGAAAACAAAAAGACATGGAAATATATTTTGAAGGCAAGAAGCAGGTAATAGCGCTTCACAACGGACACGAAATAAGAACAGACCAGCCCGTTCAGGCGGGCGGAGAAGATACGGCACCGGCGCCATTCGACCTTTTTCTGGCTTCGATAGGGACGTGCGCGGGAATTTACGTTAAGTCATTCTGCGACCAGAGAGGAATTCCCACGGAGGATATCAGGATACAGCAATCAATGCAGTTCAACCCTGACACAAGGCTTATAGGAAAGATAAAACTCGACATACAACTGCCGCAGGATTTTCCGGATAAATACAGGGATGCCGTCATAAACGCGGCGAACCTGTGCGCGGTAAAGAAGCACCTTCACAATCCGCCGGAAATCGAAGTTGCAGCGACGACTGATTAAGCAAACCGAATGAACGACAGAATCAAAGGGAATATAATCACGATAGCCGGGACTGTTCTCGGAATGGCA
>CAZOQR010000070.1:0-12507 GCA_964581915.1 uncultured Ignavibacteriaceae bacterium | reverse complement strand
ATTGTCGCGGGAGCGCAGTGGAAGGATTCTAAAGGTCTCAACGCTGTAATAATCACGGAGACGCGGGAGACGGAGAAAAAAAGGCAGGGCGGAGAGAGAACATTATCGAAAAAACTTCTCGGGTACGGTTTCATAATCGGCGATAACGGTAATTCGGAAGAAGTCTGGAAGATTAACGACCTCGTCGAGAATTGCGATTTCGATCTCACTCTCAGTTACATTGAAAAATCGCTTTCGGTAACGGACCTTAACAAGAACGGCATCGCGGAAACGACCTTTCTCTACAAATTGACCTGCAGGAGCGACGTGAGTCCCTGCGATTTGAAACTGATGATGCACGAGGGGAAGGAAAAATACGCGATTCGCGGAACGATGATTGTAAAACTCCCGAACGAGGGCCCTTACGGCGGTGATATGAAAGTAGATAAATCCTTCAATGATGCTCCGAAGGAGTTTCTTGATTACGCGAAACAACAGTGGAAAAAATTTCAGGAAGAAAAATTTAACTAATATATGAAAAATATTCTGATGCTGTCGATAGTCGCGCTCCTGATTCTGGGATGCGGAAAAAAGCAGACCGATACAAACGCGACTTCGGATGTTCAAAATACTAATTCCCGTGAGATTAAATCAGCAGGTGAAAGCAATTCCGGATCACCCGATTCGCTGAAATATGAAATGCAGAAATTCAATAAAACCTACAAAGGATGCAAAGAGGATGAGGAAAACTGTTCCTACATGAAGATTGAGTATCCCGTCTTCACATCCGGGAAATCCTACAAGCGCATTAATGAAGCGATATACGCTTATCTTGCTGACAGCGTTTATCTTCTTGAAGAAGGAATGTCGAACAAAACTCTCGACAAACTTGCGGAGAATTATTTCAAGGATTACGAAATGATGAAGAGCGATAATCCTGATTGGGGATTGTCTTACGCCTTTGAGTCGGCAGGACGGGTTCTGTTCAACAAGGGAAACGCCGTAACTGTCGAAATAAATACTTATATGTTCACGGGCGGAGCGCATCCGAACACGTATAACGTATATTTCGTTTTCGACACCGAAACCGGAAAACGGCTGCACGTTCAGGATATATTCGTGAAAGGTTTCGAAACCAAACTGAACAAACTCATTGAGAAGAAATACAGGGAGTTCAGGGGCATCTCCGACAAAGAAAGGCTGGACGGCGAAAACGGAATGCTGTTCGAAAACCACATCGAGTATAACGACAATTTCGGGCTGCTGAAAGACGGAGTAGTGTTTTATTACAACAGTTACGAGATAGCGGCTTACGCGGTGGGACCGACGGAACTTAATTTCACTTATAAGGAACTCGGCGACCTGCTCAGACCGGAATATAAAAAGTAATAATTATTGAAGAGCGGGGATTTATATCCCCGTTCTTTTAAATATATAATCGATATTCTTTGTCGATTTTTCGTAATCAAAAACCGAATCAAGATCCTTCTTCGTGAGGTACTTCATTAATTCCCGGCTGCCTTCGATAAGTTTTCTGAAGTCAATTTTCTTTTCCCAGCATTCCATCGCGGTTTTCTGAACCATCTTGTACGCGCTCTCCCTTTTCATACCCTTTTCGATGAGTATAAGAAGTAGGCTCTGTGAAAAAATCAGTCCCTTTGTAAGTTCGAGGTTGCGCCTGATATTTTTTTCGTAAACGATAATGTTTTCGATAAGAGAATTGAACTTGTTCAGAATGTAATCAAGCAGAATTGTCGAGTCGGGCATTATGATTCTTTCGACGGATGAATGGGAAATATCCCTTTCGTGCCACAGCGGAATGTTCTCGAAAGCCGCCATCGCGTTGCCGCGTATAACTCTTGCGAGTCCCGACAACTGCTCCGAGGTTATGGGATTCTTCTTGTGCGGCATCGCCGACGAGCCCTTCTGTCCTTTCGTGAAGCACTCTTCCAGTTCGAGCGCCTCGGTCTTCTGCAAATGCCTTATTTCAGTAGCGTACTTTTCTATGCAGGATGCTATTATCGCGAGAGTCGACATGTATTGAGCATGCCTGTCGCGCTGAATAATCTGAGTCGTTATATTCGCGGGAGCAAGTCCGAGTTTCCGGCAAACGTACGCTTCGACTTTAGGAGATATATGCTCGTAAGTTCCCACGGCTCCGGAAATCTGTCCGACTGAAATCGTGTTAAGGGCGGATTTAAGTCTCTTGATGTTCCTGTTGGTTTCGTCAAACCATAGGGCGAATTTGAGTCCGAGCGTTATCGGTTCGGCGTGTATTCCGTGCGTTCTGCCTATCATCGTGAGTTTTCTGTACCTGCGCGCCTTTTTTCTCAGAACGTCCCTCGTTTTCAAAAGATCTTTCAGAATAATTTCACCCGCCTGTTTCATCTGAACGGAGAGCGTCGTGTCGAGTACGTCGGAACTCGTCATTCCCATGTGTATGAATCTGGAATCGGGACCGACGTGTTCGGCGACGTTTGTGAGAAAAGCGATAACATCGTGTTTCACCGTCTCTTCAATCTTCAGGACGCGTTTTGTATCGAACTTCGCGCGTTTTTTTATAATCTCAAGCGATTTCTTCGGGATGAGACCGAGCCCGCACTGAGCCTCGCAGGCGAGCAATTCGACTTCAAGCCAGATTTTGAAACGGTTCTCGTCAGACCATATTTCTGAAATTTCCTCTCTTGAATATCTTGGAATCATAATAGTTTTTTATTGAACGGAATATATAAATATATTATTACTGTTCCTGTAAATAAAGTTCTTTTTCTCTGGTGAAGTTTACCCGCAGGATTCGCACCCGCTTAGCCGCCTGATGATAACGAAACGATAAATTGTTACCTGTTGTTTTAAACTGTGGGAATTGATAAATTTGATAAATTGAATAAAACGGGAAAAATATTGCCGGGATTATTAGTTGTCCTGTCGTTCTTGGTGATGATATCGGCCGAATACAGCCACTACCATTCCGACAGCGGTTCTCACAAGGAATGTCCTGTTTGCGTTCTTAATGCAAACGCGGATGTATCGGGTGTGATTACTCCCGGTGTTATAGAAATTCCGTATTATGAACGCCCTCATTTCATCTTGCCAGGATATGAATCCGATATTGTAAATAAATTTTGGGCGAAAGACTGCTCGGGCAGATCCCCGCCATCTTCGTAACTGCAAAAACATTTTTAAAAATTTTTTAAAAAAATATGCATAGACTTATCATTGCAGTTATAATTGCATTATTATATTCATCCTTACTTCACTCGGAAACACTTTCCGGTATGTTGAAAGGAAGAATAACGGATTCGGAAGGCAATCCGCTCAAAGACGTAAATGTTACTCTGAACGAACCGGGAATTCAAGTCAGCGCTGATGCGGGAGGTTATTACTCGGTTTCTAACGTTCCTTACGGTCATTATCACATTACGTATTCAAAGACAGGATACAATACAAAAACATTTGAGATAGAAATTCAAACCGAACAAAATATTTTAGATGTTGTACTGGAGAGCAGTCTTATTCAAACCGCGACTATTGACGTCACGGGCTCGTTTGAAGTTCAGGAAATATCGCAAAGCACGTTCTCCATATCGACACTCGGTCCGAGAGAACTGATTCAGGAGCGCTCGCATAACCTGAGTTCGACAATTGAAAACATTCCCGGCGTGAATACAATTTCCACGGGAATTGGAATCGGAAAACCCGTTATACGGGGCATGACTTCAAACAGCGTGCTAATAATTCACGACGGTGTAAAACAGGAATCGCAGCAATGGGGAGACGAGCACGCTCCGGAAGTAAGCACGTATGATATTGACAGAATTGAAATACTGAGAGGTCCCGCGAGTCTTATTTACGGCGCAGATGGAATCGGCGGTGTTGTGAACATACTTTCAAAGCCCCTGCTTTATTCAAGCGGCATTAAAAATATATTTTACGGTACTCTCGACCTTGGCGGATTTACTGTCAACAGAGAAGGCACGGGGAATCTGACTTTCGGAACCGGTTTCAGGAACGCAGGCATGAAAGGACACGTAGGATTCAGAAAATCGGGCAATGTCAGAACGCCTGACGGGAATCTGCTTGTAAACACGCTTATCCCGGGCGTCAGTGACACGATACAAGGCGGCATTCTTTCAAACAGCGGGACTGAGGAAGTCGAAGGCGGGTTCTCTTTTGGTTACAGGAACAGTTTCGGGTTCATCGAGGCGGGGTTCGAGACTTTTAACAGGGAAGTAAGGATGCACGAACCTGAACCGCTTTACACGGGAAGCCAGAAACTTAGCACGAATCAATTTGTGCTGAACGGGAATATCAGGCTGAGCGGCAAGTTCCACATTGAACCTGTTTTCTCATATCAGACTCAGAACAGGAAAGAATTCGAAACCGATGATGATAAAAATGCGGACAATCCCGGACTCTACTGGAAACTGCAAACATATCAGGGTGATGCAAGAATACATAATCATTTAAGCAAATCACTTTCGGGCACTTTCGGACTCTCCGTGAATTATATTAAGAATCAAAGTCTGGGAATCGAAAAATTAATACCGGATTTCAATTCCGTCTCATACGGATTCTATGCTCTCGAAAAATACGATGCAGGAAAATTCACTTTCTCGTTAGGCGGCAGGTACGATACAAAGAATATGAATATTGGTTATACAGTGATGGAAAGAGATTTTAAAGGCAATCCGGCGAAAGTGATAAATTCCGAAAGCATACGCCTGAATTCTTTATCAGGTTCAGCCGGAATAGTGTTCCGTCCCGCGGATGAGGTAGATATATTTACGAACATCGGCAGGGGATGGCGGGCGCCGTCGGAGTTTGAATTGTTCGTTGACGGAGTTCACGAAGGGACCGGAAGAGTTGAGCGCGGAATAAAGACGCAGAATTCAGGCGCCGGAGCGCTTCCCGAAACGTCTCTCAATATTGATTTTGGATTAAGAGCGCGAACGAAATACTTCAGCGCGGAGATTTCGCTTTTTAACAACATAATTAATGATTTCATATATCCTTCGCCCGCCGGAATTACCGATTCATCATCGGGGCTTCCGGTTTTTTTAATCAGTCAGGACAGGGCGCATTTCCGCGGATTTGAATACTCATTGCAGTACCAGCCTCTGGATTTTTTATTGCTTACTTTGAACGGAGATTATGTGTTCACGAAGAATAACGCGACGGACAGACCGCTGCCTTTCACTCCGCCGATGAAAAACATTGTCGGTATTAAAGTCCAAAAGCAGAAAATCGGGAATGTTTATAATCCATACCTGAAATTTTCCTTAAAATTTGTTTCAAGGCAGTATGACGTTGACCCGCTTGAAACAAAAACGGAAGGATACGCGTTGATGAATATAGGGGCGGGACTTGATTTGGTTCTTCGGAATACGGCAGTATCGCTTGATTTCAGCGTTGAGAATCTCGGCGACATAAAGTACACGGACCACCTGTCGAGATATAAATCGTTCGCTCTGAATCCCGGAAGAAGTTTCAGTTTGAAAATAACAGTGCCGTTTCAAATCAACAAATGTATGCTGACCCGCGCCGGTTTTACTGAAAATCGGAGATTATGGATTTAGTAATTTAGTAAAGCAGTAAAATGAATTTTGTGGCCGTTTTTAAATTTTGTATGTTGATTAATCATTATTATATTAATATTTTAATTTTGCCGCGATACGGTAATTATAAATGGATTTGTAATTACTGTATTAGCAGCGGATAAATAAATTTAATTCAGGAGTTAAAAAAATGGAAGAAAACAAAATGGCAAAAGGATTAATGCTGGGATTCCTGACCGGCGGACTTGTTGGCGCCGTGATAGCTTTACTGTATGCGCCGAAATCGGGAAGAGAATTACGGAGCGATATCAAATTAAGAAAAGACGAATTCCTTGATGACACGTCCGAATACATGAAAATCGCGAAATCGAAAGCAAGCGATTTGATAAACGAAGGAAAGAAGAAATCGGAACAAATCATCAGAGACGCAAAGGAAAAAGCGAACACTCTCCTTGACGATGCTAACAGCATCCTGAGCGACGCAAAGACGAAAGCGTCTGAAAAATTCGGCTCGACAAAAGAAAAAATCAATGTTGAAGCCGACAGGATTAAAGACGCGTTCAAGGCGGGACTTGACGCGTACAAGGAAGAAAAATCAAAAGGTTCCGAAATCTAAATAAAAAACATTGGCATTGGAAATTCTAAATATTGTTTCCGTAATCATTCAGATTGTATTGTTCGTCGCGCTGATATTCGTCATTGTCTCTCTGACGAAATATCTGAAACTGCTTATGGCAAAGGTCGATGTTCTCGAGGACGACTTCAACAAGTTCAAGACGAGGGTTGATCCGCTTATCGACGATTCGAGGGCTCTAATACAGAAGATAAACAAGATTTCGGACAAGGTTGACGATAACTTCAAGTACGTCACTCTGACTGTCGAAAAAATCAAGGATACCGTCGAGGATATAGTTGAACTGAAGGAAAGAATCATCCGGAAAGCGGAGCCGCCGATATTCGATACAATAAACGCATTTGCCGCTATCGTAAAGGGAGTAAAAACATTCTCCGATACGATAAAGCGGAACAGGCCCGTCAGAAAGCATTATTCCGAAGAGGATGACAACCTGTTATTCGACAACAACGGCGATTCGGAATTCGAACTCGAAAAGCAGTACGACGACATCAACAAGGAATTGAATGAAGTGAGGAAAAAACTCGAAGAGATGAAGAAGGTCTGATTCTTCTTTCATCAGGAATTTATAAAGGTTGATTGCCGCGAGGCGATTGACCTTTTCTATTTATAAAATCAGTTCAAGGTATATCGGGCAGTGGTCGCTTCCGTGTACGTCAGGGAGTATGCCCGTGCTTTTTACGCGATTCACGAAATCATTCGATACCATGAAATAATCGATTCTCCATCCGACATTTCTCTCCCTCGCTCGTGTAACCATATCCCAGTAAGTGTAATGCCCGGGACCGTCGTGAAAATTCCGGAAAACGTCCGTGTATCCGAGATTTATAATGTTGTCTATCCATGCCCGCTCTTCGGGAAGAAATCCCGAATTCATCACGTTCTCTTTTGGCCGCGCGAGGTCTATTTCCTTGTGAGCGGTGTTGTAATCGCCCGTTACTATTATTCCTTTCCTGCCGTAATACTTTTTCTGAAGGAAGAAGAATAGTTCGTCGTAGAAATCGAGTTTGTATTTTACTCTCTCGGGTCCGCGCCCTCCGTTCGGAAAATAACAGTTAACAAGTATGAAGTCCCTGAATTCGAGAAATATCGCCCTGCCTTCGTCGTCGAATTCATCGTTGCCGATACCCGAAATCACCTTTTCAGGTTTGACCTTCGCGTACGCGGCGACTCCCGAATAACCTTTTCTCTTTGCAGCGTGCAGGTGGAAATCGTAGCCTTTAATGTTAATAAGTTCCCCGGGCAGTTGCTCGGGAAGCGCTTTTACTTCCTGAAGAAAAAGAACGTCGGGTTTCGTTTTGTTGAGCCATTCAAGAAAACCTTTCCTGTGAGCAGCCCTCAGACCGTTGACGTTCCACGAATATATGTTTATTGATTTTTTCTGCGTCATGCTTCAAAATACAACAAAAACGAGTAATATTTTATTCCATTTCTTTTGCAAATCGTAAGAATTATTTTTGTGCATTACCGAAATAATTCATATCCCGTAATGAGTGGCTTAAAGTTAGATAGTTTTTTCAACCCGCGCAGAATAGCATTAATAGGCGTTTCGATAAATCCGAACAGCGTTAGCGGCAAGGTGCTTACAAACCTCGTCGGAAGCGGTTTCAAGGGAGTGGTTTACCCGATTAATCCGTCGAGCGAGGCGGTGATGGGAATCCCGTGCTATCCGGACCTGAAGTCGCTGCCGAAAGTTCCCGACCTTGCGATTGTTTGCACGGCGGCGTCGCAGGTGCCTTCGACAATTGACGAATGCGGAAAGACAGGCATAAGAAATATTATAATAATATCAGCCGGTTTTAAAGAGGCAGGCGAAACAGGAAAGAAACTTGAAAGCGAAATCAAAGCCTGTTTGAAAAAGTACGACGGAATGAGAATCCTCGGACCGAACTGTCTCGGAATGATTGTGCCGGGCATAAATCTGAACGCGAGTTTTTCCGCGGGGATGCCGAAGACAGGCAACATCGCTTTCATATCGCAGTCGGGCGCGCTCTGCACGTCGGTACTCGACTGGGCAATCGAAAAGAAAATCGGATTTTCATATTTCGTCTCAATCGGAAACGCGATTGACATAGATTATTCGGACCTCATAGACTTTATCGGCGAAGACGAAAAGACAAAATCGATTATACTATACATAGAGTCCGTAACGCAGGCGCGTAAATTCATGACTGCCGCGAGGTCGTTCGCTCGTTCGAAGCCGATAGTCGCTTACAAGGCCGGCAGGTTTCCCGAATCCGCGAAGGTCGCAGCATCCCATACAGGAGCGATGGCTGCAGAAGACGCGATTTACGACGCGGCTTTCAGAAGAATGGGAGTGGCGCGTGTTTTTGATATCGGCGATATTTTCGACATAGTCGAGTTAATAAGCAGGAACAAGATTCCGAAGGGTCCGCGTCTCGGCATAGTTACAAACGCGGGCGGTCCAGGCGTTATGGCGACAGACGCGCTGATAGCCGAAAACGGCTCGCTTGCCGAATTAAGCGAGGATACATACTCGAAACTCAACGCGAACCTTCCGGAGTTCTGGTCTAAAGGAAATCCGGTTGACGTTCTCGGGGACGCTAATTCAAAACGCATCGGGAAAGCGGTACAGATAATGATTGAGGATAAGGAAATTGACGCCGTGCTCGTTATACTTACTCCTCAGGCAATGACAAACCCAACCGCTACGGCGCTTGAACTTACAAAGATTTCCGCGGATAACAAGAAGCCGTTGATAGCGGCTTTCCTCGGAGGCGAGAAGATGAGGGAAGGCGTGAGAATTCTGAACGACAACGGCGTGCCCGTTTATTCAACCCCCGAACAGGCGGTTCGCGCGTTCATGTCTCTCGTCGCTTATTCGAGAAACCTCGTCACGCTGTACGAAACACCCGAAGACATCAATGTAAATTTTTCTCCCGACAGGATGAAGTTGAGAAGAAGTTTTGACAAACTGATTCCGGAAGCGACTAATATTCTTCCTGAGGACCTCTCGAAATCCGTTCTCGAGACTTACGGTATTATGACCGCGAAACCGAGAAAGGCGAAGACAGCCGATGACGCAGTCAGACTTGCGGACAAAATGGGTTATCCTGTCGTGATGAAAATAGATTCCGAAGACATTACGCACAAGACGGACGTAGGCGGAGTCGTGCTTAATATAGAGGACTCGGATTTGCTGAAACTTTCGTACAACAGGATGATGAACGTCGTTAAAGAAAAAATGCCTTCGGCGAAAATCAACGGAGTTACTATCCAGCCGATGATTAAGCAAAAGGATTCCGTCGAAATGATTCTCGGAATAAAAAAGGACGAGACGTTCGGCACGGTTATTCTCGCGGGAATGGGCGGAACGGGCGCGGAACTTTTCAAGGACCGCTCGATTGGTTTTCCTCCGCTTAATGAAAGTCTTGCTTACAGAATGCTCGAATCTCTGAAAATATTTCCGCTGCTTAAAGGATACAGGGGAAGCACTCCGGCGAATATCGATAAACTCGTGGAAACGCTTATCCGGCTTTCTTATCTTGCAGCCGATTATCCCGAAATCACAGAACTTGACATCAATCCGCTTCTCGTTTCCGCGTCGGGAACCGTCGCGCTCGACGCGAGAGTGGTTGTGGATAAGAGCATAAAGCCCGAAAGCGCAAAAGCATATAGCCATCTTGCAATCAGACCGTATCCCGAAGAGTACGTGAAGAAAATCGGACTTCAGGACGGTACAGACGTTTTATTCAGACCTATTAAGCCCGAGGACGAACCGATGTGGATAGATATGCTCGCGAGTTGTTCAAAGGAATCAATATATTCAAGGTTCAGATATTTCTTTCAGTGGACATCCCACGAAGTCGCCGCGAGATACTGCTACATAGATTATGACAGGGAAATCGCTATAGTAGCCGAACTCGGTGAAGGCGATTCGAGAAAACTCATAGGTGTCGGGAGACTCATCGCCGACCCCGACCACGAGACGGTCGAATACGCTATTCTCATTACGGATGCCTGGCAGAACAAGGACCTTGGCGGAATGCTCACGGATTACTGCTTCGAAATCGCGAAGAAGTGGGGACTAAAGAAAATTGTAGCGCAGACCACGTCGGACAATAAAAGGATGATATCCGTTTTTGAAAAGAGGGGATTCTCGGTTGAGGTTGACCCGAGAAGTTCTCTCGTTGAAGTAGTAAAATCACTGGAATAATTTTAAATATATTTATAATGAACGATTTGAATAAATTCTTCTACCCGAAATCCATCGCTGTTATCGGAGCGTCATCGAAACCCGGTACGCTTGGTTACGAACTCCTCGGCAATCTGATGAAATTCGGATATAACGGCAAGTTGTTTCCCGTTAATCCGAAAGCGGACGCTATTCACAGCATTAAATCTTACAAGTCACTGACGGAAATTAAAGACGAGGTTGACCTTGCGGTGATTATGCTCGGAAAGAATCTCGTGCTCACGGCAATAGACGACTGCCATAAAAAGAAAGTGAAAGCGGTTATTGTCATAACCGCGGGATTCAGGGAAGTCGGCGATGAAGGCGTCACGCTCGAGCAGGAACTGATGTCGAAGATAAGGAAATACAAGATGAATCTTGTAGGTCCGAACTGCATGGGTATCATAAATACGAAAAAAGAGGTGCTGATGAACGGGACGTTCATTAAAGGCACACCCGTAGCGGGCGGAATAGGATTCGTGTCGCAGAGCGGCGCGCTGGGCGCGTCGGTCCTGAAGATAATCGAAAAATACGACATAGGTTTCTCTCAATTCCTCAGCATAGGCAATAAGGCGGATATATCGGAGAATGAAACGATTGAATACTGGAAGGAAAATCCTGACGTGAACGTTATAACCGCTTATCTTGAATCGTTCAGCGACCCGAAGAAGTTTCTTGAAATATGCAGTGACGTTACGAAGAAGAAACCCGTTATCGCCATAAAGGCGGCAAAGACATCGGCGGGTATGAAAGCCGCGTCGTCGCACACGGGAGCGCTTGCGAGCGCCGACACTGTCGCCGAAACTCTTTTTGAACAATCCGGAGTGATTCGTGTCAATTCAGTCGAGGATATGTTCAACCTCGCGAAAGCGTTCGACAGGGCGAAACTGCCGTCAGGCAAGCGTGTCGCGGTGCTGACTAACGCGGGCGGTCCCGCGATTCTGACGGTTGACGAAGCCGCTAACTGCGGACTCGAAATTGCCGAACTTTCGGATAAGACGCAGAAAAAACTGAGAGAAATTGTCGTACCCGAAGCGTCCGTTCAGAATCCCGTTGACCTTCTTCCCCCGGCGACAGCGGAAGTTTATAAAAAGGCGGCCGAAATTATTCTTTCGGATGATAACGTCGACGCGGGAATACTCATACTCGGTCCTCCTTTAATGTTCGACACTGTCGAAATCACAAAATATATTTGCGAAGCGGCTAATCAAAGCGGCAAGTGCGCAATCGTAGTTGTAATGTCTCAGGATGAAATCATCGCTGAAGTCGCGAAACAGATGCCCGTGCATCCGCCGCTCTTCAACAGTCCGGAAAAAGCCGCCTGGGCAATATCCGAAATGTACAGGCATAAACTTCGCAGCGAAAGTCCGGATGGAAAAGTTAAGAAGTTCAGCGTTAACACGAAAGGCGTCAGAAGCATCATCGGAAAATACAAGCAGGACGGATGTTATCTCGACTTTAACGACGTTTACGATATTTTAAACCATTATAAGATGCCCATTGTCGAGACGCGAATCTCGAAAAATGTTCAGCAGTCGGTTTACGACGCGAATAAGATTGGCTTTCCCGTAGTCGCTAAAGTGTTCGGCAGGGAACTCGTGCATAAATCGGACGTCGGCGGAGTCGCTTTGAATATTCAGGACGAGGAAGAACTTATAAACGCCGAAAGCAGAATCATAGCGGGACTCAAAGACAAGGGGCTCGATACTAAACTCGAGGGATTCATACTTCAGCCTTTCGCGAAAATCGAGGACGGCGTCGAAACCATACTCGGCGCGGTGAAAGACGCGAAAGCGGGTCATCTGCTGATGTTCGGGCTCGGAGGAATTTTTGTTGAAGTATTCAAAGACGTTAAATTCAGGATTGCTCCTCTGACGGACGCTGACGCGAAATCGGTCGTCCGCGCGATTAAGAGTTATGAAATTCTTAAAGGCGTGAGGGGAAAGAAATCTGTTGACATAGAATTCATAGAAGAGAACATTCTCAAACTTTCACAGTTGGTTACCGATTTTCCGGAATTCACTGAAATCGACCTTAACCCGTTCGTATTTTCGCCCAACAGAAACAAATCGAGAATACTCGACGCGAGAATAAAGTTGAGGTAAAGAAGAATATCAGATTTGTCATTCCCGCGAAAGCGGGAA
>CAZOQR010000069.1:0-12626 GCA_964581915.1 uncultured Ignavibacteriaceae bacterium | reverse complement strand
TCGTAGACATAAACATCATACAAGCCGGCTTCGTAGGAATAATATTCATCTTCGGCATAAACCCTGAAGTCGTACACTCCCTCGTCCATCAGCATATCAAACGATTCGTTCGGATAAATAAAATCGTATATCATATTATTGCTCCAGTATTCATCATAATAACCCGACGGTTTATAATAGAGGGATGTTATATAAATATCGTATTCGGCGTTATACAGGCTTACGCGGTGGCTTGCGGGCGCGACCATATAGTCGCATCCGCCGAATATAACCGCCGTATTCAGAATCACGAATATATAAATAATTTTTTTCATACCGCACTCCTTTAATGTTCTACTTTTTATACCCCCCAGAGGGGTAAATAGTTTCAATAAAAATAAAAAAACCGGGAATAAACGGCAATACATTCCGAAATATTAAAAAATACTCTGTTCTTAAGTAAAAGAGTGTTCGGATTATCCGCTAAATCGTTTAAAACATTCCATTAAATGCATTATATGCCTGTTCTTCGCCAAAACCGATGCGGAACATAAAAGGAACTAAATAGCATGTCCCTTCGGTTTTATTGTATAATTATCAAATAA
Organism: uncultured Ignavibacteriaceae bacterium; assembly: GCA_964581915.1. GTDB lineage: Bacteria > Bacteroidota > Ignavibacteria > Tepidaquicellales > Tepidaquicellaceae > CAIKZJ01. The sequence goes on along the minus strand of CAZOQR010000069.1, from coordinate 12,042 downwards.
ATGTGTCTGTACGGATGATTAAACGCAGCGGACGGATGATGTGCAAAAAATTGACCGAATCAAAAACAAAAAAACTCAAACAAATGTATTTGAAAAAGCGCTTTATTAAGTTATTATTGTTTTCTCTTTTAATCCCGTTCAGTTCGGGGCTGCACTCTCAATGGTCACAATCTTCCACGGGACTTTATTATCACCAGCAGATTAATTCAATGGCGTCGAACGGGAGTTTTGTTGCCGCGGGTCCGAGGTTTGACGGAATATTTCTTTCTTCTGATAACGGTATTAAATGGACTCATATAAGTTCATCCCTACCTTCCGACGAGATATTGTCACTTGCGTACAAAGGCGGCACGCTGTTTGCGTGTGTACTTACGAGAGGAGTGTTTTTCACAACAAACAACGGACAGAACTGGATTCAATCAACAACGGGATTAACAAACAGCGATATAAATGCTTTTACGGTTTCCGGTTCGAATATTTTTGCGGGTTCAAACTCATATGAAGGAGGCATATTTTTATCCACGAATGACGGCTCGTCCTGGTCATCCGTTAATAACGGGTTAACGAGCCCGTTGATAAACGCGCTTGCCTCAAAAGACGGAATAATTTTCGCGGGTACGACATCGGGCGGAATTTTTCTGTCCGCAAACAACGGAGCAAACTGGACTGCTTCTAATTCGGGTTTGTCGAATCTTGCCGTAAATTCTTTTACCGTCAGCGGCAGTAATGTATACGCCGGTACAAACGGAGGTGTATTCATGTCGAGTAACAACGGAGCAAACTGGACTGCTGTAAACAGCGGGCTGGGAAATACCGTCATAAACGCCCTTGCGGTTTGCGGCGGCGTATTGTATGCCGGTACGTCACACGGAGCGGGAGGCGGAGTTTACGTTTCTTCAAATAACGGAGCGAACTGGCAGCAGGTGAATAACGGATTGCTGAATCAATATGCATATCAGGACGTAAGGTCTTTTGCGGTATCAGGCAGCCGTGTTTTTGCGGGTACAAATATTGACGGAGTTTTTGTTACGGATAACGGCGGAGCAGTCTGGAATGCAAGAAATAACGGAATGCTTAAGAATATTACATTAAGTCCGTTTCTAATAAAAAGCGGAAAAGTATTCACCTGCCTGCTCAACGACGGCGTGTTCACCTCGGATGATAACGGAAGCAACTGGACAGCAAGAAACGGCGGAATATCCAACGGAGCTGACAAATCGATTCTATCTTTCCTCGCGATAGGGAATACCATATACGCGGGTTCGTTTACGGGGCTGTATTTATCCGTGAATGACGGCGCATCATGGGTAAAGCAGTCAAACACGAATTTTCAGTCAGGATATGTATCATCTCTGAAAAACATAGGCAGCAATATTTTCGCGGGAATAATGTTTAACAAAGGCGTTCAGATTTCGACCGATAACGGAGCAAACTGGAGCACGGTTAATAACGGACTGACAAGTCTGAACATAAACGCTCTTGAAGTATCAGGCGGAAACCTTTTTGCCGCAACGTCCGCGGGAGGTGTGTTTTTGACAAGCAACAACGGAAGTTCCTGGAATGCAGTCAACAGCGGCATAACAAACCTGAATGTAAAAACACTGTCGGTCATGAACGGAAGCATATATGCGGGGACACAGGGCGCGGGGATTTTCAAGTCGGTAAACGGCGGAACAAACTGGGTTCCCGTCAACAACGGCATTACGAATCCTAATATAAATGCAATTGCAAATGACGGCAGCATTTTATATGCGGGTGCACAATCCGGTGATATTTATTATTCAACAAACGACGGCACAAACTGGACGTTGAGAAGGGAAGGAATGACAAACACAAATATTCTGAACTTAGGACTGGTTAATAATTTTGTGCTTGCAGGAACGCCGTCGGGAATCTGGAAAAGAAGTCAGACCGAAATTACCGGTATAAAAAGCACGTCAGGGATAACGCCCGATGAATGTGTTTTGTACTCAAACTATCCGAATCCGTTTAACCCCGTTACGAACATCAAATATAAGATTGCAAAGAGCAGTCAGGTAACATTAAAGATATATGATATAACCGGAAAAGAAGTTAAAACACTCGTGAATCAGAACCGTGAGCCCGGAACATACGAAGTTACTTTTGACGGAAGCGGATTCGGAAGCGGAGTATATTTTTACGAATTGTCGTCCGGAGATTTCACGGAAACAAAAAAAATGATTCTGATAAAATAATAAGCAGCGAAACAGATTCTGAGCCGGATTTTTTCTATACTATCATCACTGCATCACCGCCCTGTTCATCAGGAAAGCCGTGACGGAGCGAACGATGTTCCTTAAATAGGTCATATTGCTGTTGTCATAGTTGTCGTCTTTGGAATGCATATTCGGGTTTTCCTCCTGACTGTCTTCGAAGACGTGGAACGCCCTGTATCCCTTCTTGTTAAAGGAAACGTGGTCGCTTGAGCCGGTTTCGGTTCTGTCTTTCAGCGGATTTAAACCCGGGGTATAGAGACGCACCGCAGCGATGTAATCGTCAGCAAACGGCTCCGTGACGGCATTTGTCAGTATTTCGAATTTGCCGTCGTTGTTTTTATCGTACGCAATCATATCGAGGTTCACGACGCCGAGAATCGAATCGCCCCTGTTATACGCGTCGGTAGCGTACGCGCCGCTTCCGAGAATGTCGATTTCCTCCTCGTCGAACGCAATGAACATAACAGTGTATTCAAAACTGAACGCGGACATAATTCTGCCGGCTTCGAGAATTCCGACAATACCCGAGCCGTTATCGTCCGCGCCCGGAGCGACAGCGCTCGTTGAAACAGGGGGCATATCGTCAAGATGGCAGCAAACAACGAAATACTGGTTGGGATACGTTGTTCCCTTTTTCCAGCCGATTACATTCGTTCCCGTACTGCTGAAGTTATCGAATTTCGTTTCAAGTCCGTACGAGGAAAGTTTTTCCTTAATGTACTCGCGGGCTTTTTTATTTGAGTTTGTATAAGCATATCTCGTATCAATCGTGTAAGACGAGCCTCCGATGCTAACTTCGTTCTCTCCCGTAATATCCTTTGTAAGGTTGCCGACTGATTCGGTCGTTATCAGATTTACGGCTGACTGTATTCTCTGGTCAAACACCGGCGGACCATCGACCTGAGCGTATGAGAATGCAGGATAAATCAAAAAGAACAGAGCAGCGAAACCAAAAGAGAAGCGAAATAAGTTTTTCATATTCAGAGGATTATTGTTAATTAATTTTGGGATATTTCGGAGAAAAATCAATATACAAATTATTGTTGAATCGTCGACGGTCCGGCTGCAGACTATTTCCAATATTTTATTGGCTTACTTTAAAAATATTTTAAACTTACATTTTACAAAAAAATATGCGGGGGCAAAGAATGAACAGATTCAATAAAACCACAATAATATTCCTGTTTCTTGCGGCGCTTATTGTAACCGGCGCCTTATGCCGGAAGGATGTTTCAAAGCAATCCGGAACGCCCGCAAGAAGCGATAAGCCCGTCGTTTACATGACGACAGATATTTCTCCGGAAGGATTGATGTCAGTTTACAGGTCACTCGGCCGCAAACTGCCGGGGAAGGTAGCGGTAAAAATAAGCACGGGAGAACCCGGCGGGAAAAATTTTCTTTCGCCTGACCTGATTAAAGAACTTGTACAGGAAGTCAACGGAACGCTGGTTGAATGCAACACGGCGTACAACGGAAAGCGCTCGAATACGGAGCAACACAGGAAAGTAGCGGAAGAGCACGGCTTTACGGCGATAGCGCCCTTAGATATACTGGACGAAGAGGGTTCGATTTCGCTTCCGTTCGAACAGGGTCTGAACATCAAGGAAGATTTTGTCGGCTCGCATTTCAAGAATTATGATTCATACATAATCCTCTCGCACTTCAAGGGACACAGAATGGGCGGATTCGGCGGGGCTATAAAGAACATGTCCATAGGAATCGCCTCGGCGAGCGGAAAGATGTGGATACACACAGCCGGACTGACGGACAACACAAAGGAGTTTTCAAAAGCATTCGATACACCGCAGGATAAATTCCTTGAATCGATGGCAGAGGCGGCAGGCGCGGTAATGTTAAGCCTCGGGGACAAAATCATTTATATCAGCGTGATGAACAAACTCTCTGTTGACTGTGACTGCAGTTCAAACCCGGCGGCTCCGACAATGAAGGACATCGGCATACTCGCGTCTCTTGACCCGGTAGCGCTTGACCAGGCCTGCGTTGACCTTGTTTACAAGGTGCACGACGGGCACGACCTTATAAAGCGCATTGAGGATAAAAACGGCGTTCACACGTTAGAGCACGCGGAAAAACTGGGGCTCGGAAGCAGAGTTTATGAACTTGTCGTAATAGGAAAATAGACGGACGGGTTCAATCTTCAAACAAAGCCAATCGATAATCGTTATTTGCCAAATTATGATTTCTAACTGCCGACCGGGTGTAATTTCATTCCGGTAAATCCTGTTTTTTGAGTGATATAATTATTTGAATTTTACTAACTTACATACAATCAAATGCCATAAACGGACATTCGCATCACACATAAAAAAAATCCAATGAAAACTAAGTATATACAGGTTTCAGTTCCGCTCATACTTACAGCGGTATTTTTTCTTTTCAGCAATTCATATTCGCAGTGGACATACGGACAGCCTTTCTCGACGTCTCAGCCGTACCTTGCTGCTCTCGGAAGCGCGGTTCAGAATAAAATACCTTTGACTTACATGTATGATTCGCTTCATTTTCCATATCCGACAAACGCGTGGTTTGCAAACGCGATAATGAAGCAGGGTACTTTCCCCGGATTTAATTATGTACCCGGAAGGCAGGATGTAGGCGCGGAAAAAATTTTTCCTCTTCCGTATTTAGTTGCCGCGTATAAACCGTCAGGAGAAATTACAAACACGAAATTATACGGTTTCGGATATGTAACTCCGTCGTGTGAATTTTCGAACTGGAGTTGGACTCCGAGCGACTCAACGAATCAGATAAACTGGCTGTCTTCGGTATATTATTATTTCGGAACACTCGACAGCGCTTCAATATCAAAAGGAACTCTCTACAATTACGACGACCTGTCCGCGACTTTCAGATGGTTCTCGGGGAGTTCAAATTACATGGAGTGTCCGGTTGTAAGAGGAATGCCGTATTTCACTATGAAATACCAGAACCTGAGACCGATGTTCTATTCTCCGTACAACGCGATGCTTTCCGTTAACGGAAATATTATTCAGGCGTCACCGCCGACAGTAATAACAGGGAACAAATTTAAAATATACTTCGCCGGCGCTTCGGCGAACAAGCAAATATTCATGCTTTATTCGACAAGCGACATAACACTCTCTTTCCTGCCGAACGGATTCACGTGTTCATCGCCGTTCAGCGGATATCTGAGAATGGCATACGTTACCACGCAAAATGCCGACCCGAATGCAGCGGATTCGACAGCAAGAATTCAACTGCTCGATACTTACTCGAAGTTTATTCCTTTAAGAGGCAAAATTACCGCGGGCGTTACCGCGGATTCCACAAAATTTAATTTCAATTATGACTTTACGACTAACAGCGGCAGTGATTCCCTGCTGATGTTGTCGCTGCCCCATCATCAGGACATGCTGTCAAATCAGAACTCGAATATTCTCAGGTTCAGGTGTCTGAGAGGGGATATGAAGGAAGTTTACGGAAAATCCTGGAGCATGATTGAAAACCTGATACCTGATTATTCGTGGTATCCCGCCGCAGGCAATTTATCGAACGTACCCAACACCGCAGTAAAATGGTACGATACGCTGTATTATCATTTAAAAGCGGATTTCGATACGACAATCGGGGCGAAATATCAGGCGCCTAACGGTACAAATCAGCCGACATCGTCTCCTTACGGATTCGGAAAGAATATCTGCAGAATGTCCAGAGTGATTATAATCGCCGATGAACTCACAGAAAGATATCAGGCAGCAGACCCGACAAACTGGAGAAAAGACACTTTAATAAACCTTGCATCCGCGGCAAGGGACACGGTATTTAATTTCATCAAAAGATGGGTTGACGGCGACAACCTAATCTGGAACCCGCCGCCTCCCTCGTGGTCAGGCGGCGCGAACAATAAACTTGTATGGGACAACAAATACGGCGGAATAATTTCTTATCTCTCGTGGCTCGCGATGGATAATGCCAATCCCAATGTTTACAATTATGATTTTGGAAACGCGAGATACAACGACCACGCTTTTCATTACGGTTACGTAATTTACGCGGCGGCTGTTGTTGCAAGAAAAAAACCGGATTTATTTTCCGGCAACGGGAACAATTATTTTAATAAGGTTCTCGCTTTATGCAGGGACATAGGAAATCCCGCTTCGCCCTCAGCCTCAACAACGGACCCGTATTTCCCGATGCACAGGCATAAGGACTGGTATGACGGGAATTCGTGGATGAACGGAATTCAGACGCAGGGAGCGGGGCGCGATCAGGAAAGCGTGAGTGAATCCGCGACGGCGTATTACGGGATGTATTTATTCGGACTTGCGATGGGAAATGAAAATCTGAAAAATACGGGGAAACTGATGTTAGCCTCGGAAATCAGAGCGTTTAAAAAATATTACAGAACGTTTCAGAATAACGACCCGCTCTTCGCGGGATATAACACGAAATATATTATTGTCGGCAACTTATGGCACAGCCTTGTAATAAGCAATACATACGGCAACATACCGAGATACATATACGGAGTTCACATGCTTCCTTTTCTCCCGTTCATAGAAAAGATGTGGGATTACAGTTTCGCGTCGGAAGTCTGGAACAAGGTTTACACGAATAATCAGCCGTCCACGTTATTTCAGGATTTAAGTTTGTTTTCGACGTTAAACACGGCGACTTACAACGTGATGACTTATAATTTACCCGTACAGGCAATTGCCGCTCCTAATACCGCTTACAGCCATTTTCAGAATTACAGGGGCTTTGCGGGAAACTTCGATGACGGCACGAGCAAGTCGAATTGTTTCTACGGGATACTGACAAGGATGTACGCGCCAATCGGAATAAACAACACCGGAACGGAAATACCCGCCAGGTACGTGTTACACGACGCGTATCCGAATCCGTTTAATCCCGTTACGACAATCAAATTCGATTTGCCAAAAAACGGCTTTGTCGAATTGCTGGTATTTGACATACTCGGACGAAAAGTTATGACGCTCGTGAATCAGGAAATGAAAACCGGCAGTTATGCGGTTGACCTTGACGGAAGCGGTTTATCCAGCGGAGTATATGTTTACAAACTGCAGGCGGAAAATTTCGCATCATCGAAAAAGGTAATACTGATAAAATAATACGTGTTTTCCAGAGGAACTAACGTTCCGTGATTTTCAGGTCCGGCGGGATAAGCGTTTCATAAATAAATGTTTTTATATAAATTTTCCTGTCAGATTTTAAATTTTATGAGAAAGGCAATTAAAGTGTTAACGGTAATTTTCGGAGCATTATTAGTCTGCCTGTTATTGCTTATAAGCGTATTGCTGATTTACAGTCCCGGCAAAATCAAACCATATACGGACAAAGACGGAAACACCGTTGAAGGAAGCATTTCGGAAAAGGTTTTTCTGAATATCGGAGGCGTCAGGCAGGGAATGTTCATAAAGGGCAGGGATATTAATAATCCCGTACTGCTTTACATACACGGCGGACCCGCTTTCCCGAATTATTTTCTGATAGACAAATACACCCCCGGACTTGAGGAAAATTTTACCGTATGTTACTGGGAACAGAGAGGCGGCGGGCTATCATACAGCAGCGAAGTTACTCCCGAAAGCATGACATTCGGGCAACTGGTATCGGACGCGATTGAAGTGACGAATTACCTGCGGAGTCGTTTCGGCAAAGAGAAGATTTACATTCTCGCGCATTCGGGAGGAACGCCGATTGGAATTCTCGCGGCGTCGCAGATGCCGCATCTTTATCATGCATACGTGGGAATGGCGCAGACAACGAGGCAGATGGAATCGGAAATTCTGGCATATAAGTATATGACAGAGCAATTCACGGCAAGCGGAAACACGAAGGCTGTCGAAGAGTTAAGAGAGTATAACGTACTGCAATCCGATTCCTGCGTAACGTCGTTCTATAAATCGATGGCGCGCGACAAATACATGCACGAACTCGGAGTCGGAACCATGCGCGGCATGAATTCTGTTTTTTCAGATATATTCATACCTGTCTGGACGTGCAGGGCGTACACGCTTCGGGAAAAATACAACATCTGGGTTTCGAAATTTTCATTCATCAGGAAGACCAATCTAATAAACGAACTGCTCACAACCGATTTTACGGAGAAGGTAACGAAACTTGAAATACCCGTGTATTTTTTCGGCGGCAAATATGATATGACCGTGAACACGGACCTGTCAAAAGCGTATCTTGAAAAACTGCAGGCGCCCGTCAAGGGATTTTACACATTCAATGAATCCGCGCACAGCCCGATATACGAGGAGTCCCAAAGGGTGAGGGAGATTCTGGTTCAGGATGTATTGAACCATACGACAAATTTAGCGGATAAAAAATGAGAGCCGGGTGGAATTGATTTGTAAAATGATGTAAAAATTTTATGCTGTTTGGATTTGCCTGTACAGCCCTTAATGTTTCATTAACGCCGGACTGCAAGATATTTCCAAAACGCGAAATTCAGGCGGGATAATCAATCCGGAGGACCTCACTCGAATTATTCTTGAATTTTAGAGCGTAAAATGTTAAGATTGTAACAGCATATATACAATCACACAACCGGGTGACCGCAATTGTTTTTCTTCCGTTCAGGTCGCTAAACTGATTTAAGTGATAACGTAATTCATATTAGTTCTTTTGGGTGACCGCAATTGTTTTTCTTCCGTTCAGGTCGCTAAACTGATTTAAGTGATAACGTAATTCATATTAGTTCTTTGCCGGCTGCATTCGCCGATACGCGGGTCTAAGGGAAAGCAAAAAGGCGTTTGATTTTCGTATAAGGACGCTCGGCGACAGACAAGCGTTTCAGCATTGCAGGGATTCGTCCCCGTCAGGTACGGGTGTAAAGGAATTAAAGATTATCATCATGTTTAAAAAAAACATATCGTTTTCAGGCACAGCGATTGCTTCATTTGTTGTTTCGGCTTTAGTATTACTGGCAGGGGGAAGCGGCGTTCCTGATTTTCTTTCCGGCGCGAAGAATGATTCCGGTTCAGGGCAAAACACGCGCGCAAGAGATACTGTCTGCGCGACTATGGAAGTATATGAGAGAATGATTAAAGAGGACAGGGATTATGAAAAAAATCTCCTCGAACTTGAAAAGTTTACGAAGAGTTACATAAAGAATCACGGGCAGGAAAAAAGAGCCGTCGTGAAAGTTCCGGTGGTTGTTCATATAATCTGGAACACAGCGGCGCAGAATGTATCAAACGCCGTTGTTCAGTCGCAAATTGACGTACTGAACGCGGATTACAGAAGGCTGAACGCGGACACAATTGACACGCCCGAATGTTTCAAGCGTTTCGGCGCGGATTCAAAAATCGAATTCACGCTTGCGAAGCGCGACCCGTACGGAAATCCGACAAACGGAATCACGAGAACTCACACTACAGTGACAACATTTACTCCGCTTGATGAAATGAAGTTCGATTCGCTCGGGGGTCACAATATCTGGGACAGGGACAGATACCTTAACATCTGGGTCTGCAACCTGAGCGGCGCATCCGGATACTCGCAGTTCCCCGGCGGAAATCCCGCGACTGACGGGAATGTAATCAGATATACTAATTTCGGCACCGTAGGTCCCGCGGTACCTGTCAACGCCGAGGGAAGAGTCACGACTCACGAACTCGGGCACTGGTTTAATCTCAGGCACATCTGGGGCGACGCTTATTGCGGAGATGATCTGGTTGACGATACTCCGACACAGCAGGCATATAACCTCAGTTGTCAGACATTTCCGCACATCACGTGCAATAACGGTCCGAGCGGGGACATGTACGTGAACTACATGGATTACACGCTTGACTACTGCGCGAACATTTTTACAACCGGTCAATCGGACAGGATGAGCGCGTGCATAAACGGAATCAGGTCGAGTCTTATCACGTCGAACGGAGGCGAGCCCGTAAGCGGCATTCCCGCGGCGCATTTCAGGTCCGATAAAATGAAAATATCTTTCGGGGAAAGCGTGCATTTCTTCGATGAGTCGGGCGGCATTCCTGTAAATTGGCAGTGGACGTTTGAAGGGGGAAATCCGTCTTCGTCCGCCGAAGAAAATCCTTCCGTCACGTACGCGAATCCCGGATTATATACGGTAAAGTTAAAAGTAACAAATTCGTACGGAACGGATTCCGTGAGTTACGTGAATTACGTGAATGTTGAGGGAATTAACCTGACGGGATTCTCGGTTGTATATCCTCCGCTTTACACGATCATAGAAACGGAAAATTCAAACCGGTACAACAGGTTCATCTGGAATAAATCAGGAACGCATTCCGCGGTAAGATATAAATGGAAAGTAAAAAAAGAAAATACATCAAATGAACTTTCTTTCAAAAGCGATAACAACGGATGCGATACTTTCATAACCGTCAGGAACAGTTATATGGATACAATAGGCGCTTTACTGGGAGGCAGCAGCCAGACAGTGCCCTGCGTGTGGAGCGCGGCGGCATATAACGGAACAGATTCATTAGAGTCAGTCAACATACTTTCGTTCACGATAGTCAGAAGCAATCCTTCGGGAATCAAAGAAATATCTTCGGGCATTCCCGACGAATACGGGTTATCCCAGAATTTTCCGAATCCGTTTAATTCCGTTACCGCAATCAGGTTCGCCGTTCCGAAGACGGAATTTGTCAGGATAGCGGTATATGATATAACGGGAAGGGAACTGGAAATTCCCGTTAACGGAATTCTGCGCGCGGGTTATTACGAGTGCAGTTACGACGCGGGTTCATTGTCGAGCGGGTTATATTTTTACAAAATGCAGGCGGGGAATTTCAGCGAAGTAAGAAAAATGCTTTTGATAAAATAGGAATGATATTATATTAGAACGCCGGAGGGTTTTTCCTAAGTAGCCTTGAAGACACAGAGTCCTCCGTGAGCGCTATTTGAAAAGACCTGAAACAAAAATTCTCACCCCGCCTTAAAAGGCGGGGTTACAAAAAGAGATTACAGAAATCGTTTTTCGGAAATCTCTGCATAAGCATAACACGTCTTAAAATATTCAACTTCAATTTCTTATTTAAAGATAAAAACGCTTTCGAAAGACCGAATTGCGGTTTACGATAAGCGGCGCCGCATTCCGCCGAATTTTTTTCATTCTCATCTGTTATTAATTACAGGACGAAGGGTAGTCTGCTTACGGAGTCTGAGATTCGGAGTTTTAGTTTGAACGGGGGTGTAATCTGAACACATAATTAAAATCAGAAACTAAAACCAATAATTATGAGAACGGACAAAGGATTCGCAATCGAGGCGGGTAAAGCCAGATTCGGGGACAGTTTTCAGATGAAGGGCGTGACGCATAACCTGCTTGACCTGAAGGTGTCATCGAAGGATACTGACGGCAGTCTCTCGGTCTTCATACAGAAAGGGTTTACGCCCAAAGGCGGACCTCCTCTTCACGTGCACAAGGAACAGGATGAAATATTTTTCATAGTTGAAGGCGAGTATTATTTCCGGTGCGGCGGGGACGAATTTTACCTTAAGCCGGGAGACGTGATATTTCTTCCGAAGGGCGTTCCGCACGCTTTCATTCAACTTTCGGAATACGGCAAGATGCTTGTCCAGTATCATCCCGCCGGCAGGATGGAGGACTTCTTCAGAAAGACCGCGATGTGGACGGAGCCGCCTTCGCGGGAAGAGGTAAATCAACTTTTCGAAGAGCACGGGATGAAGGTCGTGGGACCTCCGCTTGAACTGCGATGAGGATTGCCGAAGCACGTCACCGCCTCATATCAGGCGCAGAAAGCGTTTCAAGTGATTTGCATTAACCATATATTTGCAGATGGAGACA
>CAZOQR010000068.1:0-12640 GCA_964581915.1 uncultured Ignavibacteriaceae bacterium | reverse complement strand
CCCATACTGCAATTCTCTCGCCGAGAATGAATTTTTTTAGAAAGGCCGCGATCGCCCCCCGCGCGGCGAGCGGGTTCTGCCTTTCGCCGTAAGGATTCGAGAGCCTGAAGACGGAGTAATCGAGCCCGTAAAGTTTTTCGAACATATACAGATAGTCTTCAATCGTTTTCTTAATGATACCGTACGAGCAAATGGGTTTTCTGTGATGCGACTCCTTAACGGGAGTTTTTTCCGGAATACCGTAAACAGTGCCTCCCGAAGAAATAAAAATGACTTTCGAAGTTTTATTTACAAGCGCTTCATTCAGGAATCTGAGCGACGAGACAAGGTTTGACTCGACGTCGTATATCGGATTTTCGTTGGAGTTCGCGGGAAGCGTGGAACTGACGAGGTGAAAAGCGATGTCAATGTTTGCAAGCGAGCCTTTAATATCGACCTCATTATTAAAATCACCCTCGATAATCCTGACTTTATCGAGAATATGACTAATGTTCTTTCTTGAAAAGTTAAGTTTGTCGAAAATCGTGACGCCGTATCCCCTTTCCAGCAGAGTGTCCGCGAGATGCGAGCCTATGAAGCCTCCGCCGCCGAGTATAAGACAATTCTTTTTCATAAATTATTATTTCAGTTTTTCAAAAAAGTACATCGCGAATCTCCTGTCGGACGCGGGAAACTGGTTGATAAGCCTGTAGTCAGGATTATTCTGCAGGTCTTCGAGTTTTGTATCGAGTTTCCAGACAGAATCGGGTCTGTAACCGTAATGCGTTTCCCAGGCGAGTATCGAGCCTTTCGGCGCCGCCGAGAGATTCTTCGAGTTCAACGTACGGAATTTCGACGGGTCGTGCTTATAGTCCGCCGAATAGAACTTGAACACGGGATGATTTGCATAAAAATCCCTGTCTCTGAAATTCTGCGCGTTGATGTATTCTGCGGCGTTTCGTACTGTAATGTTTTCGGAAGAAAGCACTTTAGGTTTGAAATCTATTCCGATATATAGTATTGAGATAAGAATCAAGACAACCGACACCTTGTTCAAGTATCCGACGTCTGACTTCTTTGAAATCAGCGCGGCAACCGCAATCACGGCAATAAGGAAAAGCACTTTCGTGAAGTCGGATACGTCAGTAAGCACGCGTCCGTCGGAAACTTTCGAAAGAAAAGCGAAGGTTACGAACACTGACAAACCCGCGATAACATAAAACGTTCTGCTGTATTTTTTATCGGCGAGACAGTTAAGCCCCATAGAGCAGAACACTGCGCATACCGGAGCCGCGTGAAGCATATACCTCCAGTTGCCGGGATTCGATTTTGTCACGAGCGTCGCGGTATGCGCGGCAAGGACGAGTATGAAAATCACGTATAGGAAAAAATATTTCTTAAAATGCTCCTTCATTCCGTTCTTATCCGCAAAGAAAGAGAAGAAACCCTGAAGAAACAACAGGAACGCGACGGGACCCGCGATGAAGATATAGACCTGAACGTAGTGGTAGAACTTAGGATACTCCATTTTATACTCGAACGCGGAAATATTTCTCATCTCCGACCATACGTATAGAATGTCGCCCGACATCAGGTAACCGAGAAAGTTATACAGCAGAGGCACGATTGCAATGGCGGCAATTTCCTTGTACCGCTTATCTTTCAGGAACACGACTGCGAGTACCAGACCGAACAAAACGATTTCCTGCCTCACGGTAAATATATAACCCACGACGAGACCCGAGAGGAAATATTTTTCTTTCCTGTAGAGAATCAGGAATGCTGCGAAAAGCAGACCGGTAAAAATTTCGGGATAGGAGCGGAACGAAATATCGAAGAAAGCGGGCTGACCGGCAAGCAAAAGCGCTCCGAAGAAAGCGTAATTAATCCCGTACAACTTTATGAGTTTGAAAGTCAGAAAAACCGTAAATGACGCAATCAGGGAATTCACGAGCAGGACGGCGTCATAACTTATCAAAGCGGGCAGGACCATAAGAATCTTGTAACCCGGCTTGGGAGCGTTTCCGAGAATCGCCCAGGGATTTTTCCAGAAGTCAAGCATATTAATATACTGGGCTACTTCATCATCCTGATAGAACCCTGTGGAATACCTGCTGGAGACGAAATACACGACAGCGAGAACGGGAATAACGAGCCATAAGTACTTATCGATTATCGGCTCGATGCTTGCTGTTTTTTCGACCGTGCTTTTATTAATCTTCGTTTTTGCCATAATTAGTTGAAGAAATTATGAAAATAATTCAAGGATTTAAAGGGTAAAGGGAGGTTGTGACAAATCTGTCACTTTAATTTATCTTTAAATACCTTATTGATAATGTTATATTTGTAACGATGGAATTACTCGGGAATTCAATACAGATTAAGGAAATTAATGAGATTATAAGGCAGGTCGCGCCAACTGACATCAGCGTCCTTATCACGGGTGAAAGCGGCACGGGCAAGGAAGTCGTGGCGAATAAAATTCACGAACTCAGCAGGCGAAACGGCAAGCCGTTCATCACGGTAAACTGCGGAGCGATTCCCGAGGGAATAATCGAGAGCGAACTATTCGGACATCAGAGAGGCGCGTTCACGGGAGCGATAGAGACGCGCGAGGGTTATTTCGAGATGGCTGACAAGGGAACGATTTTTCTCGACGAAATCGGCGACATGCCTCTCGCCACGCAGGTCAAGATACTGCGCGTGCTCGAGACGGGAGAGTTTCTCCGTGTCGGCGGTAACAAGAACGTGAACGTCGATGTAAGGGTCGTAGCCGCTACGAACAAGAATCTCGCCGACGAGGTTATAAGCAGAAATTTCCGCGAGGACCTGTATTTCAGGCTCAAACTCGTAAACATACACATACCTCCGCTGCGCGAAAGAAAATCGGACGTGATAGTTCTGTTCGAATACTTCATAAAGAACATTTCGGAGAAGAACGGCATCGCTTTCAACGGGTTAGACGAAGACGCGATGGATTTTCTGACGAATTACGTCTGGTACGGGAACGCCCGCGAACTGAGGAATTTCTGTGAAAGCATAGTGGTGCTACATCCGGACAAGAAAATCACACTCGCGGACGTGAAGAAGAACCTGCGCCACGATTACACTCAGACGAGGCAATTGCCGGCCGTTCCGTTCGTAACGAAGGATTTTTCGGAGAAGGACATTATACTTCGGGCGCTCTTTGAACTGAAGACCGACATACTTGACATCAAGAGCACTCTGAAGAACAAAGGAGGAGAGGTTTACAGCATGCACGGAGACAGCGATTTCATAATCAACAGGGACAGGATGAAGAACATGGACAGCGAGGAAATAGACAAGGAAGTGCTCATATATCTTTTAAAACTCCACGACTGGGACATAAAGCGTGTTTCGGACAACCTGAACCAGTCGCCGAGAAACATTTACAGAAAAATTAAAAAATACGACATAACAAAATAGTTGAAAAAACTAATTCCACTAATATTCGCCGCCCTGATTTTTCAGTCGTGCGGTATTTACAGTTTCAGGGGAAACAATCCTCCCGAGGGGATAAAGACAATCGCGGTTCCGCTTTTCAACGACAACAGCGGGTTCGCGGAGTCGGGTCTGAAAGAGCAGTTCACGGAACTTCTAAAGAACAAGATAATAAGCGACAACACGCTTCGCCTTGTCGACAAGACGACTGCGGACGGGGTGCTCGTCTGCACGATAAACACGGTTCGAGACGACGCGCTCGTAATCAGCGGGAACGAGAACGTTACGAAGAGAAAAATCACGATTGTCGTAAACGTCGTTTTCGAGAACCTGAAGAAGCAGAAGAAAATCTGGGACAGGAATTACGAGAACTGGGGCGAGTACAATTCATCGACGAACTCTTTTTCGGAAAGACAGGCGGGCATAACGCTCGCGCGCGACAAGATAACGGAAGACATACTAAACGACATAATTTCAAACTGGTAAAATGAGAATCGAATCCGCAATACTAATTGTATACATAGTATCACTGACAATACTTTTTTTCTTCGCAAGCCACGGTTTCAGCATGGTTTATCTTTATTTCAAGACGTTCAGGAAGAGAACTGAAGACCTCGACCCGGAAGATTTCAAACTGAGCGATTATCCTCCGGTAACGATACAACTTCCCCTCTTTAACGAGAAGTACGTGATATGCAGGCTTATAGACGCGACGCTCAGGATGGATTATCCGAAGGATAAACTGGAAGTTCAGATACTCGACGACTCGACAGACGACACGACAGAAATAATCAGAAATCACATCAAGCCTTACATCGAGAATGGATATGACATAAACCACATACACCGCACGAACAGGCAGGGTTACAAGGCGGGCGCGCTGAAGGAAGGGCTCGCCATCGCGAAAGGAGATTTTGTCGCGATATTCGACGCGGATTTCATTCCGAGAAAAAACTTTTTAAGAAGGACAATCCCCTATTTCATAAAATACGAGAAGATGGGTCTGGTGCAGACGCGATGGGAGCACATAAACAGGAATTATTCGGTTATAACGAAGACGCAGGCAATCGCTCTCGACGGGCATTTCGTAATCGAGCAGGCTGTAAGGAACAGGGCGGGATACTTCATACAGTTCAACGGCACGGGCGGAGTATGGCGCAAGGAGTGCATATTCGACGCGGGCAACTGGCAGGCGGACACGCTGACTGAGGACCTCGATCTGTCGTACAGGGCGCAGATGAAGGGATGGGAAATCAAGTACATCGTGAATTTCACGTCTCCCGCGGAACTGCCCGTTGACATAAACGCTTTGAGGTCGCAGCAGTTCAGATGGACGAAAGGCTCGATTGAAACCGCGAAGAAACTTTATCCGAGGGTTTTGAAGGCGAAACTTCCGTTAAGCGAGAAGTTCCAGTCGTTCATCCGCCTATGGAGCAATCTGGCATATCCTTTCATACTCGTCGCGGCATTGCTGAACCTTCCGCTCACTCTGATAAAGGAGACGGGAGAATACGACCCCGTGTTCAAGTTCATGTCGCTGTTCATATTCGCGTTCGTAGCGTCGTTCATGTTCTATCTTTACTCTCAGAAGGACGTATATCCCGACTGGCAGCAGAGGATAATTTATTTTCCCGTTTTCATGACGGGAAGCATGGGTCTCGCGGTCAACAACACGAAAGCGGTTTTCGAGGGGCTGGTTAACAAGAAGAGCGAGTTTGTAAGGACGCCGAAATACAAGATAGTGCATCACAAGGACACTGTCGGAGACAAGAAATATCATTCGAAGAAAGTACCGTTCATCGCGTACATCGAAGCGCTTCTTTCGGTTTACTGCTGGGCGGGGGTCGGCATATCGGTGGCTTACGCTCAAATCGCTTCGATACCGTTCCAGTTCATGTTCGCGGCGGGTTTCGGCGTAATTTCTTTTTTATCGTTTAAACAGGTATATTTGTACAACAAGGCGCAAAAGGAATTAAGGACGGCGAATGTATAACCTCGACAACTACATAGGCTTTCTGAAGGAGAAACTTGAAAACAGGTTCTTCTCGCCGCTGCTAATAAAACTCGCTAACCTATATTTCTTCAACGACCAGTTCGACAACTGCATAAAGACCTGCGACATGGTCTCGGAGATGTATCCGATGTATCTTTCTCCAAAACTCCTGAAAATAAAAGCGCTTATAAAACTCGAATACTTCAACGAAGCGGAGCACGAACTGAGCCGGATAACGAACAGGATACCCGACAAGCCGCTCGCGGACCTGCTTGCTTCCTCGCTGGAGGAGTTCAAGAACAAGCAGAGCCAGGCGAAGATTTTTTATCCCGAGATGCTCTCGGACATTGAGAAGTTCGAGGATTACGCGGAATCTCTCGAAGAACTTCCTGACTGCGGGAGCCTAAACGACAGAAGCGAGCCTGAACTATTGCTCATCGACAATGATTTTCTCGAGAACATAGCGAGCGAGGAAAATTTCAAAAAGTTCAGGGAAGAGGTAAACAGTCTCGTGATTTCAAAAGGCAGCCCGAAGAAGACCGAAGCGAACGGGACTGCGGCGAACGGGAAGAGCAGAACGGAAGACAAGGAAACGCTTCTTCACAACGTAAAGATTATAACGGAGACAATCGCGGACATACTGGTAAAGCAGGGGCTATACAGGGAAGCATTCGACGCGTACACGCTTCTGCTCCGCGCGGGACACAAGAACAAGAAGAAGATACTTGATAAGATAGCGGAACTCGAGAGAAGAATGTAATTTAAGATTCCGGCAGACCCGGATTAACGAACACCACTTTTTCCTTTTCCATAACCACCGCGCCCGATTTAAATCCTTTTTTCTTTCTGACGTATTTTCTTTCGCAGTAAGCGACGGGAACGTTCCTGCCGTTTCTCGCCTTGCTGTAATACGCGGCAACCGACGCGGCTTTGAGAATCAGTGATTTATCGGGGACAACGTTCTTGTCGTCGAATTTAAGAATCGTGTGTGAGCCGCTCGCGCCGCGGACGTGGAACCAGAGGTCGAACTGATTGCTGTGTTTCATCGTAAGCAAATCGTTGCTGACGCTGTCTTTTCCGACCCACACGGAGAACTTATCGTGAATTCTGAAAATCCTGAAAGGAAGTTTTTCGTTCTCTTTAGTTTCGGATTTCATCGTTTTGACGGTTTTCCTGAAATCGGTTTCCGCGGAGACTTCGTCACGTTTCTTCTTCAGGTTTTCAAGTTCCGATTCGGATTTCCTGATTTTTTCTTCGAGCAAATCAGTCGACTTTTTCAATCCCTTGAACTTCGCATAATACTGGTTCGCGTTTTCCGAGGGCGACAGGTTCGGATTCAGTTTAACGACTTTGTTCTTGCCGTAAATTAGGTCGAAGAATT
The DNA here is from genome assembly GCA_964581915.1 of uncultured Ignavibacteriaceae bacterium. GTDB lineage: Bacteria > Bacteroidota > Ignavibacteria > Tepidaquicellales > Tepidaquicellaceae > CAIKZJ01. The sequence goes on along the minus strand of CAZOQR010000068.1, from coordinate 5,825 downwards.
CATAACTCTTCTGTCCTTTCCTGATTTCCTTGATGTTCTGGATTATAATATCGCCTGATTCCTTGTACTGGGAAGCGTCTTCGGCGTGCCTCAGATTCGCTTTCAGGTTTGTAATCTGCTTTTCGAGCGCTTTTATTTTCTTTTCCTTGGATTCCGTAACGACCTGTTTCACCGCGGTGTGACGGGATTCGGTCTTGATTCTCGTGTATGCTGTTCTAATAATTTCATTAACGGAGTCGAAAACCTCGGGCTCGTTATACTGCCCGCTCCGCAGAACGACGTGCGACAGGAAATAGGAACTGTCCTTATAGAGATAGAATTTATCCGAGTTGCCGATTCTTTCCAGAAGCGATTCGGCTTCTTTTTCGGGAGTAGTCGCGGACGAGCCCGGGGCATACCTGTTGAGCACCGAACTCGAAATTATTTCACCGTAATAGTGCTTGCCGAAGTAGCCGAATTTTCTCTTGAGTTCGCTTTGCGCGTGGGCATCGGCTTTCTCGAGCGACAGTTCCGAGAGTTTTCTTCCCGCGGCGTCCTTGCGGTTTCTAACGGCGTCAACTATCTCTCCGTTCTTTACGAGAAGAAGGTTTGCCTTGCCCGGAATCAAAACGAGAGCAAGTGAAAATTCACCTGCGTCAAAAATAATAATCCTGTCCCTGTTTTCGATTCTGATTTCTTTCAATGAGGCGCCGTAAACGTTTTTAAGGAAACTCATAACGTTCTTTTTCGGACGGGTGTAATTTTCGACGAGGAAGAGCGTCTCAAGATTTTTTTCAAGGCTGATTTTAAGAAAGTGTTTTTCACCCGCTGAAGTGAATTCGATTATGAAGATGTCTTTTTCGGGAGAATGCACGTCCGAAACCGTGAGACCTTTCAGAACCCGGTTCAGGAACGACGATTCCGATTTCAGTATGAAATAGTTGTTAACCAAATCTCCCCCGCCTTAAGTTTACCCTTTGCTTAACGCTTCCGCACCGCTTACAATTTCGAGCAGTTCATTCGTAATCGATTCCTGTCTCGCGCGGTTGTAGTTGAGGTTCAGGAACCTTATGAGGTCGCTCGCGTTATTCGACGCCGAATCCATAGCGGTCATTCTGGCACCCTGCTCCGAAGCGTTGGATTCGAGAAGGGCTTTCCAGAACTGAATGTTCAAATCTTTAGGAATAAGTTCTTCGAGTATGTCTTTCGAAGAGCGTTCGTAAATGAAATCAAGGTTCGTGACGCTCTTATCAGCCGCGGCGCTGACGTCGAAAGGCAGGAACCTGTCTTTAGTAATGTTCTGCTTCACGACGGATTTGAATTCGTTATAAATAATTTCTATGCTGTCCGCTTCGCCTTTAAGATAACGATCCTTAAGATAATTCACTATTTCGTTTGACTGCTGAATGTTTAGATTGGCAAAAACGTTAGGGAAATTTTTCACGACGTTGTATTTTCTCTTGCCGAAAAAGTCGTAGCCTTTTTTCCCGATAGTCACGATTGCGGTATCCTGACCTATTTCAGCGATGTACGCGGCAGTGAATTTGATGATGTTCGAATTAAAAGCGCCGCAGAGTCCCCTGTCGGATGTTATCAGAACGACAGTTTTCTTCTTAACGTCCCTGCTCTGCGCGAGTTCGTTCCCGCTGACATCTCCGAGAGCGATCATCCGCGACATCAACTGATTCAGTTTATAAGCGTAAGGGCGTGTGGACAGAATCCTGTCCTGAGCCTTCCGCATCCTTACCGCGGCCATCATTTTCATGGCTTTGGTTATTTTCTGAATGTTCCTTACCGCGTTAATGCGGATTCTTATTTCCTTTAACGATGCCAATTATACTTAAAATCCTTTTTCTTTTAATTTTTTCGTTACCAATTCCTCAAGTTTTCTGAAGTCAACCGTCGAAGATTTCGGCTGCGCCTGCTGAATTGCTTCGGCTACGGAACTGACTTCCTTGTTGACGTAAAGGTTCAGGCAGAAACTCAGCCTGTTCCTGTCGTTATCGACGGGGATAACGTCTTTCAATTCGTCGATACCGGTATAAATTCTCTTAACCGGATTATCGTCGCTGAAATACTCAACATCTGCTGGTTTTTTCGTTGTCATAAGATTATTTTTTTAAGGAATCCTTAAATCTGTTTGTAAATTCGTCTAGCACGGACTTCAGTTTATCAATTGTTTCGCCGGATAAATCCTTAGTATCCCTGATGTTTTTAAGAACATCCGAATGAAGGTTATCCATTTCCGAAAGGAATTCTTCTTCGAACCTGCGAATGAAATCAAGCGGTATTTCGTCGAGATAACCGTTCGCCGCCGCGAAAATAATCACGACCTGTTTTTCAACTTCGAGCGGAGAATACTGCTTTTGCTTGAGAATCTCGACGAGCCTTTCGCCGCGTCTCAACTGCTGCTGCGTCGCCTTATCGAGGTCGGAGCCGAATCTCGCGAAAGATTCGAGTTCCCTGTACTGCGCGAGATCGAGCCTGAGCGTGCCCGCGATTTTCTTCATCGCTTTAATCTGAGCGCTTCCGCCGACCCTCGAAACGGAGATACCCACATTGATAGCGGGTCTTATGCCGTTGTTGAAAAGGTTCGGCTCGAGATAAATCTGTCCGTCAGTTATTGAGATTACGTTAGTCGGAATATACGCCGAGATGTCGCCTGCTTTCGTTTCGATGACGGGAAGAGCGGTAAGGCTTCCGCCGCCGAGTTCATCGGAAAGTTTCGACGCTCTTTCCAGAAGTCTTGAATGGAGATAAAAAACGTCGCCGGGATACGCTTCGCGTCCGGGAGGTCTTCTGAGAAGAAGAGAAAGTTCTCTGTACGCCGCCGCCTGTTTTGTAAGGTCGTCGTAGATAACGAGAGCGTGTTTGCCCCTGTCCCTGAAAAATTCTCCGATAGTCGCGCCCGAGTATGGCGATATATAAAGCATAGGCGCGGGGTCCGAAGCGGTAGCAGCGACGACAGTGGTGTATTCCATCGCGCCCGCGTCTTCGAGGCTTTTAACCACGGACGCAACCGTAGAGCCTTTCTGACCGATTGCGACGTAAATGCAATAAACGTCCTTGCCCTTCTGGTTTATAATCGTATCGATGGCGACCGCGGTTTTGCCCGTCTGTCTGTCGCCGATAATCAATTCGCGCTGGCCTCTTCCTATAGGAATCATCGCGTCAATCGCCTTGAGACCTGTCTGCAACGGTTCTTTAACACCCTGCCTCTGGATTACGCCGAGAGCCTTCCTTTCAATAGGCGAGAATATTTCAGTTTTAATTTCCCCTTTGCCGTCAATCGGCTGTCCGAGAGGGTTAATTACTCTTCCGAGCATTTCCTCGCCGACGGGAATAGAAATAATCTTTCCGGTTCTTTTAACCGTGTCGCCTTCCTTAACGAGGTGTGATTCGCCGAACAGAACGCAGCCCACGTTATCCTCTTCGAGGTTCAGGGCAACGCCGAATACGCCGTGCGGGAATTCGACGAGTTCGCTCGCCTGGCAGTTCGAGAGTCCGTAAACCCTCGCCACGTTATCGCCGACAGAGAGAACCGTCCCGACGTCATAAATGTCAACTTCCTTTTCGAAACCCGAAAGTTGTTTAAGTATTACCGCTGATACTTCGCCAGCCTTTATTTCCAACATTTAAAAACTCCTGTTAAAATTCTTTATTTTGATTTTGTTCTCAAAGATTTTTTCATCAATTCCAACTGTCTTTTCACGCTGCCGTCAATTACCGAATCTTTCATTCTTAAAGTAAAGCCTCCGATAAGCCCCGAATCCGTTTCGAACACGGGTTTTGAATTCTTGCCCGTGATTTTATCGATATCCTTCCTGATTTTCGTCTTTTCCTTTTCGGTTAAAGATACGGCGGAGGTGAAGAGAGGTTTTATTATTCCCTCTTTCTCGTCGAGCAATTCCAGATATCCCCGAAGCACATCCGCGGTGTTCATTTCCCTGCCGTTCCTGACGAGGAGAAGGAGGAGATTCAGAGTTAGAACGGATATTTTCCCCTTGAACAGTTGAGAAATTATTTTTTCCTTTTTCAGTTTGTCGATAATCGGGCTTCTGAAAAGCAGTTTAAGTTCTGCGCTTGCGTTTATAACATCAAGAACGCCGGAGCAGTCAGCCGCGACTTTTTTAACTTTTTTTTCTTCGACCGAAGCCTGATACAACGCGCCCGAATACCTGTATATTAATTTGCTCTGCATTTAGTTCTTCGGGATTTTATTCATGAATTCGTCGATAATATCCATCTGCTTGTTCTTGTCGAGATTCTTCGCGATTATTTTTTCCGCTGCTTTCAAAGCGATGTCGGTAATGTCGTCCTTCATCGATTCGAGCGCGGTGTCTTTCATCGACTGAATCTGTTCTTTCGCTTTCTGTATATTCCTGTTCGCCTCTTCATTGGCTTTGGATACAATCTCGTCCTTTATCTTAGCGGAAAGTTCGCGGGCGTCGTTAAGTATTTTCGACGCCTGAACGTTCGCTTCCGCGATAATCTTCTTGTTCTTCTCGAACATCTCCGCCGTTTCCTTATTCGTTTTTTCGGCGTTATCGAGAGCGTTCTTTATAGTTTCTTCGCGGTTGTTAAGCGCCTTGATAAGCGGACCCCACGCGAATTTTTTCAGAAGAAAGAGGAAAATCAGGAAGACGACAATCGTCCAGATTATGAGTCCAGGGTTTACAGAGAGCAGCGACGGTTTTTCGTGAACGTCACCGCCTCCCGAAAGGAAAATACCAAAGACTATGTTATGTAATAGTATTAACATCATATTTAAAGTTTCAGAGTTTAACTCTTAATTGCCAGCAGTATGCAGATAACGAGACCGAAAAGCGCAACGCCTTCGATAAGCGCCGCAGCGATAATCATCGATGTTCTGATGTCGCCGAGGACTTCGGGGTTTCTTCCGCTCGCGTCCATCGCCGCGCTTGCTATCTTACCAATTCCGAAAGCGGCTCCAATTACAACCAAACCCGCACCGATACCGGCTGCAAAAAATGCTAAATCCATAAAATTTACTCCTTTATATTATTAAGTATTATTAAAAAAATTTTAATGTTGATGCATTGCCATGTTGATGAAAATAACGGACAACATCGTGAAGATGTACGCCTGCAACAGGGCTACGAATAACTCAAGAAAATAAATGAACAGCGCGAAAGGCACTGCTATAGCCACGCCCGCCCAGTTCATTATGAAAATCAGACCGAGCAAAGACATAATAATAATCGAGCCCGCGGTAATGTTCGCGAACAACCTCATAAGCAGAGCGAAAGGTTTCGTGAACAGACCGATGAACTCCACGATAATCATAATCGGCAGAACGAACGCGGGTATTCCGTGCGGGACGAGTCCCTTGAAATAACCGAGCACACCGTTTTTCTTCATTCCGTTAATCTGTATCATCGCGAAAGAAACAAGAGCGAGACCAGTCGTCACGCTTATGTTTTTAGTCGGCTGAGCCATGAACGGAATCAAACCGATAATGTTCGCGAAAAGGATGAAGAAGAAAAGCGTCAGGAAAAACGGGAGAAGCCGCAGTCCTTCCTTTCCCATATTCGGCAAGACAATCTCGTCGCGTATGAAAACGATTACAGGTTCGATAAAATTTCCTACTCCTCGCGGCACGGGATTCTTTGTATTTATTACAGCCGCTCTCCGGAGAACGAATAGAAGAATAATCGAAGAGAGGAACATCATAAAAAGGCTTTTCGTGACGGAAAAGTCGAATGTTATTCCTCCTATTGTTACTTTAGGAATTTTCGGGAGATGGAGTTTCCCCAGAAAATAAAAATCGACATAGTCGTGGTCGACAACTTTTTCAATTATATCGAGTTTATTCTCGCCGTCGT
>CAZOQR010000067.1:0-12670 GCA_964581915.1 uncultured Ignavibacteriaceae bacterium | reverse complement strand
AGTATATATGAATCAAATTTTTCCAGAGATAAGGACGGTCATTATTATCTTTGCGGGCGTTTTTCCGATACTCTGTATTTATACAAGGTTTCACAGAACGGCGATTTGGTCTGGTCAAAAAATTTTAAAAAATATCAGATTCCAACAGGTTATTATTTTGATAATACACAAAGATGCCTTGTAACTAAGGACGGAAATGTATTATTGGGATTCGAGACTCTCAGAAATCCCGGCGGCAGCGATATCGCCCTGATGAAATTCAATCCGGACGGCAATTTGTTGTGGGACAGAAAGTACCACGTCAGTGACACTTCAGAACAGTTTCTTACTGAATTGAAGGAGGATGCGCGAGGTTATATTTATGCGTGCGGATACAGTCACAAATCAGTTCTTCCTTACAATCTTGACAGCAATTATTTCGCAATTTTGAAATACGACCCGGATGGAAACCTGGTAAGGGTTACCAGAAAGGGAACGCTACCAACTTTTTTGGGACTTCCGAAATGTTTTACAATAGGCGGGGACGATAACATGTACATTGCGATTCGAAACCAGTCGATGACAAGTTACGATTACACGATACTCGCGAAATTCTCTCAGCCTTACGACACGCTGTTCATACCGGTTCCGACCGGATATGAAATATCACAGAACTATCCGAACCCTTTCAACCTGACGACAAATTTTAGATTTCAATTGCCGGAATTCACTCACGTGAAACTTTCGGTTTACGACGCGCTGGGAAGAAGAGTCGCCGTGCTCATAGACGCGGATATGCCGGCGGATTGGCATACATATACCTGGGACGCGTCGGGATTCGCGAGCGGACTTTATTTCTACAGGTTCGAAACGCCGAAATATTCGGCGGTAAAGAAAATGATACTGGTGAAATGAAATCAAGCCCTGAAGGGGCGACTCTGTTTCACTCATACGGAGCTAAAAGATTTTGTATATACCTGATCTATTTGATTCCGTTCCTACGGAGTCGTATTTCAATCCCGAAAAATCCGTTCTCATTTACTATTAGAGACTTCTGAAAAACTCACACAAGCAAAAAAAGCAGATTAAAAATCTGTATTTCGTTTATGGATTCCCGCTTTCGCGGGAATGACAAACTCCGAAGATATCGTTTTTCAGAGGTCACTAATTACTAATTGAATCAGATGTTTAATTTTATTTCAGTTTTTCGGAAATATAATTATATTAAAGAATGTATAGTAAGGTTAATCCCCGAATACTCGATTTACTGTTTAAAATCGCCGGAAAGGATTTCGTTTCGACCGACACGGAAACATTAGATAAGTTTTCAAGAGACGAAACGGAAGATCTGTCTTTTCCACCGGAAGTTGTCGTAAAACCTTCTTCAGCGCAGCAAATTTCCGAAATTCTTAAACTGGCAAACGAGCATTTGATTCCTGTCTATACTCGCGGCGGCGGTACGGGACTGTCGGGCGGCGCGCTCGCGGTTCACGGCGGAATCGTAATTTCAATGGAGAGGTTCAACAGAATACTTGAAATAGACAAAGAAAATTTTCAGGCGACAGTAGAGGCGGGGGTAATCACACAGGTGTTTCAGGAAGAACTCGAGAAGGAAGGATTGTTTTATCCGGTTGACCCCGCGTCGCGGGGCAGTTGTTTCATCGGAGGGAACATCGCGGAATGTTCGGGCGGACCGCGCGCCGCAAAATACGGAGTGACGAGAAATTACGTTCTCGCTCTCGAATTCGTAACACCCGAAGGCGAAATCATTTTTACGGGCTCCCGCACGATTAAGAACGTTACGGGATACAGTCTCGCGCAGTTGCTTACAGGAAGCGAAGGAACACTCGGCATTATAACAAAAATCGTTTTCAGGGTTTTATCACTGCCCGAATTCAAGAAAATACTACTCATCGCTTTCAGCAGCGTGAACGACTGCATTTCTTCCGTGTCGGAGATTTACAGGAGCGGCGTTAATCCCGCCGCGCTTGAGTTTCTGGAAAAAGCGGCGATAAAAGCGGCAGAGTCGCAGTTGAGCAAGGTTTTTCCGAACAGCGACGCCGAGGCGCAACTGCTGATTGAGATTGACGGTAATGACGAAGAGCAGTTGAACACCGAGGTCGGGAAAATCGCCGAAACTGTAGAGAAGTTCAATCCTGTTGACATAATTCTCGCGGAGGACAGGTCGAAGATGGAGGAACTCTGGGCGCTCAGACGCTCTGTCGGCGAAGCGGTGAAATCGATATCTACTTACAAAGAGGAGGACACGGTAGTTCCGAGGGCGAAAATGCCCGAAGTACTCGAAGGCGTGAGGCGCATAACCGGTAAATACGGGATTAGAGCGATTTGCTACGGACACGCGGGAGACGGAAACCTTCACGTGAACATACTGAAGGATAATCTTCCGGACGAGTTCTGGAATAACAACATCAAAACCGCCGTGAAAGAAATTTTCGAACTTACCGTTTCGCTCGGAGGCACGATTTCGGGCGAGCACGGAATCGGTTACTCCCAGAAAGAATATCTTCCGATAGCATTGTCAAAAGAGGAAATTAATCTTTCAAAGAAAATAAAGAAAGTTTTTGACCCGAACGGCATATTGAATCCGGGAAAAATATTTGCCGATTGATATGATAAAAAACGAGCACAAATACAGACCGCTTTACGCTCATACGGATATTATGGGCATCGTGAACAATACGAGGTATCTCGAGTACTTCGAAGCGGGGAGGAATGAACTTATGAGGAGCATCGGATACCCTTACACGAGGCTCGAAGAGGGCAACATCGGTCTGCCTCTCATCGAGGCGCACGTAAACTATTACAAGCCCGCGAGGTATGACGACGAACTGAGTATAATCGCTTATCTCAAGACCCTGCCCACGGTCAGGATAAAAATCGATTACGAGATAATGGTTGGCGACACGCTTCTTGTCGACGGTTACACGACGCATTCCTTCCTTGATTTAAAACGGTTCAGGCCCGTGAGGCCTCCCGCTGATTTCTTGGAATTATTAAAAACTTATTTCAAATAATATGATTGGGAAAAATTATTACAGGAATTTCGATTTCAAAACGGCTGAAAGATACATAAAACTCGCGCTCAAGGAGGATATCGGCAGCGGAGACGTCACGACCGATATGCTGATACCTGCGAAGAACAGGTCGAGGGCATTACTGGTTCTGAAAGAACACGGAGTGGTCGCGGGTCTGGAATTGTTCAGGAGAGTTTACAAACTCGTGGACCCGAAAGTTGTCGTGAGGAGTTCCTGTCCGGAGGGCGTCGCGATAAAAGGCGGCTCGAAGATTGCGGAGATAACAGGCAGTTCAAGAAGCATCTTAAAAGCGGAGAGGCTGTCGCTGAACATTATCCAGAGGATGAGCGGTATAGCGACAGCGGCATACTGTCTGAAGAGAAAACTCGGCAGCGACAGAATAAGACTCGTTGATACGCGCAAGACAACTCCCAATTTCCGTTTGTTCGAGAAACTCGCCGTTAAAATCGGAGGCGGGGATAACCACAGGTTCGGTCTTTACGACATGATTCTCATTAAGGACAACCATATTGAGGCGAACGGAGGCATAGAAAATACGCTGAAAGTTCTCAAAAAAAATTTAAAAAGTAAGGAACTTAAAGTAGAAATCGAGGTTAAAGATATTGTCGAATTCAGGAACGTGCTCGAGTCAGGACGTGAAATGGTTGATATCGTAATGCTTGATAATTTCGATGCTGAAAACATTAAAAAAGCGCTGAAATTGAATAAAGGCGCATTCAAAATCGAGATTTCCGGCGGAGTCAATCATCGAAACATATCCGAATACGGAAAGATAAAAGGAATCGATATAATTTCCGTAGGAGCGCTTACTCATTCGGTCAGGTCGCTTGACCTTTCTTTGGAATTTGTATCTTGAATAATAGCGGATAAAAAATTAAATTAAAAAAATTTTTTTAAATTAATATTAATGCTATGAAGAACCTAGCTTACAGGATTAACTTTTTGGTAGCTGTTTTAGTTACTGTTTCTTTAGTATTTGCCTGCGGTAAATTAAAGGACATCGCAAAGGAAGAAACAAAAAAAGAAGAAACAAAGAAAGAAGAAACAAAGAAAGAAGAAACAAAAAGGGAAGTTGAATCAGACAAATCCGAAGGTAAAGCGAAACTCTATTTCTGCGAACAATACAAGAACGGTGAAGAAGTCGGAGTCAGCAAGAGATTCACGCCGGGATGGCTTACGGTAATGGTAGACACGCGTCCTGCGGGAACTACGCTCGGAGTCGGCAAGGTCGAACTCAGGCTTACGAAGATTAAAGACGCCTCCGGAAGCACGATAAGCGAAAAAATTATTAAAACGATTCCGTTTGACGTTCAGGCTGACTGGGATTACACTTATTTCACGGATAAGGACAATCTCAAGTTCTCATCGCCCGGAACTTACAGGGTAACATGCCAGAAAAAGGACGGAACGCCTATAGTAAGCGGTGAAGTTGAAATAGTATCAAACTAAGGGTTTAGTATATTTAAAAATAAATTAATGGGGTAGTTCCCCGAAGGAGAATTCAAATGAAGAAATTGTATTTTGTCTTTGCTATTTTTGCTCTGTTTGCAATGTTCGGACTCACGTCTAACGTTCAGGCTCAAAACGGACCGGTACTTTATTTCTGCGAGAAATACGGCGCGGACGGTGAAGAAGGAATCAGCGACAGATTTTCAACCGGCTATCTTACCGTTATGGTAAAATGCGATTACGCTCTTGGACTTTCGAACGTATCCATTCAGTTCGATAAACTCAACATGAATTCGGGAAAATTCGAATATTACAAGAAGTTCGAGTACAAGGTCGAGCCTTCAATGAAATACATCTATTTCGCGAAAAACAAAACAGCGGATATGAGTTTCGATACACCGGGAATTTACAGGGTGTTCCTGCTCGACGATTACGGCAAGACAGTTACAAGCGGACTCATTGAAGTCATAAGATAAAGAAATATATCATTTTAATAGTAAAGGTTATTCCGTATTTTCGGAATAACCTTTTGTTTTTATGCTTGATAAGATTAAGTCTCTTTCGAAAGATACTCTCATATACGGCACGAGCACAATTCTCGGGCGGTTTCTGAATTTCCTGTTCGTTCCCATATACACTAATCTGTTCCTTCCCGGTGAATTCGGCGTCGTGGCTAATGTTTACGCGTACATAGCGATTCTGAACGTGTTCTTTACTGTAGGTCTCGAATCGGGCTATTTCAAATTCGCGTCCACGCTCGAAGCAGGAACGGAGAAAGAGAATTTTTCGCATCCTTATATCGGCATATTCCTGAACGCTTTCGTGCTGTCGTCTCTGCTTTTCTTTTTTTCGAAAGATTTCAGCGCGCTGTTTCAGGTTAGCCTTAAGTACGAGAGCGTAATCAAATATACCGCGCTGATACTCTTCTTCGACGCCATTACAGTCGTTCCTTTCGCTTATCTCAGGCTCAAGCACAAGCCGTACAGGTTCGCGGCGGTAAGGTTATCAAACATCGCCGTCAATTTTCTTTCAAACGTCTTGTTCATCGTAATACTGCGGAAAGGCATCGAATACGTGTTCATTTCAAACGTCATAGCGTCGGGCATTACTGTAATTCTGCTATTGTCGCCGGTGATTAAAAACTTCTGCATTACTTTCAACAGGAAACTGGCAGGTGAACTGCTGAGATTTTCGCTGCCTTACATCCCGGCAGGAATAAGTTCAAACATAATTCAGGTTATAAACAGACCTATACTGACTGCGCTTACAAACGACGAGACAGTTGGGATTTTTCAGGCGAATTACAGGCTTGGAATATTCATGATGCTGTTCGTTTCGATGTTCGAGTTTGCCTGGCGTCCCTTTTTCCTGCAGAACGCGAAAGAACCCGACGCGAAGAGGATTTTTTCGAAGGTGATGACGGCATTTTTATCTGTATCAGCCGTAATATTCATGTTCCTGACGTTTTTCATAGACGACATCGTCGCGATACCCCTGCCGAACCGCGGACACCTTGTCGGGAAAGCGTACTGGGCGGGGCTTTCCATAGTTCCGCTTATACTTCTTGCTTATGTCTTTTACGGAATGTACATAAACATGATGGCGGGAATCTACATCGAGAAAAAAACTAAATACCTGCCTTACATAACAGGGGCGGCGGCGCTCATAAACGTCGCGGCTAACTTCTCGCTTATTCCTTCTTTCGGAATGACGGGAGCGGCGGTTGCAACCCTGCTAAGTTATATCGCTATGTTCGCGGGAATATACATCGCTTCCCAGAAATTCTATAAAATCGGCTACGAGTACGATAAAATAATAATACTGCTGATACTGATGATAACCTCTTACGCCGCATACCTGATAATCAAACCGTACGATTTATTGTACGTTAAAATTATATTTTTCATCGCTCTGACCGGCTCGGTTTTTATTTTCAAAATAATCAATCCGAAAACAATAAGACGATTCACGAAATGAAATATTTTACGGCAATATTTTTTCTCTTGCTAACGCTTGGAGGAGCGGCGCAGGTAAAGGATGCGGGCTTTTCTTCCGGCGAGGAAACGCTTGTTTCGGATTTGAAATACCTTATCGAAGGGAAGAGCCTGGCGCTGATTACGAATAAAACAGCGGTTGACCGCGGAGGTAAGCACATAATCGAAATTCTGACCGGGAATAATTTTAATCTTAAAAAAATATTCACTCCAGAGCACGGATTTTCCGCGGACGATATTCCCGGCGGTTCGGATGCCGGTATCCCTGTCATTCAGTTATACGGGAAGAAAAATTCATTTACGGCGAAAGACGTCGAAGATATTGACGTTATAATTTTCGATATTCAGGAACTCGGCGCGAGGTTCTATACCTACACCTCAACGCTGTACCTCACTATGAAAGACGCCGCGAATTTCGGCAAAACGTATATTGTCTGCGACAGGCCTTCGGTTGCCAACCTGAATTACGCGGGTGGATTCATTCTTGACGAGAAGTTCTCGTCTTTCGTGGGCAGGATTCCGACTCCGGCCGTTTTCGGATTGACGACAGGAGAACTTGCAAATCTTCTTAACGGAGAACACATAAAAAGTTCACGATTTTTCGTTGCGGAGATGAAAGGTTATGAAAGAAACACTAAGTATGAGGATGTAATGTCCGGATGGATTAACCCTTCTCCGAGCATCCTGTCACTCGCTTCAGCGAGAAATTATCCCGCGCTCTGCTTTCTTGAGGGGACGAATATTTCCGAAGGAAGAGGAACCGATACGCCGTTCATCGTGTTCGGCGCTCCGTTCGTCGATGCCAAATCACTGCTCGGGGAAATTAATAACTTCGGGTTTGCAGGAGTCGAATTCTCCGAGACTGAGTTCGTGCCCGTTCAGGAAAAACTCCCGTCCTATACCGCGTTGAAGTTCAACGGCGTGAAATGCCGCGGTCTGAAGATGAATGTTACGGATGTAAATAAGTTCAGACCTTTCGAGGTATCAGTCGCGATTCTGATGTCATTGAAAAAAACTGCGCCTGAATTCGCCTGGGATAAAGGAAATTTCATCGACAAACTCGCGGGAACCGACATTCTGAGGAAAATGATAAGCGAAGGATATTCATACGATGAGATTATTACAAGAGCGGGAGAAGATGCCGGCGAATTCACAAGAATATCCTCACGTTATCTGCTTTACTGAATGAAATTCATACTTTTAATACTTCTTCCCCTGTTTCTGTTCGCGTCCTGCAAACTTGAAAAACCCCGTGACACTGCGGCTCCCGACAGGACTGATTCAAACGGCACAAAGAAGTCAGGCGATGAATCTCTTTTCACAGTCGTCGCGGTCGGCGACATAATGATGGGGACTACTTATCCCTCGAAAGACCTGCCGCCCGACGACGGAGAAACGTTGCTTGAAGGCGTAACGGAAATACTCCGGGACGCGGATTTGACAATCGGAAATCTCGAGGGACCGTTTCTTGACGCGGGCGGAACGCCGAAAAAGTGCAGGGACTCGTCTTCAAGATGTTACTCTTTCCGCGTGCCCGAGCGCTACGCGGAATATCTTAACGACGCGGGTTTTGATTTCCTGAATCTCGCGAACAACCACGCGGGAGACATGGGCGAGGAAGGCAGGAATAAAACGTACGACGTTCTTGACGAAAATGAAATTTTATACGCGGGAACGAATGATTATCCCTACGTAATAGCGGATGTGAAAGGAATTAAAGTCGGATTAACGGGCTTTTCTCCCAACAGGCTGACGAATGATATTAATGATTTGGATTACGCTTCCGAACTCGTGTCTGAAATAAAATCAAAATGCGATTTTCTTATAGTTACTTTTCACGGCGGCGCGGAAGGAGCGGGAGCGCAGCGCGTTCCCCGCAGGAAAGAAATGTTCCTCGGCGAGAACAGAGGCGACGTGTATGAGTTCGCGCACACCGTTATTGACGCGGGAGCCGACGCGGTATTCGGCCACGGACCGCACGTCACGCGGGGCGTCGAAATTTATAAAAAGAAGTTTATCGCCTACAGTCTCGGGAATTTCTGCACTTACGGAAAGTTCAGCCTTTCGGGTCCGCAGGGAGTGGCGCCTGTTATAAAAGTTTTCTTCGACCGAAGCGGGAATTTCGCGAAGGCGGAAGTTATTTCAATAAAGCAGGTCAGGAGAGGGTTCCCCGTGATAGACGAAAACGGCACCGCGTACTCAATAATAAAACGGCTTAGCGCGCAGGATTTTCCCGAAAGCACCGCTGAATTCAAGGAGAACGGATTGATAAGATAGAATATTTTTTTACTTGACAAACCTAATTAAATATGCCATATTGAATTATGGACAAAAAATTAACCAAAAAGCAGAAGAAAATTCTTGAGTTCATCTCAAAATTCGTCGAGGAAAATTCCTACCCTCCGACTTTGAAGGAAATAGCCGCGAAGTTCAAACTTACTATCGGTACTATTCAGGACCACGTTTTCGCTATTCAGAGAAAAGGTTATCTTGAGAAGAAGCCTGATACCGCGAGGGGATTCAAGGTGATCAAATCCAGTTCAGGCGACCAGATTAAGGCAAAAACGGACGTGAATTACATTCCGCTTTACGGGAATGTCGCCGCGGGCGAACCTATCTTCGCGAATGATAACATTCAGGGATACGTCGCGATGGAAAAGAGTCCGCGGGGTCATAACATTCATTTCGCGCTCAAGGTTAAAGGCGACAGCATGACGGACGCCGGGATTTATGACGGCGATATAGTTATCGTGAGAAAGCAGGATGCTGCCGAGGACGGTGAGATAGTAATCGCCCTGCTCGACGACGAAGCAACCGTCAAGACGCTTCGCAACAGCAAGATAAAGGCTTACCTCGAAGCGGCGAACCCGAAATATAAATCAATCGTAAACAGACCTTTTTCAGTAATAGGAAAGGTAATCGAACTTCGCAGGCAGTACATTAACGCTTGAATAAAAAGGAAAATAATAATTATGAGAACCGCAATTTATATTATTACTTTAGCCGTTCTGTTCATTTCCGGATGCTCCGATAAAGACAGGGGAGTAGGACCCGTTAAAGAACTGAAATTAACCGAAATAGACAATAATACCGTAGCCGAAGGGAAAGTTTTGTTCGAGAGCAAGTGCTATACCTGCCACAGGCTTGATGCTAAACTCGTCGGTTCTCCGCTGCGCGGGATAACAGGCAGAAGGACGCCAGAGTGGATAATGAACATGATGCTCAATCCTGACGGAATGATTAAAGAGAACAAAGCCGCGAAGGAATTATTCGAAAAGACAGGAGTCAGGATGTCGCCTCAGAGTCTGGACGAGAAGCAGGCGAGAAAAATTCTCGAATACCTGAGAACAGAAAATTAATCTGACTTTAATTACTTTAACAATACGCATTTCGCGGTGAATACTATTGTGCCTGCCTCCATCTTAATAAAGTAAATCCCGCTCGGATACCTGCTTCCGTCAAAGTTAATAGAATAATTTCCGGGCGCATAATATCCGTTTACGAGTATCTCAAGCGTTCTTCCTGTTATATCAAACACTTTTATGCTAACAAACGAGCCCGGTTTGCCCGAGTTATACTGCGTTCCGCTTCCGACATCGAATCCGATTTTCGTGACGGGATTGAACGGATTCGGATGATTCTGATAAAGCCTGCTTGAAACCGGCGTCATTCCAGTTTCGGGAATGCCTGTCTGATTGAGCGAAATACTTATGCTGTTGAATCCCGTAGGCAGGTAAATATTTCTGACGATTATCCCGGTCGAGTCGGCGTTTCCCGTATAATTAAGAGCGCCGTTCAGGTAAACGAAGTACTGAGTATTTTTCTTCAGGTCAAAACAAAACATTTTGACTGTCCTGCCGCCCGTCACATTCGCGGCAAAAAGGTTTGTCGCGGCTGTATCGCCTTTGGAATTGAAGAGAAATAATGAATTCACGTAATCGCATCCGAGAGTGCTCTCATTCGAAATACGGACCGCGGTTTCGGGCTGCGGGACGCCAACATCGTTTACGTGCAGTGTATTGACCAGGTTGACGGTATCGGAAGTCAGTTTCGGTATTATCTCGATTCTCCATTTTCCCGCGGTTGAATAAACGGTATCCGGATTTACGCTCGTGGGGTAATTTGCGCCGTTGACCCAGTATTCGTAACCGGCTCCGCCGATGCGTCTTATCTTTGTCGAATCGGGATATACATTGTTTACGGCGGCATAAGAAGAGGCGACCTGATAAACGCACTGCTTGCCGCTGAAGGTTTCTATATGGCCCGGAACCTGAACGTCAATAATGTTTCCCGATATCTGAGGCTGGTTAGCGAAGTGAGCGAGCCATCTAACTTCGCGCAGGCTCTGGTTTAAACCCGTCTGAAGTATTATGTTGTCAAGCACTATAAATGTCTTCGGCTTTACGTAAACAATCTTCCTGATGTATCTTTTTACTTTCTGGGGATTATATGACATCGTGGCGTCGGTGTTCGAGTAAACATACGCGCTGTCGGGCGCGTAAACCGTCCAACTGCCTCTCCGGAACTGAGTTTCGAAAATATTTCCGTAATTCATCAGCGGGTTTGAATATATCTGTCCGCCGTCGTTAGATACGGGTTCGCCGCCGTAATAGAACTGCTCCGTCGAATCGAAAACCGCAACGACGTTGTGCGCGGCGGTTCTGGTATAGTAATTCTTGAAATGCGGTGAGCCGTAATAATCGTAATAACCCGCGTCGATAAGAAGCGGTTTCCTGTAGAAAATCGAAAATGTGTTGTTGTCTCTGTGCTCGTGCGAGGCGCGCTTGCTGTGCGAATTAAAAAACCAGTACTGCACCGCGTTTGAATCGTTTGATGAACCGCTGACAAGGAGCCCCACGCGGTCTGCGAACCAGTTCAGGGGCATTGCAGGCTTCACTACAACGGGCGCGCTGAAATCCTTGAAACAAAGTATGTTGAAATAAGTGTACGTGCTCGTCAGATAACGGGATTTTGAGTACTCCTGAGCAAGCCATCTGCTCCTCTGATCCTGATAAACGGCGGCGTGCCTGTATATGGAGTTTGTTCCCGTGACGAATGTTTCGCCGTCGCCCTGATGAATCGTCACGTTGTCGGGTCTTACAAGGTAATAGTACTGGTTGATGGAATTGCTTATCCAGCCGTAGTCGTTATAAAAATTCTTGCTCGTGCCGTTTAGGAAATTATCGAAAAGAGTGAACTGATCGGGAAGCCCCCAAACGCTGTAAGCCGCGCCCCAGTTCCATCCGCCCGATGTGGAGCGGTAATAGCCGTAAACAGGCATGAATCCGTTTACCCATTTATCGTATATAATGTTGTACCAAAGGTTCAGCGAATCCGCCTGCGTTCCTGCGCCGAGTTCATAATTTATCGCGATTATGTTCTGAAGCGTGAGCACGCAGTTCCAGGCGTTGTGGCTCGAAACGTAACTGTTTCCCGCGCTCGTAGTGATGAAAGAGTTAACGAATTTCCTGTTCAGTTTATAAAGTGTTGCTGCGAACTGCAGGCGGAGCGAGGAATCTATATCATTCCTGCACCAGTCAAAAACCGAACTGCCAAAAATGCCGAAGTATCTGAGCATCCCTTCGAGATTATCGCCCGTGTATCCGTTATACGTCATCGTATCGACCGCGGCAACGAATTTTCTTATGATGAAACGCGTCCGCTTCAACTGGAGCGGGTCGTGGTTCAGTTTGTAAATGAAGGCGGTGAAGAGTCCCGTATAGCACATGTCGTCCCTGTACGCACCTTCGTCCGCCGTGAAATACCTGAATACGTAATTCCACTGCGTTGAATCACTGCCGACAAGATAGAAATCGGGCACGTTGTACCACCAGCCGAAGTAATTGCTGACGAACTGGTTGTAATAGGCGCTGACAGGCGGAACGGACTTGTTCGAATCGAGAAAATTAAACCTTGATTGCGATATGTATAATCTCGGGTGCTGCGGGTTTATAACCGGATATGTCTGAGCGCTGCAAGCATCAACGATAAGAATTAACAATATTAGGTTCAGAATTCTTTTCATCGGGGAAAACCACAATTCAATTTAAGAAAAATCGGCGATTAATTCGATTGAATAATAAAAAAAATAAGTCTTGATAATTGAATAAAACAAATTTAATTTGCGAAGTACCTCAACTATTCACGATAAATGGATCATGTTCTCTTTTTATACAGGAAAAAATTTGCATT
>CAZOQR010000066.1:0-12697 GCA_964581915.1 uncultured Ignavibacteriaceae bacterium | reverse complement strand
ACAGGCTGAGGCTTAACAGGGAAGAACTGCTTTTATTCAAGAGCAGAAATGACGACCCGAGCATCAGGCGCATTCACAGCGAAAGAACACGCTTGTCCGAATTATTGGTGATACGGAACATCCTCTCGGAATACTGCAGTAATCTGCTTTCGGGATTCAGACAGGATGAGGGCAGTGAGAAACTAATCAGTGTAAATCAGGCGATAGCGCATATAAGAAAAAATAAGACCGTTTTTAAGAACAAGTACCCCGGAATTTTTTCGCTTTATCTTTTTATAAACTCCTTGGGCAGGCAATCCTCCAGAAAAAGCGTGGATGTGTTGTTCGCATACCTGGTCGAAAGCGAGAACAAATTAAGCGACGATGAACTTCAGTCCGGATATGAAGCATTGATTCTCCTCCTCATAGGCAGGCTGAATTCCGGAGACATTAACTCAATCAAAGAATTTTATGATATTATCAGGGAGATTTACGACAGGGGAATACTACGAAGACACGAAGCGATTCAGTCAAGGCTGCTCCCGACTTTCATAAATATCGTTCTCGAGTTCAATAATCTCGATCTCGCGGAAAATCTGATTGACGAATTTGAAACGAAAATGGATGAGTTGACTGGAAAACCCGCGTTATGCCTGTGCCGGGCAATGGTAGAATGCAAGAAAGAAAATTTTGTCAAGGCGAAGAAACTACTTATGCAGGAAAAACCACACGGTTTTGTTCAGTATGTTTTCAATAAAACCGTTCTCATTAAGGTGTATTATGAACTGAATGAATACAGGAGCATTTACCCGATGACCGATACAATCAAGCATTTTCTGCAAAGAAGAACCGAAATGAAAGGACTCGCGGATAATGCATTAAGGTTTCTGAACTACGTAAACAAACTCGCGCGCGTGAAAAAAAATAATGGCAAAGGGATTCAGAATCTTGACGCTCTTGCTGCCGACGAAAAATTGTTTTTTCACAGACCTTGGATAATCGAAAAATATAAAGAACTTAGCGGATGATATTTTATACTGACAGGCATTTCCGGCATTTTCCCTGAAATAACTGCTATTACAAAATTCACTGAAATTTCGTTTTATTATTTGCTATTTTCTTTTCTGTAAAATTACCCGGCTTATGAAAAAATTAACCGCAGTCATATTCGTCTTGTTACTTCCCGTCCTGAGTCTTTCTCAGGTCGAAAATGTTCCGTTATCATTTCCTGTTTATGATTTTCTTAAAAACATGAGCGTAAAAAAACTCGTTCATTTCGACGACGACAATCCTAATCTTTCCAGGTTTGAAGTCGCTGATTTCCTGAAAAAAATTGATGCAAAAAGAACCGAACTGAGCAGGACAGATGCCGAACTCCTTGATAAATACAAGGTGGAATACATTCCGGAAGAGTCAAACAGTTCAAATACCTGGAGTATGTTCGGCAGCGGCAGGAAGTTCTTCGACAACCTTGACGGCTTCCTTTCAAACAAGCAGAAATATCTTTTTTCCGCCGGGAACACCGGAAATAATATTTTCATTGAAGGGCTCGGCAATGTTTATGCAGGTCACGAAATAAAACCCGACAGTAAAATAAATACGGTGATGATGGACGGCGGGCTTGCTGCGCGCGGAACGCTTTTCAACCATCTCGGATATTATCTCGACTGGGGCAAGGGCGCTATGTTCGCTCAAAAAAACCTTGCCACGTTCATGGAGCCGAGAATGAAAGTTGATTTCAAGTTCAATGAAGACACAGAAAAACTCCGGAATTACGATTATACTTCCGCATACCTGAAATATTATATTGAACCGCTCGAAAAATTCGGTATTTCCATTCAGTTCGGGAGGGAAAAAACCACGCTCGGCTACGGATACGGCAGCAAGACGCTCCTTTCAGGCGAAAATCCCGACCTTGATTTTCTGAAACTGAACGTCAAGTACGGCGTCGTGCGTTTCACGACTATGTACGCATCGACCGTAGGATATTTTTCCGAGAACAGAAACGAGAGGTACACTAAATACCTGTCCGTTCAAAGACTGAAAATTTCTCTTCCTGATTTGTTCGACTTCGGAATCTCTACCAACATAGTTTACAACGGAAGAATCGAATTCGCGTACCTGAATCCGATAATGTTCTGGACCTTCGCGGAGAAGTCTTTGCAGGACAGAGACAACAAGGCTTTCTCTCTCGATTTCCAGACACGTTTGTTTAAAAACGTGGAATTTCAAGGTACGCTGTTTATAGATGACGACGAATTGTTCGGTTTCCTGACCGGGAAAACCGACAGGGGCGAAAAAATCGCTTATCAACTCGGAACGTTCATCTAC
The DNA here is from genome assembly GCA_964581915.1 of uncultured Ignavibacteriaceae bacterium. Classification (GTDB taxonomy): domain Bacteria; phylum Bacteroidota; class Ignavibacteria; order Tepidaquicellales; family Tepidaquicellaceae; genus CAIKZJ01. The sequence goes on along the minus strand of CAZOQR010000066.1, from coordinate 10,387 downwards.
GAACCTCTTTCAATCAAAAACCTGTCTCTTGAACTGGAATATACAAAAATCCGCCCGTACACTTACTCGCATTATGACATAAAGAACAATTACACCGCGTACGGACTTAACCTCGGACACAGAATCGGACCCAACGCGGATGAAATATTTTCAAGGCTTGCCTATAACATCTCGGACTGGGGAAGAGCGGGCATTGAGTACAGGTTCATCCGCAAGGGCAATAACATTTACGATGAATCGGGAAATCTGACGAGAAATGTCGGCGGAGACGTGATTTACGGATACAGAGACGGGATTGATAATTTCGACGCTCCTTTTCTTGACGGAGAAAGAGTCAACACACACAATATCGGCCTGACTTTCAGATTCATACCCATAAGAAATTATACATTTACGCTGTCCTACGTTTACAATCTCGATGATAACATAACGAAAGGCTTTAAAAAAGACTTCAGTTACGCGTATGCCAGAATGAATATTATCTATTAACAATGTTTAACTGATTTAACATAAAAAGTCAAGCACAATTTCTACTATTAAATATTGCATATTTATTTTTGCGTGCAATTTCTATATTTGAATAAATTTACTGTTTTATGATTTCCCTAAAAATCATATCTAAATAAAAATATACGGAGCCGTATTATGTATAATTTTTTATCACTCAACCTGAATTGCCCCCATTGCGGACATTCTCTCATGGATCCCGAAACACTCGTTGACAATGAAACGAGCATAATGCTTCATATCGACATAGCGAAGAAAAAAGGAGACATAAACTTAAGTTCAATTTACGGAAGTTACAATTATGTCAGTTCCGTTGAAACTCCGAAGGATGAACTTGCCGTCTTCTCCTGCCCGCATTGCGGAAAGGACGTGAACACGAAGGAAGAGTGCAACGTCTGCAAGGCCTCGATGGTGACTCTTATTATGGATATGGGTGGTAAGATTAATTTCTGCTCAAGAAGCGGCTGCAAAAACCACAACGTTGAATTCGAAGACCTGAATAACGCGCTTAGAAAAATGTATCAGGAATTCGGCTATCAATCCATTCACTCGCACGACGAGGTAATTGAAGAATTGATAGAGGAGCCAGTGAATGAAGATCAGGAGATTCTCGAAACGGGAGCATTTCTTTATTCGTACTGTCCCCATTGCCGCAGAAGCCTTATTGAATCGGATATGCTTAAACTTAAACTCGTGAAGGATAAGAATGAAACAGGATTCGTCTTGTTAAGTCCGTATCTGAACGTGTTCTCGTCAAAATCAACCGTCTTTCTTGCCGAAGGCAAGCCTGTCGGAGATTTGAGGTGTTTCCACTGCGATGAAAGCCTGATGGTAAGCGATAAGAACTGCGAATTGTGCGGTTCTCCGGTAGCGGTGATTTCAATAGGCGCGCGTTCAAAACTAATAGATTTCTATATCTGCTCCAAGAAAGGCTGCAGATGGCACGGTTTAAGCGAGGATGATATAAACGACATAAAACTTGAAGATAGTCTGGAGTGGTAGCCTTACGCTTAGGGGGCTTTGTGGTTTTTATAAAAAACTAATTTATTTCAAATGTATCAAATAATTCGTAAACAGTTACTTGCAAAAGGTTCAATTGTTAGATTTGATATCAGTGCTCCCAGAATCGCCGCGAAGGTCAAAGCAGGACAGTTTGTAATAATTCGAGTCAATGAAACCGGTGAAAGAATTCCACTTACGGTTGCCGATAAAGATGCTTTCTCCGGAACAATCACGATAATTTTTCAGGTTGTCGGGAAAACGACGGCATTAATGCGCTCGCTGAAAGAAGGCGACATTATTAAGGACGTGGTCGGACCGCTGGGCAAGCCCGCGGAAGTAGAGAAAATCGGCACGGTCGTAATGGTGGGCGGCGGAACAGGAATCGCTATCCTTCATCATGTTGCTAAGGCATTCAAGGAAGCGGGTAATTTCGTTATAGGAATACTCGGAGCGAAAGATAAAGACCTGCTCATACTGACCGATGAAATGTCTGCGATTTGCGATGAAATTATAATAACTACAGATGACGGTAGTTTCGGAGAAAGAGGTTTTGTAACCCAGCCGATGAAAAAATATCTTGACGAGAGATATGACATAAAACTCGTGTACGCCATCGGTCCCATAATAATGATGAAAAACATCTGCAACCTGACGAAAAAATACAACGTGCCTACGATGGTGAGCCTTAATCCCGTGATGATAGACGGTACGGGTATGTGCGGCGGCTGCAGGGTGACTGTTGACGAAAAAACTCAGTTCTGCTGCGTTGACGGTCCCGATTTTGACGGTCATAAAGTCGATTTTGACGAACTCGATAAAAGAAATTCAATATATCTTAAAGACGAGAAGGATTCTCTTCTTGCATCAATAAGGTAATTTATTAATAATAAATCCGAATAAGCATGTTCGAAGACGTAAAATATCTTAAGTTCAAGTCTTATCTGAACACTTATTGTCCTCATTGCAGGAATACTTTTAATGTCGAGATAAAAGACAAAAAGTATATTCAGTTCAAAGCGGTTTACGGCGGCGAGGACATAGACCTTAAACTCAGTCCGTATCTGGACGTGTTTGATATCGAATCGTCGAAGGATATTATGAAAGACGACCTGCTCGATGATTTATTATGCCCGAGATGCAAAAAGAGTCTGATAATTCCTGAAAAGCCTTGCGGCGATTGCGGCTCACCCGTCGCCGAGGTTATAATCGCGGCTTTCTCCAGACTTCTTCCTTTCTACATGTGCATGAAACACGGATGCACGTGGCACGGTCTTACAAAAGCCGACGAGAACAAGATAAAACTTAAAATCCCTCGTCAGGAAATGCCGGAGCAGGATATGAAACTGCGCGTGGCAAACCACGGAGAAGTGCCTTACGGTTACACGACCGAACTCGCGCAACTCGAGGCTGGCAGGTGCCTGCAATGCAAAGAGCCGAAATGCGTGAACGGATGCCCTGTAAACGTGGACATACCTTCTTTCATAAAACTCATCAGGGATGAGAAAATCGACGATGCCGCAAAGAAGATAAAAGAAAGAAATATACTCCCCGCGATTTGCGGTAGGGTTTGCCCTCAGGAATCTCAATGCGAGTCGCTTTGCATTCTCGGAATAAAGGACAGGCCAGTGGCAATCGGAAATCTCGAGAGGTTTGTCGCGGATTACGAAAGAAAGATGGAACTCGTGAAAATACCGACGATCACCGCGAGACTAAACAAAAAAATCGCCGTTGTCGGTTCGGGTCCCGCAGGACTTACGGTCGCCGCGGATTTGATACAGAAAGGTTATTCAGTTACAATATTCGAAGCGCTTCACGAAGCGGGCGGTGTGCTTGTTTACGGCATACCGGAATTCAGGCTTCCGAAAGCGATAGTGAATTTTGAGATCGACTACCTGAAACAGATGGGCGTGCGCATAGAAATGAATACGGTAATCGGCAAGACAATAGAGATGGACGAACTCCTCCAGAATTTCGACGCTGTGTTTATCGGTGTGGGCGCGGGTCTGCCCGTTTTCATGAACCTGCCCGGAGAAACTCTCGGAAACGTTTTTTCCGCGAACGAGTATCTTACGAGAATGAATCTGATGAAGGCGTACAAATTCCCCGAATACGACACTCCCAAGCCGCGCGGCAACAGGGTCGTTGTTATCGGCGGCGGAAACGTCGCGATGGATTCGGCGAGAACCGCGATAAGAACAGGCTCGAGCGAAGTTATTATTGTTTACAGACGCTCGAGACAGGAACTGCCGGCGAGGCACGAAGAGGTAAGGCACGCAGAGGAAGAAGGCGTGAAGTTCATGCTCCTTACCAACCCCGTGAGATATATCGGCAATGACCAGGGATTGCTTAAAGGTATGGAATGCATAAGGATGAAACTCGGCGAACCCGATTCGTCCGGAAGAAGAAGACCGGTTCCGATAGAAGGCTCTAATTTTATAATTGAGTGCGACGTGGCTGTCGTCGCCATCGGCACATCCTCGAATCCCGTGCTTTTCCAGACCGCTCAGGACATTAAAAGGAATAAATGGGGTTACGTCGAGGTTAATCCGGAAACAAACGAAACGTCGAAGGAATTCGTGTATGCGGGCGGGGACATTGTAACAGGCTCGGCTACGGTAATAGAAGCGATGGGAGCGGGAAGAATAGCGGCGAATGCCATACAGAAAAAACTTGCTGGCTGATTGAATTGAGCATTTTAAAAATTTTTAAATATCGATAATAGATTTACTTCTATATCATTTCACAATTATACAAAATTAATTTTTATGAGAGTAACGCGTATTAATAAAAAGGAACCCGCCCTTAAGGCGGAGGCGAAAGTTGATTTGAAACTTCTTGAGCCCCTGATTAAGAAATACAAGAGCAAGAAAGGAAATCTGATACCGCTTCTTCAGGGAACGCAGAGCCTTTACGGATATATTCCCGTCGAAGCGATGATAATTTTGTCGAAAGAAGCGGGGCTTAAAGTCAGCGACATGTACGGCGTGGCGACGTTCTATGCGCAGTTCAGGCTCACACCCGTCGGCAAGAACATTATTAAAATCTGCCACGGCACCGCATGCCACGTGCAGAACGCTAAAGCCGTGACCGAAGACCTTCAGAATTTCCTCGAAGTGAAGGACGGAGAAACAACGCCCGATAATCTGTTCACGCTGGAAACCGTAGCGTGTCTCGGCTGCTGTTCGCTCGCTCCCGTTATGATGATAGGGGACGAAACATACGGCAAACTTAACGGAAAGAAGGCGGTCGAAGTGATTAAGGAAATCAAGAGAAAAGAAACTCTCAGCCAGAAAAAAAGTTTAACTGAAAATATATCAAAGAATTAAAAACCGGATTTATATAAATGGCACAAACAAAAGTAATAGTAGGACTTGGAAGCTGCGGAATAGCGGCGGGCGCCGGAAAAGTTTACGAAGAACTTCAGCGTATAAAAGAAGCGGACAATCTCGATTTCGAACTGAAAAAAACCAGTTGCATAGGTATGTGTTTCAAGGAGCCGCTCGTTGAAATAATAGACGAAACAGGCTCGTACATGTACGGAGAGGTGGACGCGAAGAAAGCCGATGAAATCGTGGAAAAGCATATAGTGAATTTTACTCCGGTTAACGAATATATAGTTAAATCGGATGTCGTAGAGACTAAATTCAATAATTATTTTGACGGTCAGGTAAAGATTGCTTTGAGAAACTGCGGTTACATCGACCCGGAAAATATCGAAGAGTACGAATCCAGAGGCGGTTATCAGGCAATTAAAAAAATCGCGGGCGAGAAAATCGGAGTGCAGGATATAATTAAATCCATACTCGACTCGGGTCTGAGAGGCAGAGGCGGCGGCGGTTTCCCGACGGGCTTGAAATGGAAGTTCGCCAACAACAACAGGTCGAAAGAGAAATATCTCATATGCAATGCCGACGAAGGCGACCCTGGCGCGTTCATGGACAGGTCCGTTCTCGAAGGCGATCCTCATTCGGTTCTCGAAGGGATGATAATCGGCGCTTACGCAATCGGCGCATCGGACGGGGTGATTTACTGCCGCGCTGAATATCCGCTTGCAATCAAGCGGCTGAACATCGCCATAAAACAGGCGCGTGAAAAAGGATATCTGGGCAAGGATATTCTCGGTATCGAAGGATTTGACTTCGACCTTTACATAAAAGAAGGCGCCGGCGCTTTCGTATGCGGCGAGGAAACAGCGCTTATCGCTTCAGTCGAAGGCGAGAGGGGCATGCCGAGAAAAAGACCTCCGTTCCCCGCGGTCTCGGGTCTGTGGCGCAAGCCCACTAATATTAACAACGTGGAAACTTACGCGAATATTCCCTGGATAATTACTAACGGCGCTAAGGAATACGCGAAATACGGTACGGAAAAAAGCAAGGGCACGAAGGTTTTTGCGCTGACGGGGAAAATCAAGAACGGCGGGCTCGTTGAAGTGCCGATGGGCATCACAATCAAGGATATCATATACAAACTCGGCGGCGGTATAATCGACGATAAGAAGTTTAAAGCGGTACAATTGGGCGGTCCTTCGGGCGGATGTATTCCCGAATATCTTTCTCACACGATCGTTGATTATGATTCGGTAAACGCTACGGGAGCGATTATGGGCTCGGGCGGTATGGTCGTTATGGACGAAACAACCTGCATGGTCGATATCGCGAGGTTCTTCCTCGAATTCACCTGCAAGGAATCCTGCGGCAAGTGCACGTTCTGCAGAGTCGGGACAAAAAGAATGCTCGAGATTCTCACGAGAATTACGGAAGGCGAAGGCAGGGACGGTGATATCGAGAAACTTGAAGAACTCGCTTACCAGATAAAAGACGGCTCACTGTGCGGACTCGGTCAGACGGCTCCGAATCCCGTACTCACAACCATAAAATATTTCAGGGACGAATATGAAGCGCACATAAGGGATAAAAAATGTCCTGCGCTGAACTGCAAGAAACTTCTTACATACGAGATTATTGAGGACAAGTGCACAGGCTGCATGGTCTGCAAGCGCGGATGCCCGACGAAAGCGATTTCGGGCGAAAAGAAAATGCCGCATTTCATAGACCAGTCGCTTTGCATAAAGTGCGGAGACTGTTATTCTAAATGTAAATTTGACTCTATTAAGGTCTATTAGGGAAAATTGAAACTATTTTCGATTTTCTATTTTCCATTTTCGAAAACTGAATTAGTAAAAATAAAAAGACAAGATATAATTTAAATGGATAAATTAAACATAATATTAAACGGAAAATTAGTAAACGGTTTTCAGGGCGAAACGATACTTCAACTCGCGAAGAGAAACGGCATCGAAATACCTACATTATGCAACGATGAGCGGCTCGAACCATATTCTTCCTGCTTCGTGTGCGTGGTTGAAGTGGAAGGAATGAGAGGTCTTCAGCCGTCTTGCTCCACTAAAATCGCCGAAGGTATGAAAGTGAATACCGATAACGACAAAATAAGAAAATCCCGTAAGTCGGCTCTTGAACTCCTTCTCAGCAATCATTACGCCGATTGCACGGCACCGTGCAAGCAAACCTGCCCCGCCGGTGTTGACGTTCAGGGATACATCGCGCTCATTAATAAGGGCATGTACCGCGAGGCGGTAGGACTCATCAAAAAAGTGAATCCGCTTCCCGCCATTTGCGGAAGGGTTTGCGTGCGGCCCTGCGAAGTCGCCTGCAGAAGAAACCTCCTTGAAGGTAAAGGCGTCGGAATAGATTATCTTAAGAGATATGCAACGGATATGGACCTCGCATCGGACGAGAAATTCATGCCTGAGGTCAAACCGCCGACAGGTAAAAAGGTGGCGGTAATCGGCGCCGGTCCGGGCGGATTAACGTCAGCGTACTATCTGGCGGTTGAAGGACACGAAGTCGAAATATTTGAAGCGAGTCCGCATCCGGGCGGAATGCTGAGGTACGGCATCCCTCCGTACAGACTTCCGAATGATATTATTGATAAGGAAGTCGAAAGCATAGAACAACTCGGTGTTAAGATTAACTACAACACGAAATTAGGCGATAACATTAGTTATAAAGATTTGAAGGAAAAATATGATTCCGTTATTCTCGGTATCGGTTCGCAAAACGGTACGAGCATCGGCTGCGACAACGATAAGGCTGAGAATGTCCTTTCGGGAATCGATTTCCTTCGCAACATGGAAATGACAGGACAGCGGTATGATTTCTCGGGAAAGAAAGTAGCAGTAATCGGCGGCGGAAACACGGCGATGGACTGCTGCAGGACTTCCATGAGATGCGGCGCCGAAAAAGTTTACGTGATTTACAGGCGCACGGAAAAGGAAATGCCCGCGAATCCCATAGAAATTCATGAATCGAAACTCGAAGGAATTGAATACATGTTCCTGACCGCTCCCGCAAAAGTAAACGTTGACGAGAGCGGGAAATTAAAAACACTTACCTGCTATAAAATGGAACTCGGTGAACCCGATGCTTCGGGAAGAAGAAGACCCGTGAAAGTCGACGGCTCCGAATTTGAAGTAGAACTCGATTACATACTCGCCGCGATAGGACAGAAGACAAACGTGAATTTCCTCGATGACATAAACAGGAACTCTGACGAGAAACTTGTAGTGAATAAATGGGGTGATATAGACGCGGATAAGAAAACTCTCCAGACATCAATAAAAACCGTTTTCGCTTGCGGCGACGGAGTAACGGGTCCTGCCACGCTGATTGAAGCAATCGCGCAGGGAAGAAAAGCTGCCGTGAGTTGCCACCAGTATCTCTCGGGACTTCCGCTTACGGGAGCGAAGTATGAATTTATCAGCAAGCGCGATAACTTCGAGAAACAGAAACCTGAGGATTATACGGGAAAATTCGGTGAACAGATGCGCGAGGAAATGCCTACTCTCGACCCTGCCAAGAGACGGAATTTCGAAGAGGTTGAACTCGGTTATGCCGCAACTGCCGCTCACGAAGAGACAAAAAGATGCCTCGAGTGCGGCTGCACGGAATATTATACCTGCGACCTCAAACGATATTCTACCGACTACGAAGCCCAGCAGAAAAAATTCGAGGGTGATTATAAAAAATACGACGTTGATTTCAGGCATCCTTACGTTGAAATTGACAACAACAAATGCATTCTCTGCTCAAGATGCGTCAGAATTTGCAAGGACGTCGTCGGGGCGAACGCGCTCGGACTCGTGAACAGGGGATTCGAGACGTACGTCGCGCCGAGCATGGGCACGAGTCTGCTCGATACTTCCTGCGAATCCTGCGGTATGTGCATTTCAACCTGCCCGACCGCGGCGATGTCCGAAAACTTCAGGTTCAAGCCCGGACCGCTCGAACTGGAATCGTTCGAGACAATCTGCAACTACTGCTCGACGGGATGCACTATTAAGATACACCATCACAACGGTTTTGTTATGAAAGTAACCGGCGGCGAAGGCACGATAAACAGGCTCGGAAGCATATGCAGAATGCCGAAATTCGGCTACGGCTACCTTAACGACGGCAAACGCCTGCTGAAGCCGCTCCTGAAAGTCAACGGAAAATTCGAAGAGATTTCTTTTGAAAAAGCGTTCGATATAATCGTAAAGAAAGTAACGTCGGTTAATCCTGATGAAAACGCTTTCTTCGCGGGAGCAAGAATGACGAATGAGGAACTTTACCTTATCCAGAAATTCGCGCGCGCCGCGGTTAAAACTAATAACGTCGATAGTTTCCATTACCTCAACAGGGGAAACGCATACAGGACGGTAACAGAAGGCAATGTGCCCTTCGCGCAGATAAAGGACGCCAATTCGGTTTACGTGCTCGGCTCGGAAACGAATTACGAAAACGCCGTCGTGGGATATATGATAAACAATGCGAAAACTCTGTACGGCACAAAGGTGGAAGTTATTACGGATAATGAAAATGACAGGAACGCGTTTAAAGCGGATAAGGTTCTGAACGTGAAATCTTATTATTATTTCGTGAAAGCCGTGAATCATTTCATTCTTGCGAACGGACTCGAGAACGGCATATTCATAAAAGACCACGTGAAAGGATTCGATGAATACAAGAAATCTCTCTTAACGGAAGATTTCAACGAGTTGCTGAAACAATCGGGCGTGTTCTTTGAAAAAAGACTTATTGACTTCGCCACTGAATTCAATAATGACTCGAAGGCGGTCATTGTATTCTCGGAAAAACACATAACTTCGGAAACCGCTAAGGAACTGCTTAATCTCGTGCTCATAACAGGCAAATACGGAAAGACCTCAAGCGGCCTCATATCGCTCAAGGAAAAGAACAACTCGCAGGGGCTGTTCGATATGGGCATCACTCCCGAATACAACGCGGGCCACAAACACGTTGACGATGCCGCCTACAACGAACACGTTAAGAAAATCTGGGGCGTCAGGGAACTTCCTCAGAATTACAATAACGTTTACGAACTTCTTGAAGGCGGAAAAATCAGAAACATGTTCATATTCGGCGAAGATCCCCTGGGATGCGCGCTGGATAAAAATTCCGCATCGGAATTGCTCGACAGGACAGAATTCAGAGTCGTAATGGATTATTTTCTGACGGATACCGCGCAAAGCGCCGACCTCGTCCTGCCCGCTTCGTATCCTTTCGAAAGCGGCGGAAGTTATTCGAACACGCAGAAATTCATTCTGCCATTCGACAGAGAGAAAGACACCAGACTCGAAATGAAAACCTTCGCGCAGATGATATCGCTGATGTCGAAATTCGGAATAAAGAACAAACTCGATTTGACGCACAACATTACGCTTGAAATCGCAGCCCTTCTGAGGGATAATGCTTTCGCTTCTAACGGAGCGCCGAAACAACTCGAATTCACGAACGGCGAAAATAAAGCGCGTATGTTCAACTATGGCTGCGATTACATTATGAAACGTTTCGAGGAA
>CAZOQR010000065.1:0-13112 GCA_964581915.1 uncultured Ignavibacteriaceae bacterium | reverse complement strand
GGAAAACCAATAAGATTGCCGTTAAAGTAAAATTATATCTCTATTCTTTTTTGAATAAATTGGTTAATTTATTTACTCAATCAGCATTCTTTTAAATCAAAACAAGAGGAATAGAAACAATGCCGAATCACACCCCTTTCATGAAACCTTACGAAGAGGAAGTCAAATCATTTTCATGGGAAATCTCAAAAAAAGAACTTGGTTACAAAGACGGCGATATAATCAATATCGGCGAATTCTGCTCTGACCGCATCTGCAGGATGGGCAAATCCGAAAAACTGGCGCTTATATGGGAAGGATTTACCGGCGAGGAAAAGCGTTACACGTTCAACGACCTTCGTCAACTGACGAATTCAATCGCAAAATTTCTCAGGGACGATCTCGGCGTAAAACCGGGAGAAAGAGTTTGTCTGTTCATGGACAAGGTTCCGGAACTTTACATTGGTTTTTTAGGCGTGCTGAAAATGGGCGCAATCGTTCAGCCGCTCTTTTCCGCTTTCGGTCCCGAGTCGCTTCTGACAAGACTTCAGGACGCGACAACGACCGCTATCTTCACGCAGAAGAAGCACCTGCCGAAAGTAAGAAATATATTAAAAGACCTTCCGGCTCTGAAGCACATAATCGTAGTAGATGACGACGGAGCGAAACCTCTCAAGGAACACGAGGTCGCATTCAATATGGATAAGGTTGAGCGCGTTGATTCGTTCGACATTTATCCTTCAACGGCGGAAACGCCTTCCGTGCTTCACTACACGTCGGGAACGACCGGCAAGCCGAAAGGCGCGCAGCACGTTCACTACTCTCTTATTTCACAGTACATAACTGCGAAATATGTGCTCGACATTCGTGACGACGATATTTACTGGTGCACCGCCGACCCGGGTTGGGTGACAGGCACTTCTTACGGTATCATAGGCGCGTGGTCGAACGGCGCGACGCAATGCGTGATGGACGCGGGCTTCAAAGCGGAAACCTGGTACAAGTTCATTGAAAAACATAGAATCACGGTATGGTACTCGGCTCCGACGGCGATACGCGCTCTTATGAAAGAAGGCACGGAAGTCGTGAAGAAATTCGATTTGTCTTCTTTAAGACATCTCGCGAGCGTGGGCGAACCGCTTAACGCTGAAGCGGTAATCTGGTCGCAGGAAGCGTTCGGAATGATGTTTCACGATACGTTCTGGCAGACCGAAACAGGATGCATAGTCGTGTCGAACTATCCGGGAATGAAAATAAAACCCGGCTCGATGGGAAAACCGTTCCCGGGAATTGAAGCGACAGTCGTCGATTTGAAAACATTCCTTCCGATTGAAAGAAAAGGAATAGTCGGAATGATAGCGTTAAAGCCGGGATGGCCGTCGATGATAAGAACTTACTGGAATAACGAAGTCACGTACAAGAGCAAATTCCAGAACGGCTGGTATCTCTGCGGCGACAGGGCGAGCATAGATGAGGAAGGATATTTCTGGTTTGTGGGGCGCGACGACGACGTCATAAACACGGGCGGACACCTTGTAGGACCGTTCGAAATAGAATCGGCACTTCTTGAACATCCGTCTGTGGCTGAATCGGCAGCAATAGGTAAACCTGACCCGATTAACATGGAAGTCGTGAAGGCGTTCATCACTCTTAAGCCCGGATACAATCAGGACAAGATGCTCGAACTCGAAATAATGAATTTCGTACGCAAGAAACTCTCGGCTCTGGCGATGCCGCAGGAAATCGAATTCGTGGATTCTCTGCCGAAAACCAGAAGCGGCAAAATAATGAGACGCGTTCTCAGAGCAAAGGAATGGGGCGAGGAAATCGGCGATATTTCGACACTGGAAAATGATATGTGATTTGCAATTAGCAATTAACAATTAACAGTTAACAATTAGAGCAGAAGTTAGTAGTTAGTAGTTAGTAGTTAGTAGTATAAAGATTTTTGTTTGTCATCCCCGCATGATCTTAGCGGGGATCTTAAAAGGAATCTTGAAGACAAACGGCGGTTAATTTAAAGAATATGATACCCGTTTGTCATCCCGTCCGCCGCGGCGGATACTTTGCGGGAAACTTATGAAGAATCCCGAAACACGAACAAGATAATTTGAAGCAATAACATAAAATACAATTTTAAAAAATTAATCAAACGGAGTTAAAATGGCAGAATCAGTAAAAGACATCGTCCTGGAATACGTAAAGAACGAATATCTTGAGGAAGGCGATGACAGGGAAATAACATACGATACGCCGATTATTTCGGGCGGCATCGTTGACTCTTTCTCTATGGTTTCTTTGAAAGTATTCCTTGAAACAAAGTATAACATCTCTATTCCAGACGCGAAGGCGTCACCAGAAGCGTTCGACAGCGTGAACAATATTGTAGCGCTTTTAAAAGAATTTAACATAGAATAGGGAGAAAAATATGGCTTATTCAGACGAAATAAGAAAAGTGTTCGCGGGTCAGATAGCGGACATCAAGACTCAGGGATTATTCAAAGAAGAGCGCGCCATCTGCGCTCCTCAAAGTTCCGAAATCGAAGTCGAATTCCCTATCGGCTCATCGAAGAAAAAAGTTATTAACATGTGCGCCAACAACTATCTCGGGCTGTCATCGCACCCCGACGTGGTCGAAGCCGCCCGCAAGGGTCTTGACCACAGAGGATACGGAATGTCGTCCGTCCGTTTCATCTGCGGCACTCAGGACATTCACAAACAACTTGAAGAAAAACTCACGGAGTTCCTCGGAACCGAGGACACGATTCTGTTCCCTTCGTGCTTCGACGCCAACGCCGGCGTTTTCGAGGCGGTACTCACCGAAGAGGACGTAATGATAGCGGACAGGCTTGTCCACGCTTCAATAGTTGACGGTATGAGGCTCGCTAAAGCGCAGCAGGACACGTACAAGCACAGCGATATGAATCACCTCGAGCAGAAACTTCAACTGCATCAGAACAAGAGAATCAGGCTTATAATAACCGACGGCTCGTTCTCGATGGACGGCGACCTTGCGAAACTCGATAAGATTGTCGAACTCGCCGAGAGATACAACGCGATGGTTTTCATAGACGAAAGCCATACGTCGGGATTCATCGGCAAGACAGGACGCGGCACGCACGAGCATTGCGGAGTGCTTGGAAAGATTGACATCATCACCACCACGCTCGGCAAGGCGCTCGGAGGAGCATCGGGCGGCTGCGTATCGGGCAGGAAGGAAATCGTTGAAATGTGCAGGCAGAAAGGAAGACCGTATCTTTTCTCGAACACCGTCGCTCCCGTCGTTGTCGAAGGCGCGCTGAAAGTACTCGACCTGATTTCAAAGTCAACCGAGAGGCGCGACAAACTCGAGCAGAATACTATCTTCTGGAGAAAAGGACTAACGGAAGGCGGGCTCATAATCAAGGAAGGCGAAACTCCGATTGTCCCCGTAATGCTCTTCAACGCGAAACTTTCGCAGGACTTCTCGAAAGACCTTTACGAAGAAGGAATTTACGCGGTGGGATTCTTCTTCCCGGTAGTGCCGAAAGGACAGGCAAGAATACGCACGCAGTTATCCGCTGCGCACGACATGCATCATCTTGAGAAAGCGCTTGCGGCGTTCCTGAAGGTGGGAAAGAAATACAACATACTTCACAAGACGAAACAGGAAATTATTGATATGTACGGAATGTAAAATTACTTCACGGTGTAAAAAAACCGGGCAGGAAACTGCCCGGTTTTTTTATTCCCATGAATTTGCTTTAAAAAAATTTTTGTAAGGAAATCAAAAATCATACAGAAAATATCAAAAATTAATAGAAATCTGTTGTCTTCTGCCCTAATTGTTAACTGTTAACTGTTAAATGCTAATTGAAGCATCCCTTTCAAATTATGCACTTAAATTATAGTCTTATTTTTGGTATTTTTTCAAATTTACAGACACAGATTATAGGAGTTTATAAAAAATATGTACATTAGAACAAAGGTTGACCTTTCGAAAGAACTCGCCAAGATAAAAGAGGCGGGTCTGTACAAGGATGAAAGAATCATTCTTTCGGACCAGAAGGCAAACATCGATGTGAAATATCCTGCAGATTCGAACGAGCGTGAAGTCCTTAATTTCTGCGCGAACAATTATCTCGGTCTGGCAAACCATCCCGCGATACTCAAGGCGGCGCACGACGCGCTCGATACTCACGGCTTCGGGCTTGCTTCGGTTCGGTTCATTTGTGGAACGCAGGACATTCACAAGGAACTCGAAAAAAAGATTGCGGAATTTTACGAAACGGAAGACACGATTTTATACTCTTCGTGTTTCGACGCGAACGGCGGATTGTTCGAATCTATACTCGGCACGGAAGACGTTATTATCACCGACGGTCTTAATCATGCGAGCATCATTGACGGAATAAGGCTTTGCAAGGCAAGAAGACTCATATACGACCACTCCGATATGAAGTCGCTCGAGCAGAAACTAAAACTCGCGCGCGAAGGCTCCGACATCTGGGACCGCACCGGTCTCGAAGCGATGCCGAGCGCGGCGCAGAATATAATAATAGCAACCGACGGGGTTTTCTCGATGGACGGAGACATAGCGAAGATTCAGGAAATAATCGACCTCGCTAACCAGTACGACGCGATGGTAATGGTTGACGATTCGCACGCGACGGGTTTTCTCGGGAAAACCGGCAGGGGCTCCGTAGAATACTGCGGAACTCTCGGCAAGGTTGACATAATAACATCGACTCTCGGAAAAGCGATGGGAGGCGCGTCGGGCGGGTTCACGACGGGCAAGAAGGAAATCATCGATATGCTCAGGCAAAGGTCGCGCCCTTATCTTTTTTCAAATTCGCTTGCTCCTTCAATCGTAGCGGCGGCAATAAAGGCATTTGAACTAATACGCGGCAGCGACGACCTGCGGAAGAAACTCAGCGAGAATACGGAGTTGTTCAGAAAGAACATGACGAAACTCGGATTCGACATTATCGACAGCGTGCATCCGATTGTTCCCGTTCTGTTCAGGAAATTCGAGAACGACGCGCAACTCGCGACTCAGATGTCGAAGGATTTGTACGACGAAGGAATTTACGTCGTCGGATTCTCCTATCCCGTCGTGCCCAAAGGACAGGCGAGAATAAGAGTGCAGATATCCGCGGCGCACGACAGGCAGCATATAGAAAGGGCTTTAAGCGCTTTCGAAAAAGTCGGGAAGAAACACAAAGTCATTTGATAATTTACAGGTACATATTAAAATCGCACGCGGGACCTTTTCTGTTCTCGCTCGGTACTCTTATGTTCCTGTTTCTTTTTCAGTTTCTTATAAAATCCATAGACCAGTTGGTTGGCAAGGGTCTGAGCCTGTGGATAATAACTCAGTTAATCGCTCTAAATCTCGCGTGGATGGTTACTCTCGCCGTGCCGATGGCGGTGCTTGTCTCGACGCTGATGGCATTCGGCGGTCTTTCATCGGCGAATGAAATCACGATAATGAAGGCGGGAGGAATAAGCCTTAAGAAACTGATGATTCCCGTCCTGATATGCGCGGTTATAATTACATACCTGATGGTTCTATTCAACAACGACGTACTTCCCGAGGCTAACCACAAGGCGAGAATACTTCTTCAGGATATTTCGAAGACGAAACCGACTTTCATTCTCGAGGCGGGAAAATTCTCCGATGACATCGGGGGCGCGCGGATACTCGTGAGGAAGACGTTTGAGAACAGCAACAACATCGAAGGCGTTTTCATTTACGATTATTCGAGTCCCGAATTCAGGAACGTAATCACGGCGGAAAGCGGAGACATAGGTTTCACGAGCGATTTCAAGAGCATAGTGATGAACCTGAAGAGCGGTGAGATACATCAGTTGAACCTGAAGGATTACGTAAACAAGTACAGGAAAGTAAAATTCACGAATCACAGAATAACGCTCGATGCCGCGGGATTCGGATTCCAGCAGTCATCGGACAACGCGTTCGGGCGCGGCGACAGGGAACTTTCGGCGAAAGCGATGAACGCCATAGTTGACAGCCTGCGGGTCACAAGAGCGAGGAACAACGATATATTCATTTCAAGCATTTGCAAGGACGTCGAGAATATTTTTAAAATAAATTTTAGAGATACGGTTTACTACCCGTCAACTTCCGGTGAAGGCGAATCGAACAGGCAATCACTGACTTACGATTCGCTGATGCAAATCAAGAGGACGCTGTCTTCGAGATGGGAAACCGTGAAAAGCCAGGCAACGTTAAACACGCAGATGCAGAAACAGATGGACGCGTATCAGGTCGAGATTTACAAGAAATATTCGATACCCTTCGCCTGTCTCGTCTTCGCGTTAATCGGCGCTCCGCTCGGATACAGGGTCAGGAGAGGCGGCTTCGGAATCGCGGCTGGATTCTCGCTGTTCTTCTTCCTTCTGTACTGGGCTTCTCTTATCGGGGGAGAGAAACTTGCCGACAGGGATCTGGTGAGTCCGTTCGTGGGAATGTGGATGGTGAACGTGATTCTTGGGCTGTTTGGTTTGTATTTAATGTTTAAATCTTCTTAACTATATTGTTTTGTCAAGCCCCGAACAATACGATTCGGCCCAACCCGGTCAGGTCCGGAAGGAAGCAGCCGTAAGTTGATAGTATGTGATTCGGGTGTCTTGACATTTTAATTTCACACAGGCATATGGGAAAAATCAAGATAGCGATTGCGGGGCTCGGCGGCATAACGCAGATAATGCACCTTCCGATTCTCGCGAAGCACAGGGACGCTGAAATCGCCGCGATATGCGACACCGAGTACAACAAGGTGAAGAACCTGCTGAGGGGAAAAGATTTCGCAAAGGGTTATAAGGATATCGATGTTATGCTTTCAGAAAATCCTGACATTGACGCCGTTATAATCGCGACCCGCACCGACGCTCACGTCGAAACCGCCGTTAAATGTCTCGAAGCGGGAAAACACGTTCTCGTAGAAAAACCCGTAGCGAGAAACGCTGCGGAAACGAAAAAGATTGTGGCCGCAGCGGACAAAAGCAAGAAACTTCTGATGGTCGGAATGAACAACAGGTTCAGGACCGACTCGATACTCCAGAGAAATTTCGTGAAGGGAAAAGAACTCGGAGAAATTTTTTACGTCAAGACGGGATGGCTTAAGCAGCAGAGTTCAAACCAGAAATGGTTCACGGAGATGGAAAAAGCGGGAGGAGGGGTCGTTATGGACAACGGCATCGTTATGCTCGACCTTGGGATGTGGATGCTCGGCTTTCCCGAAGTTAAAAGCGTATCGTCGGTCAACTACAGGCACAACACGAAGACGGTCGAGGACTCTAATTTCACTTTCGTAAAGTTCAAGAACGGCTCCTGCCTGACAATCGAGGTCAGTTGGAGTTTCCTGCGCAGCGGTGAATTCTTTTACTGCAACGTTTTCGGTACGAACGGAAGCGCGACTATCAACCCGCTGAGGATAAGCAAGATGATTAATCAACAGGTATTCGACATAACGCCAAAGAACATAAAGCAGGCGCAGGCGGGATACAAGAACAGTTTCGAAAACGAGATTAATTATTTCATCGGCGCGATTAAAGGCACGCACGAACTTGTTTCCACGGGGCGCGAGGCGCTTGCGGTGATGGAAGTAATAGACGCTGCGTATAAATCGGCGAAAGCGGAGAAGGAAATTATTTTTAAATAATTTCTTAACGTAAAATTATACATTTCTTAACATAGAATATGTAGGTTTATGCAAAAAAGAAAGATGGAATTTAAGATTCTTGTAGTTGACGACGAAAAGGACATTGTTGATTTACTCAAATACAACCTCGAAAAGGAAAAGGAGTTCGAGGTAATAACCGCTTTCAACGGACGGGACGCGCTTGAAAAAGCCGTAAAAGAAAAACCCGACCTGATTCTCCTTGACATAATGATGCCCGAAATGAACGGGTTCGACGTATGCCGCAAACTCAAGACGGGAGCGGCTAACGGGATACCCGTGATTTTTCTCACCGCCAAGGAAAATGAAATCGACGAAATAATAGGTCTCGAACTCGGAGCGGACGATTATATTCAGAAACCCATTTCCCCCCGCAAGGTTATCGCTCGCGTTAAATCAGTGATTCGCAGGGCGTATTCCGAAAAAGACAAAACCATAAAAACCGACGATTATATTAAATTCAAAAACCTCGAGGTCGATACCGTCGCGCACAGCGTGAAGATTGACAACGAGGATGTATTTTTTCCCAAGAAGGAATTCCAACTGCTTCATTTTCTCCTTTCAAACCGCGGCAAAGTTCTTTCGCGCGACGTGCTTCTGAACCATATCTGGGGAGAAAACATTTACGTCGTCGACAGGACAATCGACGTTCACGTCGCAAAGGTGAGGGAAAAACTCGGCGATTATTCCGAATACATAGAAACAATAAAAGGTCTCGGCTACAGGTTTAACGCGGAGTAAGGTGATATGAAAAGACTATCATACGGGCTTGCTTTATTAATCGTTTCTCTTCCCGTCATTATAACCGCTTCGTTCATCATATATCCTGTCAGCGGCAAAGCATTAATCGTATTTCTATCGTCGTCTACAATACTGCTCGCTGCGGCATTCATACTTTACTTCCGTTATGTATCGCGTATTTCCTTCGAACTTAAAAAAACGTCCGGCAGAATTAAGAACGAGTCGGAAAAGTTCGGGGAGTACGACGAAAAGATTCTTGAGATAAGCAAGATAAGGGAGGAGTTCGCATTAGCGGGCAACACGCTGCCCGCCGGCGCTGAAATAACCGAAATCGTCGACGCGTTCGATAAAATTATTGAGAGGCTTCTCGCGGAACTTCACACTGCTAAAGTTTTCAAGGTAAACAGGAATGAGTTTCTCGGAAACGTTGCTCACGAAATGAGAACCCCGATATTCGCGATACAACTTTCTCTTGAAACGCTTGCCGACGGCGCGATTCACGACGACAAGGTCAACATTGATTTCCTTAACAAGGCGCTTAGCCAGAGCAACCGCCTGAAGTCGCTTGTTGACGACCTTATAAGCATATCGAGATTCGAAGCGGGCGTGAAACTGAGCAGGAGATACTTTGCGATAAATCAACTCGTGCAGGAGACGATTCACGAATTGCAGGGACTCGCTTCGCGCGGAAAGATTTCGCTCATCATGAAGTCTGAACTGAAGGACGGCGCTACGGTATTCGCCGACAGCGATAAAATAAAACAGGTGCTCGTCAACCTTATTGACAATTCAATAAAGTACACTCCCGAAGGCGGTACGGTTACCGTGACAACCGTCAGGGATGACAAGCAGGTGAGGATAACCGTTGAGGACACGGGCGCGGGAATTCCCAAAGAAGACCTTCCGAGAATTTTCGAGAGATTCTACCGCGTTGACAAGACCCGCTCGCGCGACGTGGGCGGCAGCGGGCTCGGGCTTTCGATAGTAAAACACCTGATAGAACTTCACGGCTCGCAAATCAAGGCGGACAGCGTCGAAGGCAAGGGAACGGTATTCGAATTCACGCTTCCCGCTTAGACTTTTATCTTCCGCATATACCCTTGTAATCGCAGTACTCGCACCTCTTCTCATCATCCGTTTTCGAGAACGGTATCTCAGGATTAAATATTTCGGTGATTTTATTCTTAAGTTCTTCACCGAAAAGTTTTATGTCTTCAGGATTTATAAACCTGTCCGCCATCAACTGCAGTCCCTCCGTCGATATTTCTTTCATCGCGTAAATGCCCGCGTTAACTTTCCGGTATTCTTCCGTGAGCGAAAGCAGATAAGCGTAGAAAAGCGTTTGCAGGTTCGCCTTATAATCGGGGTTGAGAAAAAGGTTTTCGTAAAACTTATCGTAGTTTTTAAACGCTCTTAATTTCGAATCGCCCGTCTTGTAGTCAATAATTTCGAACACGTTGTCTTTTTCGTCAATACGGTCAACCTTGCCCGCAATGTTAATTCCGTGCTCCGTCCCGTTGAAGTCAATGCTGATGCCTGTTTCGCACCATTTTTCAAGGTCGATGACCCTGAACGGCGCCCGCGTTTTTTCCGATTCGAAAAACTTATTGAGAAGTTTCTCTATTACCGATTTATAAAGAGCATTCCTTCCCTTTTCGGTAAGGTTAAGATTCTTCAGTTCTTCCCTCCTGTTCAGGACGTCTTCAAACAGTTTATTATATTCATTCCGCGCGGTGTTCGCTATTTCGTCAATTTCATTTTCGCCAACAGTTTTTCCGATGTACGGTTTATATAACTGTCTCACGATTTCGTGAAACACGGTACCGAACGATGCCGAACTCAGAATTTCCTCGACTTCCTCTTCGGGCTTTAGTTTCAGCACGTTCCTGAAATAGAACTGCAGCGTGCAGTTGATATAAGCGTTCAGGTCGCTCGGAGATATTCTTTTAACGTTTTCCTTAATCGCGCCGATAATACTATCGTCTTTTCGGATTACGATGCCGTTATCAGGATTCTTCTTCAGCGAATACGAGGCTATGGTATGGCTGACGTTGAGATTTTTGTTTACGCCCTTCAGTTCGTTCTCTATCTGAAGTATGTAACGGCTCTTTTCTCTGACGTCGCTTCCAATCTCAGTGTTATAAAATAGAAACACGTTCTTCGCTTTGGATATTAACGAATAAATGTAATAAGCGTTCATGGAATCGTTCTCCTCGAAAGTCGGAAGACCGAAAGCCTTCCGAAGGCTGTAAGGAATGTAACTGTTGAACGTATCGCCCGCCGGCATTACGTCTTCATTCATCGAGAGCACGAACACATTATCAAACCTGATGTTTCGCGACTCAAGCAGGCCCATAACCTGAAGCCCTTTCATCGGCTCACCCGTGAATACGATTCTCGAGGAATTCAACTGCTGAACGAGCAGGTTCCAGAATGTAGTCCGGTTCAGGTTCGTGTTTCTTTCGAGAATAATGTCCTTTAACCTGTTAAGGTTAGAACTCAGGAAAAAGAGATATTCCAGTTGAAAAATCTTATGGCTCTCGTATCCGCCGTACTCCTCGATTTTGACCGTCAGCATATCGCACAAATCGGATATGTATGATATTATTTCATTCACCTCCGAGACAGGCTTGAATGCAAGTTCAAGAATTTCACGCGACCTTCCTTTTTCAAGAGAGTCCAGCAGGAAGGATTTCGGCTCGATGTAAGTCAGATTCGTTTCCCTGATTTTCCTTACGGCGCCGAATATCTGCTCCGGGAAAAGAAACTTTATGTAAGGGTGGAGAAGCAGGCGTATAACGTCGCCGTGGTAATACCTGAATCTTCCACTTTCGAATATTTTCTCGCTTTGCAGTTTTTGAATAATTTTTACGAGCGCGAAAAGCGGCGTCGAGCGGAAAGGCAGGCCCATCGTGATGTTTATACCGCTCGCGTTTTCGGGAATCGAATATAAAGCCGGCAGCAAAATGTCTTCATCGGGAAGAATGACGGCAGTATTCTCCTCCGCACCCGGATTCGCTTCAAGAAATTTCCTGAGTTCGTATCCGAATGATTTCACCATTCCCGAACTGAGCGATGAGCCGATTATGTTTATATTCTTCTTTCCCTCTGCCAGTCCCGATGCATCATTCTCCAGGCCGTTTCCGAACGTTTTTAAATTTTGTCTTATGAAATGTCCCGCTTCCTGCTTTTTGTCTTCGACAAAATAACTATCGACGTCAAAGAGTATTTCCGCGGTTCCTTTTTTAATCAGCGCTCGGAAGATTTCTTTTTCGCATCTGTTAAGCGAATTAAATCCGGCGAAATATATTTTTTCATACGGCAGTTCTATGTTCTCAATATTTTCAGCGAGTTTCCTTATCGACAATCCTTCGTATGCGATTTTTTTCGCGAGAAGCGATTCCCGGAAATGCCAGTAAACGCTGTTCAGACGACTCCATATTTCAATGAACCTGTCCTTATATTCGTTTTTCTTTCGAAGTTTTATTATACTGTTCCAGAAAGTCTCCGCGTGTTCCGCGGCTTCGATTGGAAACGCCTGCTCGATTTCTTTCTCGTCCTTAATGCTCTTGAAGAGCAAGTCCGAATCCACAAGGTACTTGTCAATAATGTCGAAATCCTTGAGGAGCATCTCTCCCCACGGATAAAACTCGTCGAAAGATTCCGTTTCAAGATATTTCGAGTAGGATTCATACAGGTCGAATACGAGAGTAAGGGTGTCCGCGGTGTCGAGTTCCGAATGCTTCGATACGAAATCATTAAGACTGAACACTGTCGGTGACCATACCGGATTTTCTATCAGCATTGAAAGTTCTTTCCTGAAATACAATCCCGCGCGGCGCGAAGGGAACACGACGGCAGTGCCTTTAAGATTTTCCTTGTGCCGCCCGTACACGAGTTCAGCGGCGCGTTTTATGAAATCCGGCATCATACCTCCCTCACTTTCGTGATGCTTCCTTCGTAATCACCGATGTACATAATATATTTCTTAACGTCAGCGTATCCCATCTGCCTTAGCACGGATTCGTATTCATTCAACTGTTCGACGTCCTCTTTTCTTTCTTTGCCTGTTTTATAATCAATAATTACCGCATCCCTGTCTTTTACAAGAACTCTGTCGGGACGGAGCGTCTTTCCTTCTTTTGTTAATATTTCAGACTCTGTCATTACCATCTTAGCGCCGTCGAACCAGTCCTTCGCCTTCCCGTCAGTCACAATTTGAAGAAGAATATTCTTATACTCTTCGGTTTCAGACGAAGTAATCAATCCGTTAAGATGCGCCGACTTTATGCATTCGTCAATGTCAACCGCGGAGCGAAGTCCGGACAGGAGTTCGTGAATCAGCACTCCCCTGTTGATTTTCACGCTGTGCTGCAGTTCGGTTTTCAGTTTTCGGTACGACGGTTTTATTATCGTCTTTCTGTACCACAATTCAGAAACAAGTTCTTCACGTTCCGTAACCCTGACAGAATATTCGCCTGCAGGTTTTCCCTGCAGTTCATCCGCATTCTTTTTCACTCCTATTTCAAAAATATTATCATTAAAGTTCTTAGATAATTCCGGAGTGCCGTTCAGCGTTCCTGCGATTCTGTTTGCTATTCCCGAATTCCTCTTGAGTGGCACGTTAACGTACAACCGCTCGGACGGACGCGTGAATGCTACGTAGAGCAGGTTCACGTTATCAAGGCGCGTCAGAGAACTTTCAGT
>CAZOQR010000064.1:0-13135 GCA_964581915.1 uncultured Ignavibacteriaceae bacterium | reverse complement strand
GTCACAGCCGGGGAAATGACGGAAAAAGAGTTGCATACAAGCGCAGCAATAACAGACACGAATTCAGTTACGGCAAAGAATGCTAAGAGGACTGAAGAGAACACTTTACCCGAATCATTTTCGCGTTGCGCTTTTCGCGTCACGATTTGAAACGAATCAATGATGCCTAATTATTCTACAAGAATCATCTTCTTTATTGATGAGTAACCGCCGGCGGTCAACTTACAGAAATAGACTCCCGAAGGAAGATCAGAGGCGTTAAAATTCACGCTGTATTTCCCGGGCTCCCGCACGCCGTTTACGAGCGTTGTGATTTCCCTGCCAGCAATATCGAAAACCTTCAACGAGACAAATACTTTATCCGGTACGCTGAAATCAATAGTGGTCGAAGGATTGAACGGGTTCGGGTAGTTCTGCTCCAGCGCAAACGTTACGGGTGTCAGGTTTCCGGCGCTCTGCGTATGCGTAATCGAACCGCCGCCATCCGTAGTTTTCAATATCACTCCGCCGTTTCCGCAGACATACCCTGTATTGTCGTCAAGATAGAAGAAAACAGAGTTGAGGTCTTGCGAAGTTGGAGTAATCTGCGCGCCCCATACATTTCCGTAGTTAGTGGTTTTCAGAATTTTGCCACCGGCGCCGCAGGCATAAATCCGTGAAGTATTGTTCGCGGAATACTCCACAGACTTCAGCCTTCCTGAAAAACCGGAAGACTGGCTGAACCAATTATTTCCCGCGCTCGTGCTTCTGAGAATCAATCCGTTGTTTCCGACCGCGATATCCACGCTTCCGAACAAGGGGACGCCGTAGAGGTGTTGATTTGTCCCGCTGTTCAGCGGCTGCCAGTTAAGTCCGGAATTCAGGGACTTTAATATTGTTCCGTTATCTCCGACCGCGTAATAACCGAAAGTAGCGCATACCGCGTTCAGGTTTTGCGATACGGGATTTGAAGAGACGGTCCAGTTAAGCCCCTGATTAGTGCTTTTAATAATCAAGCCGCTGTCTCCGACCGCGATGAAATTAAAATCGCTTATATCGCGAATTGTCTTCGCAGTTGGGGACGGGACTTCCATCCAGTTAACACCGTCGTTAGTCGTCCGCAGTATAATACCATCCTGACCAACCGCAAACACAGGACCTCCCGAGAGTTCCATAAAACAAATCGCATAAAGATTTTTTGTCGTGCCGCTGTTTTGCAATGTCCATACGGCTCCTCCGTTGGAAGTATATAAAATCGTTCCGTTATCGCCGCAAATCCAGGCATAGTTTACCTGACCGTGGCTCGAGACGACGCTATGCAGGTTAACGCCCGTTCCGCTTGACTGCTGAATCCAGCCCGCATCACACGGCAAAGCGACAAAGAGAAATATTGCAGCGAGTATCGTGTTTTTCATTTACTGTCCGTTTCCTTAAGAAAGAATTGCCATTATAAACGGAACAGAATATTAAACAAAAAGTTTCCATTTTCCGGGAAGCATAGCGGAATGTTAGCGTCAGTCATATAATTTAAAGAAGGGTTGAAATCATTGGCACCTAAATAATCCGTGACAGCGGCTTTCAAATTAATTCAACGGGATTTTCAGAATTAAGGAAACTTCAATCAAGTATCCGCGCAAGATTTTTCACGGAATAAAGGCTGTTACAGAAAACTTTATCCTCAATTTTCTTTTATCGGTTCACTTCATTCCAGTACTCTTCCGGAACGCAGGATACGATATATTTATAAAGTTTGTTCAATGCGGCCTCGTACTTTACATCGGGATAGGACGGGACGGAAGCAATAATCTCAGGCGGTTCCGCGTCCGAATAAAGCGTAAGGTTTTCAGAATGACCGCCGTCGGGAATCTCTTCGTTCGGTCTTTCCTTTATTTTATCAGTAAGGACGCCGCTTTTTTTCAAACGGCTTTTCAGTTCCGCCATCTGCTTTTTACCGAGCGTAAAATTCAGTTGTAATTTATTCTTTCCGTTTTCGTCGTAGTCGTTCACGTACGATAGTTCTCCCGTTCCGTCGGCGGTAATTGTAATAGTATAAGAGTAGTGATACGGTGGAGGAAGCGCGCCCGAGTTATAGTAATAATTCAGTCTATGCCAATCCTGCGAGGAGCAGGAGCCTGCCGTAATGAACAAGAAAGCCAGTAACGGCAGCAGCAGGATTTTATTTATTCCAGCGGTCATAATCTTTTTATTTTTTATACTTCGCGATATCTTTTTTGTTCAAAATAATTATGCCGTCCCTGGACGCTCCATATATTGTATCAGTGAAAGCAATCAACCGCGTCATTTGAGTAAAATCATTTTCAGTGTTTTCGAGAAACCGCCCGCTTCTAATCTGCAAAAATAAACACCGCTTGAGAGAGCCGCGGCGTTGAAATCTACGGTGTAATTCCCCGCCGGTTTATTTTCATTCACGAGAGTTTTGATTTCATTTCCGCGCGTGTCGAACACCTTCAAAGAGACGGAACCGTATTCCGGAACCGTGAAAGATATTTTCGTCGATGCATTAAAAGGATTCGGGTAATTCTGCTCGAGTTTATAACCGTCTGCAATGCCTGTTTCATTCCGTATGAAAGTAGTGCCTCCGTTGGTGGTTTTGAGTATCAGACCGTTATAACCCGCGATCCAGCCTGTGTTTTCATTCGCGAAGTGAACATCGAAGTACGGGTCTCCCTGACCCTGCGCGAGAGTATGCCAGTTCGCGCCGGCGTTAGTCGTTCTGATGAGTTTATAAGTTGCGACCTCCCACCAGTTTCCGACAGCGAAGCCCGTGTTCTGGTTGACGAAGCAAACAGATTCATATCCGATAACTGTACCGAGCCGCTGCGATGTCCAGTTAAGTCCGCCGTCGGTTGTTCTAATCACTGTCTCGCTGTCGCACACGGCGTAACCGTGCTGCTCGTCCGTGAACCAGAGCGATGAGATTCTAAGACCCGTCGAAGAGGGCATCAGCGTCCACGTCTGTCCGCAGTTGGTCGTGCGGCGCAGCATACCGAGGTCGCCGGCGATGAATCCCGTATTCTGATTCACGAAAGCGATGGTCCAGATAGTCACGCCCGTAACGGTCATACCGTTCCACGTGACTCCGCCGTCTGTAGTTTTATAGAACTTACCGTCGTATCCGCCGTTAAATCCCGTATTCTGATTCACGAAGCAGATTGCGAAATAAAATTCTGTCGGGTCCTGATATTGTATCGTCCAGTTCGCTCCCCCGTCAGTTGTTTTTAGAATCTTGCTCGTGCCCGAGCCGTTCATATAGCCGCCGCAGACGTAACCCGTCGCGGCGTTCAAGAAATGTATTCCCGTGAAATAATCGTCGGGAGAAGTGCCGGTAAGAAGTTTAATCCAGTTCACTCCGCCGTTCGTTGTTTTCAGGAGGTGGGAACTGTCGCCGATGATGTAACCCGTGTTGGCGTCAACCATCCTGACTTTCGAGAGAAAAGAATTTGTGCCTGAATTCTGCTGAATCCACTGAGAGAAAATGAAACCGGGGAACAACAGAAAGAGAAATAATATTTTCCGCATTTTTCTACTGATTGTAATTCTATTTATAATACCCTCAAGAGCACAAAGAATTAATTTTAACCACTAAGGTACTAAGGACAGTTAGAAACATCTTACTTAAACCACTAAGAGCACTTAGAGCACTAAGTGAATTAATATTTTTATATGCCACTTAGAACACGAAAGCAATGTTTATTTTACAAGCATCATTTTCTTCATCGAAGAATACGCGCCTGCCGTGAACCTGCAGAAATACACGCCCGAGGGCAGAGCCGACGCGTCGTACATTACGCTGTATTTACCCGGTTCGCGGACGTCATTCACGAGTGTCGAGACTTCCCTTCCCGCGATGTCAAAGACTTTCATCGATACGAATCCTTTTTTCGAAACGCTGTAAACTATATTCGTCGAAGGATTAAACGGGTTCGGATAATTCTGCTCGAGTTCGGAAGTCAAAGGTGTTACAGTTCCGCCGACACTCGTTGGTTCGCCGAGAGTGAACGTTATAATCGAATCGAGATATGAGCCGACGTTTGTAATGTTCAGACCGCCCTGAATTCCCGTCGAAAGAAAAGGAGTCGGGTTTGTTGACCTGTTAATCTGTGTCCTTCCGACCTCAGTGCAGAAGTTCGCCATATAGCAATATCCATTGTTCGAAAGGGTTCCGCCCGGTCTGTAAATATATACTTCATCGGGCGGACCATTGGCGTTACCTGTAGCGTTTGAATTAATTCTCAGAACGATGAGGCCGTCACCCGGCGCGCTGTTTTCGAATATCGAAAGTTTTCTCCTGAACTCGACCACATAAAACTCCGTAGATGAATACGGAGACAAGATTTTATATGAATTGTTTGTCGAAGAAAGAAGGTATTTCATCGTATATGTTCCCGGCGCCGATATAACCGGAATCGGAGGAATCCAGGTAAGGTATTTCATTTTCATATACGAGCACAGATGCTGGGGGGGATTCGCGTTACTGCACATCAAATCCCAGTAATACATCGGGTCGATGTTATTATTCGTGTAATGGTAAAGGTCAGGCGCTCCGAGCGAGTGCGACATTTCGTGGCACAGGACTCCGACGCCGCTTGACTGAAGGCTCACCTGCAACTGGAAATTATAAGTATATACTCTTTTCCCCCGTATGTAAGCGTTCATAGAATACAGCGACCACATATGCGGCCACAGCAAATCGGCCCAGGCAGTGCTTGAGCCGTAAACAATAAAGCAAACGTTATCAACTTTTCCGTCGTTGTCGCCGTCAAGATTCAGCGTGTCGGGTACCATATTCGCGACGTATTCGGAGGCTCTTTTTAAAAGCGAGTGTTCGCGCTGAGTAGCGTTGGAACTCGTGTATCCAAGCGGATTAGTAACAGCGTTATAAGGCTTGTAGTACGCTCTGACGCCCGTATCCTGAAACGAAGTGACGATATAATTATTCAGGTTCGGGAAAAAATGAGTTTTAGCGAACAACTGATTGTAAGAACATTCCTTGAAATAATTGTACATCGAATTAGTGTTCGGCGTTTCGTTGTTGAACATCTTTTTGTAAATCGAGAGCGAGTCAGTGAATTCGTTTTCGCCTGCGAACCTGATGAACACGACGAGATTATTTATCGTGCCTGTTTTCGGCGCGGCGTATTTATCCTTATAAAGAGTTCTGTAAAATTCGTTTCGCTTCGCGTAGATTTCCGATTCGGGAATCATAAGCCAGGGTTTAAAGCCGAGCAGGAAAGGCGAAGAGATGCCCGCGACGTAAGCCGACGCGGTAAGTTTGCTGCCGTCCTGAACGGCGTAGCAGTAATAGCCGGTATTTTCGTTCTGAATAATTGTATAGCCGTCCTTGTCGTGCAGCCAGTTGTAGAACTCGTCGCCCGAAGCATAGATGTTCAGGACGGCGCCGTTCGGCTGGGTAACGCTAACGGGAACGAAGTTAAGGTACGCGGAATAAGAGATGCCCGCTGTAAAGAGAAGAACAATCAGAAAAAATCTTTTCATAAAGTAAATGAGTTTTGTAAAAATAGCGATAATTGGAAGAAAATAAAATTTAATATGCCGTTTTACGAAGACAACCAAAGGCGCATTTCTTATATGTTTAAGGGCAAGCGGAATCTCAGAAATCCGTCATCTCTTTGTACAAGATATCAGGCGGAGCGGTCATCAAAATATTTTTTTCGAACAACCTGTTCTCATCCCGCCGGAAAGAAATTTTCCCGTTGTCATTCAATTCAATCAATCCGTTAAACGCGCGCCATACTCTGCCGTCACCGGATTTCAGCAAGCATCCCCGGTATCCCGTGAGAGTTTCATCAAATGTTTCGCCTTGCGCAAGGGGCAGCGAATCAAAGTCCAAAAGAATACTTTCAGCGCGCGTATCCGGGATTTCCCAGTAAGGGTCGGGCAAGCCCGAATAAACGAGAATTCTACAAAACCATTTTTCCATATTTTTTAAATAAGCGAGGTCTCCGCGCGTCACGGAGACCTCAATAATAGCAACTTTTATTTCAATTTAAAATGACCGTGCAGCGCTTTCATAAAAGTACAGAACAGAGAGTAAGCGCCTCTATTTGCCGTGCGCGGGTCAGAGATGATATTACCGGAACTGTCGAGATTGGTCGCAGCACCGCCTCCGGGCTTATGCGTCCACTTGCCGTTATTGCCTTTTCTGTACCAGTGAAAGTCGCCCGTTCCTCCGAAAGCGGGCGGAGGCGCTACAACGAGCGCGACGAGATGCCCCGGTCTCGGGCATTTATTGTCCGCTCCCGGAGTATCAATAAGCCCGTCGCTTATCGCGGCTGATTTCGGACTTACGTATCCAACGGAATCGGTACAACTTGAAATCGGCACCGTGCGCAGGTTCCCGGATGCCTTTCCGGGCTGGGCGAACGTATCGGTTCTGTAATTGGTGGCGTAATTATAGCAGTTGTTTCCGTACTGAACCGTTCCGCTGTCGTTCCACCATTCGGGTTCATACTTAGGCGCGCAGAAGCAGGGACCCGCAAGAACAAAGGGAGGCCAGACCAATTCGAAAATTTTGTCATAGTCGAGTCTTTCGCGCAGGTCTCTTGTAATTTCGAGTTCCTTGACGATGAAGTTGTCGAAGCCGCGTTTCAAATCCACGTTCTTCACCTTGTTCAGGAATTTAAGAACGTAGGACTCGGCGTCTTTTTCTTCAATCGAATAATTTTTTTCCTTGCCGAAAAGATGCTTTCCGCTGATGTACATATTAAGCGGAAAATCTTTGACAGGCTCCTCGACCTGTTCAACGATAATTCCCCTGTAGCCGAGATGAAACGGCGGAACGATTTTTCCGGAGGATGGAATTTCGGATTGCAGTTTGACTTTGTTCAAGAGGACTTTTGAATCCCTGTCGGTCAGAACGAACGAAGGATTTTCGAGCCCGCTGAAAATGTCGATAGTTACTTTCAGTTTCATTGTTGCTCCTTTCCTTTAGTTGTTTTTATAAATATTGTTCCCGCGGACATTGCAGTAGTATTCGGGCAGCGTTATAACGGAAGAAAATGATTACCTGCTGAAAAATTTCCGAGAAGATTTGTATTAGTATAATGTCCTTTGACTTTCTGTAATATAATAATATTTATTTTTAATAACACAAGTTTTTTTTGTGTAAATGTTTTCTGAAAATGTGAATTCGCGGTTTTTTTGAGGGGAGCGGATTTGCGAATAAAATCTGAATGTTTTTAATATCTTACGCGGCTCTGCGGCTTCTTTGCGGGACTCCGTGTAACGCTCTTATGGATTCTATTCCGGAAACCGATTTCACGGAAACGTCAGCAAATGTAGATGCTATAGCGGCCTGATTTAATATTTCCGCTCTGAGTAATCGCGCCTTTGAAATTGATTTCGCCGATGCGCGCTTTTTTTATTATGCAGAGCACGACTGTGGCGGATTTGCTGCATCCGCCGAAACTGTTCTCGAATTTATAGAAGAGAGAACCGCCCGAATACCGCGGCACGCCTTCGGGGAGCAAATCGCCGAATCCCCTTTTGACGGGCGTGTCGGGTTTGCCGGGAAGAATGAGCGCGGCGTCAACGGTAACGCCGAAGCAGGTCTCGTCGTCCGGAGACAGGTTCGTGTCGAATTCATATTCAATTTTGTAGCGGAAGAAAATCCTGTACGTACGCGAAGTGTGAATGAAGAACCTGAAATCAAAATTGCCGCCGTTAGCGACAATAACTTCGTGCAGTTTCTTTTTCGGCATATTGCCGGAAATATACAGACCGGCGAAAATTACAATTGCCGTGAGCAGGAAAGAGCCGATTACGATGAGTGCTTCAGTCATAGAAAAATATTTTAATTTTTTCCGCGGCGGAAACAGGTGAGGAAATCGCAAGCGGATAATACAGAGCGCGCCGATGCTGTACCAAATAAGTAAATTCTTTCGGGAAATTCAATGAAGAACAAATTGAAAATGTAAAGTGGAAAATTTAAAAGTACAGTTCAAAGTTAATAATTATTTCTACTCTCGTTACGAAGCCAAGAGTGTTCTTTCCGTCCCGACTCGTCGGGACCTCACAACATTGTTTGCGTTGCGTCACGATGCTGGGGCTTCGTGACGAGTTGGCTTGATGCAAGCAATGAGACTCTCCTCGTTACGAAGCCCCTGCTTCGTAACGCAAAATTAATAACTGTAAGGTAATTCGAATTCTAATATTGAATTATCATCAAAGTAATAATTTCTATAACTGGAATATTTCCACTCCTCGGGCAATTTGACCAAACCCTTCTTTACGGGATTATTATGTATATAATTAATCTTCTGCCCGAATTCATCATCCGTTAGTAATAACTTCGGATGATAGCCTTCCTGCCAGACCTGATATTTCGAATCCTGTTTCGCAGATAATTTATTTTTCTCGAACTGATTGAGTATAATTTTTGCTTCATCAGACCTTAATCTGCTTACACCGGTGGTGCGGGCAAATGCATCATCCGTGGATTCAGCGATTAATTCCAATCTCTGAATAATTTTCCTGGCGGTATAACTTTTCATACTACGCATTAAAACAGGAATGTTTTCAGAGGATAGAATAAGATGAAAGTGATTCGGCATAATAACATACGCGGAGAGTTGCAATTCCCGGTTTTTGATTCTGAATTTCAGTTCATCGACAATAATGTCAGCGAACCTTTTATCGGAGAACAGATTAGTCCAATTTATTAACGTGGAAGTTACAAAATACGTCCCCTCCTCTTTTATTTTGTATCTTGAACGCATTTTTTTTTAAATATTTTCAGTTCGAAGTTCCGACGAGTCGGAACTTAAAGAACGCACTGGCTTCGTGACAGTGGGGAAATCTGATTGATCCCCAGAGATTTCAAATATTCGTAAATAACGTCATAGTGCTTCGGATTTCTTGTATGGTCCTCTTGATTTCCAGGAGGCACGACGATTACCATACCTTGCCGCGCTCTAGTAAGTAGTACCCTGTAAGCATTTTTAAGATATTGTTTTCTTTCTTCTTTTTTTATTTTTCGCCACTTCGAACCTTTGAATTCATTATAATCCCAGCCATCCTTAGTTATTCTTAAATCCGCATCCCAGGTGATACAGGACCAATCCAATTCTAATCCCTGAATGTCAAATTCAGTTGCAACATCCTCAAGATAATAAGATGAACGTACATCATCTTTTCCGTTAAGAAACCATAGGACAGGATTAATATCCACTCTAACATCAATACATTCAGGTTTCAACCTATAAGCCTGAGATGACACTACCATTCCATACCTTTCACTCCCTCGCGCCATTTCCTTTAACCATTTTTTGGCTTTGCATACATCCCGCGTAATGACGATTGGATATTTTTCTTTTAATTCTGCATAATATTTCCGAGCCTCGTCAGCATTCAGATCCAATAAATTCTTAATAAATGCAGATAGGTTTTCAGCTCTAAATGACCTCATTGAAACGGCAAGATGTAGTTCCGGTTTTGTTTTAATATTGTTATGGACTTGCAACATTTCTAAAGCGTTGCCCGCAGCATACTCGCTATCTTTTAATTTATCAGAAATATAAACTTTCCAGTTTGGGAAACTGTCATTTATTGCGGTAATCCACTCGCTGATACCCGCTTCCCCCTTATTAATTTCTTGTCCTCCGCCTACAAGACAAATAATAACCGCCCAATCCTGATGCCTGTCCAGGCATGAGATAAGGAATTCCGGCTCGGATTGATTAAAATCAGGTTTCTTCTTTTTAATTCGCATAAACAAGCAAGTCTGTTCTTTATTCCAGGCACGTTGCGCTTCATCGAAAATCGCTATATGGTCAAACGGAGGTCTATTGTCAACAAGATATTCATCTCTATAGTTATGCACATTTTGGATAAATAATTTTACTTCGCTTAAGACATCCCCTTTCTTGATTCTTAATCCTTTTTCTTTCTCTCTTCTGACTTTATCTCTGGTAAGCGCTTCTCGCAATACTTTAACTAACGGTCCATTTCCCGAAAGAAAAACGCTACGGTTATCACTTTTTTCTGATAATTCTTTGGTGGCAATATTCAATCCTACCAACGTTTTTCCCGCCCCTGGAACACCTGTGACGAAACAGATTGCTTTTTCTTTTTTCGATTTTGTCGTCGATATTATTGATGAAATTGAATTACTCGTTACTGACAGATTTTCAGCATCAGCGTCACTGCGCGCTATCTCTTCAACAGTATGGCTGTTGTACAAAGACATTGCGGCTTCTATTATTGTGGGAGTAGGATAGTATCGACCGTTAGACCAATCTTCGGAAACAATATCATCTCCATCGGCAAAAAGCAGGATCTTATCAACAATATCTTTCAACTCGTTAGTATTCGATTGTAACGGGAATAATAAATTATCGTTATGATGAGTTGTTGATATTACATTCACAGATTCTTTTGCATTCGTGCAAATAAGAATTGGTGCTATCAAATGTTGATGCGATGTTTCGTGAAAGTTTTTCAAATCGAGAGCGTAATCCCAGACTTGATCAATATCAACATTATAAAATGATTTTTCCCCAATCTTAAATTCGAGGACAAAAATTACATTTTTTATTATCAGCACGACGTCTATTCTTCTACCCATACGGGGAATTGAATACTCAAAATAGATTGCCCCGTTATAAGGATACAGAATATTTTTCAGTATTTTAATTTCTTCAATCCAGGCATCTTTCTGCTCAACTTCATCACGGAATTGACTTTTGCGTGACAAATTACCTAGAATTTCGTTATCGGATGAATTCAGGAAATTCCTAATATTTTCTGAGTAGTAAAAGCGTTTCAATTTGAATTGTTTATACTAATTAATTAATATTATAAATAATTACAATTAATAAATTATGGTACTATTATTCGCGTTACGAAGCTGGTGCTTCGTAACGAGGAGGGGTATTTTGCGTTACGAAGTCCCGACGAATCGGGACGCAAAGAACGCGCTGGGGTTTGTTGCGTTACGAAGTCCCGACGAGTCGGAACGCATCGAACACGCTGGGGCTTGTTGCGTTACGAAGCTGGGGCTTCGTAACGAGGAGGAATATTTTGTTCCCACAAAAAATAAAGCCTGATAATTGCTTATCAGGCTTTTTTAATAAATTTTATCTTTTTATATGTATCTATATTTACTTCTTTAGTCTTGCTTCGATTTTATCGAGTTCGGCTGTGAGTTCTGCCGGGAGGCGGTCACCGAATTTTTTATAGTATTCGCGCATTTCGGCGACTTCGGCGAGCCCTTCTTCTTTGTTGACGGTGAAGATTTTTTTCATATCTTCCGGGCTGATGCCGAGTCCTTCGACGTCGAGCGCGCCTTCGGCGGGCAGGCGTCCTATTGGCGTTTCTATGAATTTGCCCGTGCCGTTTACTCTTTCGATTATCCATTTGAGGGCGCGGATGTTATCGCCGTATCCGGGCCATATGAATTTGCCCTGTTCGTTTTTGCGGAACCAGTTGACGAAGAATATTTTCGGGAGTTTGTCCGCGGTTGATTTCTTTCCGATTTTAAGCCAGTGGTTGAAGTAGTCGCCCATATGGTATCCGCAGAACGGAAGCATCGCGAACGGGTCGTGGCGGAGCGTTCCGACCGCTCCTGCCGCGGCAGCGGTGGTTTCGGACGCGCAGGCGGAGCCCATATACACGCCGTGATTCCAGTCGAACGATTCATTTACGAGCGGTGTGAACGTGGCGCGTCTTCCGCCGAATAGGAACGCGCTGATAGGCACGCCTTTCGGGTCTTCCCACGCGGGGTCGATTACCGGGCACTGGCGCGCTGGCGCGGTGAATCTTGAATTCGGATGCGACGACGGTTTGCCGCTTTCGGGCGTCCAGTCGTTGCCGTTCCAGTCGGTAAGGTGTTTCGGTTTTTCGTCCGTCATTCCTTCCCACCAGATGTCGCCGTCGTCAGTGAAAGCGACGTTAGTGAATATAGAATTTTCCTCGCAGGAGAGCATCGCGTTCGCGTTGGTTTTCATCGATGTTCCGGGCGCGACGCCGAAGAATCCCGCTTCGGGATTGATGGCGTAGAGGCGTCCGTCTTCGCCGAATTTCATCCAGGCGATGTCGTCGCCGACTGTTTCGACTTTCCATCCGGGAATGGAAGGCGTGAGCATAGCGAGGTTAGTTTTTCCGCAGGCGGACGGGAACGCCGCGGCGACGTATTTCTTTTCGCCGTTCGGAGGCGTGAGTCCGAGTATGAGCATATGTTCGGCGAGCCATCCTTCGTCGCGCGCGAGCACGGAAGCGATGCGGAGCGCGAAGCATTTTTTTCCGAGAAGGGCGTTACCGCCGTATCCCGAGCCGAAAGACCAAATCATTCTTTCTTCCGGGAAATGAGTTATGTACTTGTTTTCGTTGCAGGGCCAGGGAACGTCTTTCTTTCCGTCGGTGAGCGGATATCCTACGCTGTGAAGGCAGGGCACGAAGTGTCCGTCATCGCCGAGGACGTCGAGGACTTTCTTTCCCATTCTTGTCATAATGCGCATATTCACGACGACGTAAATCGAGTCGGTGAGTTCGACGCCGATGTGAGCGATTTTCGAGCCGAGCGGACCCATCGAGAAAGGAATCACGTACATCGTGCGTCCTTTCATGCATCCGTCGTAGAGGCCTGTCATGATTTTTTTCATTTCTTTGGGGTCCATCCAGTGGTTTGTGGGTCCCGCGTCTATTTCTTTTTCTGAGCAGATGAAAGTTCTGTCTTCAACGCGCGCGACGTCTTTCGGGTCGGAGATGACCCAGTAAGAGTTCGGGCGCTTAGGAATCGGTTTGAAAGAGCCGTTGTCCACGCATTGCTTAATCAGTCGGTCGTTTTCTTCAACTGAGCCGTCGCACCAGTAAACGTTGTCCGGTTTGCAGAGTTTCGCCATTTCGTCAACCCAGGCGATAAGTTTTTTGTTGTTGGTCATTGTGTGCCTTTCTTGAATTATTATTTTTTCTTATGTGTTATATGAAATCCCATAAAGGGTGAAATTATTTTTCGATAATACTGTTTTTCAATTAATACTTAATTTTTATGAATTCTTTTTAAACCGTTGAAACGGTTTTTCTTCGTTTTGTTTCTTACCCACGGCTAAAGCCGTGGGCTAAGTCGGAGAGCAGTGTTCGTTTTACACTCTTATACTTTTTGTTTCGACTTTTATTA
>CAZOQR010000063.1:0-13153 GCA_964581915.1 uncultured Ignavibacteriaceae bacterium | reverse complement strand
GACATTTAGAATGTACGAAAAAACAATCTTTAGTTTGAAGGAATATTGCGGCAGGAATGCCGTTTCACTGATTATTGTCGGTCCTCCTGCCCGACCCAGGTCAAAAATGGAAATGTATCTGCTGAAAAATCTCGGGAAAAAGTTGAACACGAATTTACGGAACGAACTGGTCTTCATCGATGCATTTCATCACACGGATAATGCGGGAAATTATTTGTTTTTCGAGGATAAAATTCACTACAATCAAAACGGACACCGCTTGTTCGCCGATATAATCTCTAAATACTTTCTCAACTTTATTGAAAGTAAATATCGCCGTCAAAGCCTTTGAATCTTTTGTATAAATACGCTTTCCTTTGACTTTGTTTTCTCACGCAATTACAATATTTTTATAAAATCGGGTAATTCCGTAAGTTGCAGAAAAACCCGTGTTTTTGCTTGTTTTTGCATTTTCTGTAAAACGGATAAGTGCAGGGTTTTTATTTATTAAAATTAATTCTATGATTAAATTCGAGCAGGTAAAATATGACTGCAGGCATTTAAGGGCTGACGTGCCCTGCAAGCCTTCGAAGCAGCACGGCGTTGATTGTTCCGATTGCTCTTACTACGAGAAGTTCAACAGGAAAATACTTATTATAAAACTCGGAGCGGCGGGCGACGTAATACGCACGACTCCGCTTCTGTATCCGCTGAGAAGCGAATATCATTACGCGAAAATCTACTGGCTGACGGATTTTCCCGAACTTCTTCCCGTGAATTCCGAAATAAACGTCGACGTGCCTCTAAAGTTTAATCTTGCAAGCGTCCTTTATCTTCAGGAAACAAAATTTGACGTTGTAATAAATCTCGACAAGGATAAAGAAGCGATTGCTCTCGCGTCGAAAATCAACTCCTACAAGAAATTCGGATACACTCTCATAAACGGTTCGTGCTATCCGGTGAATAAAGACGCGGAGCATAAACTCCTTACCGGGATGTTCGACGATTATTCGAAGAAAAACATTAAAAGTTATCCTGAAGAGATTTTTGAGATATGCGGATACAATTTTAAAAAGGAAAAATACCTGCTCGACATTGACAAAAATTCCGACAGGGACTGGGGTTTAAGCAAAAGCAGGAAAATCGCCGGGCTCAATACCGGATGCGGCTCGCGCTGGACTTCAAGGCTGTGGAAAAACGAATACTGGATAGAAACCATAAGCAAACTTAAAGAAAATAATTTCGAAGTGGTTCTTCTCGGAGGCGAGCAGGAGCACGAAAACAACAGTTATCTTGCCGAGCAGGCGGAATGCAGGTATTTCGGGCATTTTGACCTGAGGACGTTTATAAATCTGGTAAACAAATGCGACGTTGTTGTTACTCAGGTTACAATGGGGCTTCACATAGCGATAGCGCTCGGGAAGAAAGTAGTTCTTCTCAACAATATTTTTAATCCGAACGAATTCGAACTTTACGGCAGCGGCGTGATTGTCGGTCCGAAGAAGGAATGCAAATGTTATTTCAGCCCGAAATGCACGAACGAAGAATATAAATGCATGGATTACATTCTGCCGCAGGATGTTGTCGATTCAGTAAATAAACTCGCCGGCTGATGAAGGCTGTTATAGTATCCACGGCATATCCGATGCGAGGCGGCATCGCTCAGTACACATCGATACTTTACAAGTACCTGAGCCTCAGGCACAAGGTGAAAGTATTCTCGTTTAAAAGACAATATCCCGAATTCCTGTTTCCGGGAAAGACGCAGTACGAAACGTCCGAGCCCGCGTACAGAATCCCGGATGCCGATAACAAAATCGCTGTCGATTCCATAAATCCTTTCAACTGGCTCTTAACGGCTCTTAAGGTAAGAAAAGAGAAACCCGATTTGCTGATTTACAAGTACTGGATTCCTTTTTTCGCTCCGTGTTTTTTTACAATCGCGTTCTTTGCAAAAATGTTTACGAAGACGAAGGTACTATATATATGCGACAATGTTATTCCTCACGAAAAACGGTTCGGCGACATATTCCTTACGAAACTTGCTTTCTCGGTTGCGGATTATTTCATAGTGCAGTCAAAAACCGTCGAGAAGGATTTAAAACTTCTTAACAAGAAGAACAAGCCCTACGTCTTCACGCCTCATCCGCTTTACAACATATTCGGAGAAAAAATTGACAGGCATCAGGCAAGGGAGTTCATCGGAAAAGAATACGGAAGGGATTTGAAAAGCGAAAACGTGATTCTGTTCTTCGGATATGTCAGGCGGTACAAGGGGCTTCACTATCTGCTTGACGCGATGCCGGACATTCTGAAATCGGGAAACGTGAAACTTCTTGTCGCAGGTGAATTCTACGACGACGAGAAACCATACAGGGAGAAAATTGAAAATCTTAAACTGCAGGATGACGTATTGCTCGTATCCGATTTTCTTCCCGACGACAGAATAAAATATTTTTTCTCCGCCGCGGACGCGGTCGTTCTTCCGTATCTCAGCGCCACGCAGAGCGGCATAGTTCAGATTTGTTATTTCTACGACAAGCCTGTCATCGCTACCGACGTCGGAGGAATAGGCGAGGTTGTAATAAACGGAAAAACGGGAATCCTTGTCGAGCCTGAGAATACCAAACAATTGACAGAAGCCGTAACCGGATTTTTTTCGAAGAACCTCGGGACAGAATTTTCATCAAACATAGAAAAAGAAAAAATCAAGTACACCTGGGAGGAATACGTTAAGCAACTTGAAAATCTTACATTAAAAGAAAGGAATTGATTTGAAGTACGACCCGGTAAAAAAAGTCTTCGGAGACGCCGTCGCGCGAAGACCTTTTCTCAGAAAGGTTTTCTACCGCGTGCTCGACCTTATATTTCTCAGAACCTGGCACGTTAAGAAGGAAATCAGGGGGCTTTTCGGAAGAAACGAAAAACCTGACATTTTCGACGCGGGAATGGGATTCGGTCAGTACTCGTATTTCCTCGCGAGGTATTTCAGGAATTGTACGATATTCGGAATCGACGTGAAGGACGAACAGGTTGATGACTGCAATTTCTTCTTCGGCAAAAGCGGATACAGTAACGCGAAATTCGAGGTAGGCGACCTCACCAAAATTGATTATAAAGATAAGTTCGATTTCATACTTAATGTTGATGTGATGGAGCACATAGTAGAGGATGAACTCGTGCTTCAGAATTTCGCGAGAGCGCTCAGGAAAGGCGGCAAACTGCTAATCAACACGCCTTCGGACCTTGGAGGCAGCGACGCGCACGAACACGACGACGAGAGTTTCATCGAAGAGCACGCAAGAAACGGATATTCAAAAGAAGATATCACGTCTAAAGTCGAAAGAGCGGGCTTGAAGGTCGTGAACTTCAGGTACGCGTACGGAAAGTTCGGCACGATATCCTGGAAGTTAGGCATCAAGTATCCGATAATAATGGCAGGAGCGTCTAAAATTCTCATTCTGATTCTCCCGCTCTATTATCTGTTCACGCTTTGGCTCGTTCTGATACTGATGTGGCTCGACACGAAATCAAACAACAAAGAGGGGACAGGAGTCATCCTCGTAGCGGAAAAATAAATGCTAAAAGACATTAACAACATAACGCTTGACAGGAAAGATAAAAGGAATATTGCCCTTATTCTATCCGCGGCTCTGCTTATTAAACTAATACTCGCGTTCACTCTTACAGCCGACCTTCGTTCGGACAGTCTTGATTACCATAAACTTGCAATAAGCATGGTGAAATCGGGCGAGTATTCGCTCGACGGTAAGCCCACCGCTTCGTCAACCATCGGTTATCCGCTTTTCATCGCCGGCGTTTACGCTCTGACTGGTCCCGACCAGTTGTATGTCAGGATTGCGCAGTCGCTTCTCGAAGTGTTGACAGGCGCGCTGTTCCTGATGCTGTGCCTGAAGTATTTTGACAAGAAGAGGGCGATAACGGCGCTTGCGGTGTTTACTTTTTTCCCTTCGAACATTCTGTTCACGCAAACGTTGCTGAGCGAGACATTGTTCGGAATGCTTGCTCTCGTTATTCTGTATTATTTTTACGGAGACAAAATTGACGGAAAAATATTCTTCATCGGCATAATAGCGGGCTACGCATTTCTCGTCCGCTCGTCATTCATGTTTTCGATGCTGGTATTCCCGTTGGCGTTGTTCATTTATTCGAGAAAATATTTCGAGGGATTCAAGACGAAGAGATTGAAAAGAGCGTTGCAATACGCGGTCTATTTCTTCGCGGGGGCGGCAATAGCGGTGCTGCCTTGGCTGATTCGGAATAAAATTGTGCTAAACACATACAGCGTCGGAACTCACGGAGGCTCTACGTTCTGGTCAGGAAGCAATCCCGACGCGACGGGCACCTGGTATCATAAGATTGAGGACACGAATCCGATTTTCAACATTCAGGATGAAGCGGAAAGGGATAAGGCGTTTTACAAGGCGGGAATGGAGTACGCTTTAAAAAATCCGCACAAGTTTGCTTTTGTAGGAATAAAGAAACTCGTTTATTTCTTCTCAAGCGAAAGAATGGTTCTGCTTTATTTCACTCCCGGCGAGGGGAGAGCGAGAACCTCCACGGAGGTTTACAGGTCCATTAATCCGCTGATAACAGCGCTGCTGAACCTGCCGTATTTTGCCGTGATGATTTTAGGAACGTGGGGACTGATGATGATTAAGAAAAAGCGGCTCATACTATACGGTTACATATTCACGTGGCTTCTTACTTTTTTCATATTCGTCGCGCTCGCCAGATATCATTACGTTCTGATACCGTTATTCGTAATCGGCACGGTGAAGTTCGCGGTTGAAAACAGGTTCAGACTCGGTAATTTCAGTTTGAAACAAAAAATATTCGGCTTTTCTGTTTGCCTTTTCTTTATAGCTGTCTGGACGGCTGAATTTTATCTCGTTTATAAATAATTGTCAGGAAAAGCATTCACATACAGGGATTTCGGTTCCAGAGAATTCGCCGAAAGCAAAATGTACTGGCGGCGAAGGAACAGGTATTATCACGATTCGATAGCCGGTTTCATTAAATCAATAGCCGGCAAAGATTCCGAAGTGCTTGAAATCGGATGCGGCACGGGGGAAACGCTCGCCGCGCTTGACTGCGCGAAGCGCACGGGAATCGAGATAAACACTTTTATGATTTCCGAAGGAATGAAGTCTCATCCGGATATCGAGTTCATTTCCTCCGACATTGAATCTGAAGAACCTCTCGGCGAATTGAAAAGACAGGACAGGAAATTTGACATCATAATAGTATCCGATTTGATAGGCACTCTTAACGACATTCAAAAAGTCTTTGAAAAATTATCGGACGTTTCCCGTGAGGGCACGAGAATTATCGTTACTTATTACAACTATTTCTGGAATCCTCTGCTGAAACTCGGCGAGGCTCTCGGTTTAAAACTCAAGGAAGGAAACAGGAACTGGCTGTACATAGAAGAGATAAAGAACCTCCTCTTCCTCTCGGGCTTTAGCGCGAGTAAGAGCGGCTCAATGCTTCTTATTCCGAAAAGAATTCCGCCTGTTTCCTTTATCGCGAACAGATATTTATCTAAACTTCCGCTTCTGCGCAGGTTGTGTATCGCGGGATGGGTAGTCGCGGATTATGAAAAAAGCATTAAGGATGTCCGCGCTTATTCAACGACGGTTCTGATTCCCTGCAGGAATGAAGAAGGAAACATAAGCAAAATTGTTGACAGAATTCCCGAACTCGGAAGCCACACTGAGATAATTTTCGTAGAGGGAAATTCGACGGACAATACGTATTCAACTATAGAGAAGGTAATCAGTGAAAATCCGGATAAGGACATCAAACTTTTCAGGCAGGCGGGAAAAGGCAAGGGCGACGCCGTCAGGACGGGATTTGAGAAAGCCAAAGGCGACATATTCATAATCCTTGATGCAGACATGACTGTTGCTCCAGAAGACCTGAACAAATTCTACAACGCGCTGGCAGGCGGAAAGGGAGAGTTCATCAACGGCTCGAGAAATGTTTACCAGATGCAGGAAAAAGCGATGCGGCGTCTGAACAAGTTCGGTAACATATTTTTCAGCAAGGTGTTCACCTGGCTGCTCGGGCAGAGAATCACGGATACGCTTTGCGGCACGAAGGCGTTATTCGGCAGCGATTACAGGCGCATTGCCGACAACAGAAAGCACTTCGGAGATTTCGACCCGTTCGGAGATTTCGACCTGCTGTTCGGCGCGTCGAGACTTAAATTAAAAATAATCGAGGTCCCAATAAGATACGGCGAAAGAACATACGGCAGCACGAACATTAACAGATTCCGCGACGGTTTGATGCTGCTGAGAATGTGCTTCTTCGCCATGAGAAAAATTAAGTTTGCAGATTGACTAATTTACAGACGATGCGAAAACTAACTCACGCTGAAAT
Source organism: uncultured Ignavibacteriaceae bacterium (assembly GCA_964581915.1). Classification (GTDB taxonomy): domain Bacteria; phylum Bacteroidota; class Ignavibacteria; order Tepidaquicellales; family Tepidaquicellaceae; genus CAIKZJ01. The sequence continues at coordinate 6,766 of CAZOQR010000063.1, read as the reverse complement.
AAAGGAAAACAGAAAACCGCTTGAGCGCATAAGCGAGTTTAAGAGGAATCCTGTATATGTTCTGTGCGATAGCATCAGAAGCATTTTTAACGTCGGCGCGATATTCAGGGCGTCCGACGGCGCGTTCATAGAAAAGATTTATCTTACGGGTTATACGCCGTATCCGCCGAGAAAGGAAATCGAAAAAGTCGCTCTCGGCGCGACGCTCAGCGTACCCTGGGAGTATTACAGGAATCCTATGGAAGCGGTAAACGAAATTAAATCTAAGGGCATAAAAATATGCTCGCTTGAACTTACGGACAAAAGCAGGATGATATGGGACCTGAAGAAGGAAGAATTCCCGCTCTGTCTCGCCGTAGGGAACGAAATTACGGGCGTTTCGAAAGAAGTAATCGAGGCGTCTGATTTTGCCGTCGAACTGCCGATGCTCGGGATGAAACAGTCTCTGAACGTCTCCGTAGCGACGGGAATCGCTTTGTATGAAATGATAAGGATATTGAATTATTGAAGACCGCGATAATAAATAATCCGGCTGACGCCGCGAGTGAAATTACGGCGGGAAAAATAGTTGCTCTCCCGACTGAGACTGTTTACGGACTCGCGGCTGACGCGCTCAATCCTTCCGCCGTGTTGAAAATTTACGAGACCAAGAAAAGACCCGATTTCAATCCTCTAATAGTTCATGTTTCGGGAACCGAAGAATTTGATAAGTACGCGGAATTCATTCCGGAAAGTGTGTTTAAGATTGCAGAGACTTTTTCTCCGGGACCGATAACGTACGTTCTGAGCAAGAAAAAAATAATACCCGATATCGTCACGGCGGGAATCGATACAGTGGCGCTCAGGATACCGGCGCATCCTCTTTTCAGGCAGGTCCTGTCTTTATGCGGAAAACCTATTGCCGCGCCGTCCGCGAACATGTTCGGCAGAATATCGCCAACAACGGCGGAAGACGTTCTGAAAGAACTTGACGGAAAAATCGGGTACATACTTGACGGGGGAAGGTGCCGAATCGGAATAGAATCCACCGTCGTCAGGTTTGAGGACGACGGAATTTACATACTCAGGCACGGTTTCGTGACTAAAGAGGATATTGAAAAAGTTACGGGAAAGGAAGTCAAAGCGCTGAAAGGCAAAGCGTCAAAAATATCCTCGCCCGGTATGTTGTTGTCTCATTACTCGCCTCACACTCCGCTTTATATCGCTGAGGATTTAGAGTATTTCAAGAACATTAATGCAAATGCCGGAATAGTGGATTTCGGAGTTTACGGGGATTTAAAGGAAACAGCGCTTAACTTGTTTTCAGATTTAAGAATTGCCGATGAAAAGAATTTCAATTACCTTGTTACCAGACTCGTGGAAAACAAAGGTCTTGGCAGGGCAATTAACGACAGGCTTATAAAAGCGTCGTCAGGCAGGGTCGTTATTGAAGAAGGACGCGTTTTGTTTTCAAACAAATAATTTTCCAAAATGAAAAAGATATTTTTGTTCCTGCTCGTTTTTTTCTTGCTGCCGGAAGCGGCATTACCGCAGGACAACAATGAATTTATTTTTCTGTTCGATAACTCGGGCAGCATGTCAGGTTATTACAGGGAGCAGAGCAGCGCCTTCAAAACATTCTGCAAGGCGTTGATAAAAAATTCGGTCAGGCAGCAGGATCATTCGGGAGTATATCTGTTTACGAAATCGGATTCGAAACGCGGACTCGTATCCCCGAAAGAAATATTCAGCGGGACGGGCAAGGAATTAATACCCGAGCAGATTACGCAAAAGATGGTAATGATGAGAGCGAATGACGGCGGTTTCGGAACGACCGATTTGATGGAGGCGCTTGACGGGGCAATATTAAAAATGAAAGGCGAAACGGCTGTTATATGGCTCGTAACGGACAACATTAACGACAACAGCGGAAGCGGAGATTCGTCTTATTTCAACACGCTTGAATTTTACAAGAAACTCAGGGGTGAAGATAATTTCAGGAAAATTCTTCTTTTCCCGATACCCGAGAAAGTCGTAGAGGCGGGCTGGGAGTCCAACGGCTACGTGGTTTACGGAATCGTTTATTCGAAAAAAACACTCCCGCAGTCTTCGCTTGATTATTATGACGCGGTAATCCGTAACATAGGCATAAAACAGAAAGCGATAACGCTTAAACCTCTTGACGTCGGAACGATAGTGCTCGTGCCGAAGGTCACACAGGCGAAAATCACTCCGATGAAACTTTTTTACGACGGAAAACTTCTAAGAGGATTCGATTTCGAAGAAGGCGAAAAAATCAAGGAAACCTTCAGCGATTTGACACTTAAATCAAATCTATTTCCCCATACGATTAAGAGCGCCAAACTTGATGTTCATCTTGAAAATTTCAAGTCGTCCGATTATTCCGTCAAGACACTCGGCTCTCAGACAATAACGCCTTCGACTGTAAGCAACGTATCTCCCGAGGGCGAGGTCAAGGGATTTACGGTTATCTTCGACATGCCTGAAATATCTCCCAAATTTTCGTTCAACACAATTTTCAAGGAGGATTTTTCAGTCGGCGGAAATCTTGTTCTCGAAGTTACAAACGTGGATATCGCGCTCGACGAAAATTACATGAACAGTTTCAAGACGCTGTTCGCGCTTCAGACCGTGCCGGAAATTTTTAAGCCCGTGCTCAAGGATAAGAAAATCGTGACCTACATACCGCTTGAAATAAGGATTAAGTACGGCGCGTGGAGGCTGTTCGTTCTCATCGGGCTGTTTGCCGTTTTGATTGTTATAGCCGCTGTTCCGGCGTACCTGTTCCTGCGGAAAAAAGTCTTTAATGTATCGGTGGACAATAACGATGAGTCGGTCTTTCTGAATTCTCTTTCGTCGTATGAATTGTACTCGCCGGATTCGCAAAATCTCGGCCGTCTGAAAAAAACATTAGGCGGCGCGTTAACATTCACATATTCAAAATTCACGACGGCGGGAAACAAAACGGTCACATTGATTGAAGGCATTCCCCTGAACGTTGAAATAGAAGAGGAGGGTTATAAGAAGAGTTCATATACTATTCTATTAAAAAAACCCGAAACGATAACTGAAACTTCGGATTTATCAAAATATCATTAAGCCGTTTTCTTGCAGAACGGCTGCGTGGATTTTCGTATTTGCCTGCATCACGGCATTCGCGGGATTAGTTCATTCCCAGAATGACCCGAATTACAAGCAGCAAAAATTCAAATTTGTTTATACGGATACACTCGTCTCGACCGGCGATAAGTTTATCATTCAGAACTCGGAAGCGCTCATCGTCGATAACATAACGCTGACGCGGTATTCCGACTATGACTTCAACTACAGGACAGGCGACATAGTCTTTTCAAAAGAACTGTTTAAAAAGTATTCGCTTGATACACTCCGTATTTATGACATTATTGTCCGTTACGACATTTTCCCGTATTCACTCAAGGAAGAATATTCCATTTTCGACCTGAAGATGGAACGAGACACTCTTACGGGCGATACGCTTCAGATAGCGACAAGGTCGTCTGACCTTCTTGAAAATCTTTTTGAAGGAACCGACCTGCAGAAGTCGGGCAGCCTTTTCCGCGGTTTCACACTCGGCACGAACAGGGACCTGACGCTGAATTCTGGATTCAAACTGCAGTTGAACGGACGGCTTTCCAAAGACATTGAAATTACTGCCGCTCTAACGGACGAAAAAACACCACTGCAGCCCGAAGGGAATACACAGAAACTGCAGGAACTTGACAAGGTATTCATAGAACTCAAAGGAAACAACCTCGCGGCTACTATCGGAGACATCGACGTTAACCTTTCATCTTCTGAATTCCTGAATTTCAAAAGGAAAATTCAGGGCGCAAAGGGCTACGGTGAAATCGGCGACGGCAATTTCATGCTTACCGGCGCGGTTTCGCGCGGTAAGTACAATTCTAACAGTTTTAACGGCGCGGACGGTGTGCAGGGTCCCTACAGGCTTACGGGACTTTACAACGAAATCAATATCGTCGTGCTTTCGGGCTCTGAAAAAGTCTTTGTTGACGGGGTTCAGATGACGCGCGGCGAACAGGCGGATTACGTAATCGATTACGGACTGGGGCAGATTACGTTTACGAACAAGAGACTCATTACCAATACTTCAAGAATCATAATCGATTTCGAATATTCGGACAGGAAGTACAGCAGGACCCTGGTTGTAGCAAACAGCGGATACAGATTCTTCGAAAAGAAACTGCTCGTAAACGTTTCATATCTCAACGAAACCGATAATGAGGACAAGACGATTGATTTCACTTTGTCCGACTCGGACCGCGTCGCGCTTCAGAATGCGGGAGCGGACAGGTTCAAAGCCACGCGTACAGGAATAAGTTTTGTCGGACGGGATTCGCTTAACAGAGCGCTCGGCTCTTACGTAAAAGTCGATACTCTCATCAGCGGGTCGAATTATACTTTCTACAGGTTCAGTCCGGGCAGCGACAGCGCTCTTTATCAGGTTTCTTTCTCTTACGTCGGTCAGGGAAGGGGAGACTACAGCAGCGTCAGCACATATCAGTATAATTTCATCGGAATCGGTCAGGGGAGTTACGCGCCCGTGATTTTTCTTCCCGTTCCGACTTCTTATCAGATTGCGGGAATAAGTCTTGATTATTCTTCAGGCAGGGACAGGGGTTTTTATCTGAAGATGGAATCCGCAGTATCGATTTACAATCAGAACAAATTTTCGCTTTCTGACGTAAAGAAAACCGGTCCGGCACTTAACGGAGAAGCGGGTTTCAGAAAAACGAATTTCAATTTGCTTGGAATTAATTTCAGCAGCGTTTCCCTCTCTTACAAGGAGCGATACATAGACAAGAAGTTCGTTACTCTCGACCGCATAAACTCGGCAGAGTTCAACAGAAATTTTGACCTGTCGGATACAACAGCCGCCTCGGAAAATTACAGGGACGGAAGCCTCATAATATCGCCCGGGAAACTCATAAGCCTTCAGGGGAATTTCGCCCAACTTCTCCGGGGTGATTTTTTTAACTCAACAAGATTCTCAGGGCAGTTCGGATTCAATTCGCAGGAATCACCTGGCTTCAATAAAAATCTGCCGACCGCTAAATACTCCGCGGAAAACATTAAGAGCAGCAATGAAAATTATAAGACCGGCGGGAAATGGTTCAAGCAAAGCGCGTTCCTCGGTTACAAGAAATATTTCGGAGAAGAAACAAAACAGAAGTATATCGAACTGTCTGCGTCGATGAATAACGAAGACAGGAAATCGTCGCTTCAGACTTTGTACAGAGACAGCCTTCTTTCGGAGAGTTTCGCTTTTCTTGAAGTAATCCCGAAACTCTCTCTTAATAACGTTGCGAACTTCACGTTTTTTACCGAACTGAATTACAGAAAGGACGATTCGCCTTACCGCGGTGAAATCATCAGCATGTCAAATTCATTCACGCAAAGGTACGGGCTGGTTTATTCAGGTACGGGCTGGTTCAGCGCCGACGCGGACGTTGCAATCAGGAAAAGAAATTATTCGGAGCATTTCCAGGCGTCGGAAGACCAGAGCAATAAATCCGTTCTCGTTAATTCAAGGATGAGATTCTCTCCCCTTAACGGCGCCGTCCTCGCAGACGCGCTTTATTCCGTCACGAGCGAAAGAACCGCCATAGTGCAGAAGTTGTTCGTTCTCGTGCCTGTCGGACAGGGAAATTACGTATACCTCGGCGACCTGAACCTGAACGGATTGCAGGATGAAAATGAATTCCAGTTAACCAATTACGACGGCAATTACATAAAACTCAATATTCCGACTGACAGATACTTCCCGACAGTCGATTTGAAAACGTCTCTCCGTTTCGCGCTGAAGCCCTCGAAGTATTTCTATGCTACTTCAGGCAACGTTATCGCGGCGATTTATAACAATATATCTACGGAAACTTATCTGCGTATAGATGAAAAGAGCAAGGACCCTGACACGGATAATATTTATTACCTTCATACAGGAACTTTCTTAAATGATTCGAATACTATAGCGGGAACGCAGTTGTTCCAGCAGGATTTATTTCTTTTCGAGAACAATCCCGAATATTCCCTTCGTCTTCGTTTTATTCAGACGAGAACAATGAATCAATACAGTTCGGGAAATGAGAAAAATCTTAACATACAACGCTCAGTCAGGTTACGACTTGGGCTAACAAAAGACATTACGACTCAGGTTGAATACATCAGCAAGAATGACAGGAATAACGCGCCCGCAAATTCGGTGAGGAACAGAAACATTTCTTCTTACAGCATAAATTCCGATTTGGCGTACAGGCCGATACCGAGCATCGAGAGCGGATTCCAGTTAAACTTTTCCAGAGCGGATGATTTCTATCCCGTGAAGCAGACGGAGGCAAGCATTAACCAGCAGATACTCAGGTTCGTGTATTCTTTTGTTTCGTCGGGAAGAATCCGGCTTGAAATAGAAAGGGACGAGGTCATTCTTAATCTTCCCGAAACGAATTTTCCGTATGAACTTACAAGCGGACGCCCGTCGGGTAAGAGTTATTACTGGCGCGCGTCTTTCGACTACAGCATAAGTAAGAACATTCAGGCGTCAATGAATTACGACGGCAGGTCGGAAGGAAAAAAGCAGGTTATCCATACAGGCAGAGCGCAGATTACTGCGTTCTTCTGAAAATATATTATCGTCCCGGCGAAGGCCGGGATCCATTCTCACCGGTTACTACGCTCCAGCGCAGTAACCACGCAAGATTCAATTTAATTACTATACTCCGGCATACTA